>NZ_QKLI01000007.1:0-131226 GCF_003224255.1 Curtobacterium sp. MCBD17_030 | reverse complement strand
GCCCCGGTGCGGGGAGGGCGGGCGGGCGCAGCCCTCCGCCTACTTGCCGGCGGCGTCCGCGGTGCCGCCGAGGACGTACACGGAGCCGGACAGTGACCACGCCTGGCTCGTCATCGGCGGGCCGCTCTCGTCGACGTCGGTGGCCGCGATGCGGTTCACGAGGAACAGACGGTCGCCGGTCTGGACGGACTTCGTGAAGGCGAGTGCCTGGTCGTACGAGCCGGTGACGGCGACGGTGACCGGGACCACCGTGAAGACTGTGCCGGTGATCGCCGCGTCCGTGACGGGCACGGGTGCGCTGGGGACGGCTGGCGTGGCCGACGGGCTGCTCGTCGGGCTGGGCGTCGCACTCGGGGTCGCACTCGGTGAGGCCGACGACGCGTCCAACGGCGTGGCAGCCGCGGCCGGTGCCTCGTACGGCGCGGCATCACCGATGGTGATCGTCGTGACGACGACGCCGGCAGCGGACGCGTAACCGTCGAGTGCCTTGAGGAAGGGCGTCGTGTCCATGCTCGCCGGGACGGAAGCCCGCAGAGTCGCGAGTTCGGACTTCGTCGTGCTCAGCGAGTCGGACGCCTTCGCCAACCGGGCGAGCTCCAACTGGTTGGCCCTGTTGGTGCTGTCGATCGTCTCCTGCTGCGTACCGTTGGCGGCAGCCTGGGCGAGCTGGGGCTGGACACCGAGGAACCACCCGCCGGCCAGCACGGCGACCGTCATCACGAGGGCGATGACGAGCGAGAGCTTGTTCTTGTTCATCGGTCGGCCGCCTTCGTGTACTTGCCGTCGTACGCGTCGGCGTCCAGGTTGACCTGCACCACCGCGCTGTACTCACCGGTGTCTGCGTTCAGGGAGATCGAGGCGATCGTCGAGTCGGCGTAGCCCGGGAGGGCTGACAGCCGGTCGTTCCAGTCTGGGACCGAGGGGATCGTCGCGGTCCGCACGGTGAGCGAGAGCGTCGCGACGCGCTGGCGCTGGAGCGGCACGCTCGACTGCTCGAAGACCTGCGTCGGACTCGCGGAGTCGATCGTCATCGCCGAGATGCTGACGCCCTCGGGCAGCACCGCGCGGATGCCCGACAGAGCCGAGTCCCAATCGATCTCGGTCGACCCGCCGACCGCCTGGGCAGCATGGAGGACCTTGGTGTCGGCCTCCGCGCTCCGCACCTCGGAGTAGCGCTGCTGCTGCGCGAGCAGGGACGACGTCGCCTCCTGCGCGGCGGAGAGGGACGAGGCGGAGTCGAGTTGGTGGGCGACTGCAGCCCCCGCCGCGAGGACGACGACGGCGAGGGCCACGAGGACACCCATCCACGCCCGTCGAGCGGTCGTCCGCTCGCGGCGGTCGACGTGGACCTCGATCGGCAGCAGGTTGACACGGGGTTCCCGGATCGGCGGCCCGGAGACGGCGGGCCGTTTCTTCGGGACGCTCCGCCGCACCGTCGCAGCGGGCGCGTCGTCGGTCGGCTGCGATCGCCCACGTCCCGCACGCTTGGAGAACGGCAGGTTCAACGGTCTGTTCTGCGCGCTGGTCATGCTGCTCTGCTCCCGACTGCGAGTCCGAAGGCGACACAGATCGCGTCACCGTGGTCGGCGACGTCCTCTGGCCGGAGGGACCGTGCCGTCGCCACTCCCGTGAAGGCACTCCCGAGGTCGACGGGGATGCGTGTCTGCTCTGCAAGGGCTTCCCGGAACCCGATGAGCCTCGCTCCACCACCCACGAGGACGATCTGGGTGACAGGTTCCGCCGGCCGGGTGTTCGCGAAGTAGTTGATCGTGTTCCGGAGGCTCGCGATGAGTTCGCTCGCCGCGTCGTGGGTCGCGGCGACGGCACGCGCGTCGTCGACCGTCCGACCGCCGGGCCCCAGGCCGAGGTGCCGCTTGACCGCCTCCGCCTGGTCGAACGAGATCTCGATCCGCCCGGACAGCGTCTTCGTGATGTCGTTCCCGCCACTCGGGATGATGCGCACGAACTGGGGGATGCCGTTCGTCGCGAGGACGACACTTGTGGTGTCGGCACCGAGTTGAACGAGCGCCACCGTTCCCGGGCGCCCTTGTCGGCCGACCAGCACCCGCGTCAGGGCGAAGGGGATGAGGTCCACGCCGACCGGGTTCAGCCCGGCCAGCTGGACCGCGCGGACGTTCGCGAGGACGGCGTCCTTGATCGCGGCGATGAGCAGGCCGTGCACCACGGGGCCGTTCTCGCTCTGGCTCTCGGACGTCGGGTAGAAGTCGAGGATCGCGTCGCCGACCGGCACGGGGAGCATGTCCTGCACCTGGAACGGCAGGCTCTCGCGGATCTGCGCGAGCGGTGCCTGCGGGACCGTGAGGTCACGGGACAGGACACGCTGGTTGCCCATCCCGAGCACCACGTTCTTCGAACGGAACCGCCCGATGCTCCAGAGCTGCCGGAGCGCTGCTGCCACCGTGTTCGGCTCGAGGACCTCGCCGCGGCTGACGGCACCCTCCGGTGTCGGCACCTCGGCGAAACGGACCAGGGTCGGTCGCGCACGGTCCGCGTCAGCCACCTCGACGGCACGGATCGACGATCCGGCGATGTCGACGCCCACGATGCTCTTGCTCATGCTGCTGCTCTCGGTTCTGGTGTGGTTCGGTCGGGTCAGGGAGTCAGTGTCGACGAGGTCAGGCGAGGCCCAGGAGCCCCAGGTAGCCCTGCCAGAGCGGCGCTCCGAAGGCGATCCCGAGCCACGCCCCGACGAGCATCGACGGCCCGAAGGGGATCCCGCCCCTCCGCCGCACACGACCGAGCGCGAGGAGGACGATCGCGACCGTACCGCCGACGAGGAACGCGCCGAAAGCTCCCACTGCGAGGGGTCCCCATCCGAGGTACGCGAGCACGAGTCCGAGGACGACGGCCAACTTCACGTCGCCGAGCCCCATCCCG
This sequence comes from Curtobacterium sp. MCBD17_030, assembly GCF_003224255.1. Taxonomy (NCBI): domain Bacteria; kingdom Bacillati; phylum Actinomycetota; class Actinomycetes; order Micrococcales; family Microbacteriaceae; genus Curtobacterium; species Curtobacterium sp. MCBD17_030. The sequence goes on along the minus strand of NZ_QKLI01000007.1, from coordinate 128,328 downwards.
CCGGGCACGGCGAGTGCGAGGACCAGGTAGGCGCCTCCCAGGACGGCTGCACCGAAGAGCCCTCGCAGGAACGGGGAGAGGTCGCTGACCGCGACGGAGGCGCCGAGGAGCACGACGACGAGCACGACGGCAGCCGGGTACACGATCGCGTTCGGCAACGTGTGGGTGTCCAGGTCGATCAACGCCAGCGCGACGCTGACGGCCATCAGGAAGAGGAGCCCGACGAACAGGAGCGCCGCCCCCGTGGTGTCCCGCACGGTGGCGGTCGTCGCCGGGGACGCGACGGCGGCGACCAGGGCGAAGAGCAGGCCGGTGCCCAGTTCGACAGCGGGGTAGCGTGCCGAGATCGGCGCCCCGCAGTCACGGCAGCGACCGCGGAGGACCAACCACGACAGGACCGGGACGTTGTCGCGACGGCGGATGGCGTGGCCGCACTGCGGGCAGGCGCTGGCGGGGGCCACCACCGACCGTCCGGCGGGCACCCGGTAGACGACCACGTTGAGGAACGAGCCGATGACGATGCCGATGATCCCGCTGAAGACGACGACGAGCGGCGTGACGTCGGCGGTGGCCGCGGTCATCGGCAAACCCCGGTCGTGGTCGTGGCACACGAGCCGTCGGTCTTGTACGCCGACTGCACCTCGACCTGGGTCGTGACGCCGTAGGAGGTCGACACCGGCTGGAGGAACTTCGGCGGAGCCGTGGTGAGGAGGCGCTGGTCGTACACGTAGTTCTTGACGAAACCGGTGCCGCCGGTCGTCGCGACCGCCCCACGCCAGTTCTGCGCGATCGAGCCGATGACCTTGAGGACGCCGAGCTGTGAGCCGATGTCGTAGTTCTGGTTCCAGAACGTGCCCGCGTTGCTCGCGATCGCGGCACTGATCGTGATCTTGGCTCCGTAGCTGCGGTTCAGGAGACCGACTCCGCCGCTGGTGCAGCGTGAGTAGTCGACCGTCCCGAACGACGTCGGGTACGCGGAGCACTGCGCAGGGTTGTAGATCTCGACCGCGTTCTGCCCGACGAGGCCGAGGATGTCGTTCGTCGGGTCGCCGTACGTGATGTCGCCGGTCACCCAGATGGTCCCCGACGCGACCATCGTCATCGCGCCGGAGAAGCCACCGCTCACGAAGAGGTCGCCGGCGGTGCAGGAGTACGTGTCCGACACAGAGCCCGTGCGGTAGTTGTTCGCGGAGCCGGTGTTGATCCACTCGTTCGTGGCCGGGAAACCCTGACCGTTGCTGTAGGGCTGGTTCGACTTGGTCGACACCTTCCCACTCTGCACGGTGACCGCGGTGGAGCAGTACGTGTTCGAGTACTTCGACGGGATCGTGCCGGACGGCCAGGTGTTCACGTTGTTCGCCGCCGACGGGATGTCCTGCACGTACATCAGGTTCGCGGGCAGGGTCGGGATGGTGGCACCCGCCGCGCTCTGCAGTGCGTCGATGGTCCCGCAGAGCGACGCCGCCTTCGCGATGTCGTCGCTCTTCACGACCTCACCGGTCGAGCTCGAGACCTTGACCTGCGTCGCCTTCGACCATGGGGACCACACCGTCATGTTGCCGTTCCCCAAGAAGGAGACACGGGTCGGACCGGTGTAGAGGCACCCCGGCCGCGGGACCGTCGCGGGTATGTCGGTGCGGGTCTCCTGCGACATGTTCGAGTTCAGCGCGGGGAGTCCGAGGTAGGGCACGATGGACGGCGCCCCGCCCTTGAACACCCCGTTGCAGCCGCCGCCGGAGGACCGCACGGACGCGTCGTGCTGTTCGACCGAGCCCATGAAGGTGGTCGAGCACGCCGCGGTGAACACGTCATTCGTGCGGATCGGGCCGTTCAGGACGTCACTGCCGGCGAACTGCACCGGCGAGCACTTGCCGCTGACGCCAGCCTGCCACTGGTACGCCGTCGTGCACGACGACCCCGTCAACGCGGGGTTGGACGACTCGTAGTTCGTGAAGTACAGGTAGTTGATGAACCCGTCGCCCTTGAGGTTCGCGACGAGGGAGCGCACGCTCCCACCGGACTTCCCGGTGACGCGGACACGGAGGACGCCCTTCGCCGAGTAGTCCGAATTGTCGACCTCGTAGCGGAAGGACTGGTCGGATGAACCGATCACCGGCGCCCACTGCGACCCGGTGTTCGTGAAGGCGATGTTCGAGTCGTTGCCGGTGAACGAGGACCCCGTCGCCTTGCTGAACTGCGCGTTCGCGTTGCCGTACAGCGCGTACCCGTTGTCGTTCGACAGCTTCGCCTGGTAGTCGGCGAGGCCCGCGTACGCGGCCGCCATGGCGTTCTGGAAGTTGCGGTCGGCGGCGGACTTCACCGCGCCGGAGGTGGAGACGGCGATCATCGTCGCGACGAGGAGCATCATCACCGTTCCGAAGATCAGCACGTTTGCGAGGACGACACCGCGCTCGTCGTCGTGCGTCCGCCGGAGTACCCGGATCAGCCGGCGGATCACGGCGTCGTCCCGACGGATGTGCCGTAGACGACGTTGAACAGGTACAGGGTGTTCTGGAGGTGCGTGTTCGAGGGCTTGCCGGCCGTGGTCGATCCGAGTTCCAGGTTCACCTGGACCGCCCGGATCGTCCCGAGACCGGTCGGCGGGACGATGCCGGACGCGGGAGTGGCCACGGCCTTCCCGTCGGCACCGAGGTACGTGAAGAGCGCGTCCCCGTCACTGGTCGGGGACGCGATCGGCCCGCCGATCACCAAGCTCCTGGTCGGCGTCTGCGTGGGTGCCGGGAAGGAGTAGAAGCCGTTCGTCGCCGTGCCGTCCCACTGGTCGAACACGACCCGCTGAGCACTGTTGAGCGAGTAACGGACCAGCACCGGCTTGTCCGTCGTGTTCCCGTCGAGGTTGATGAACGCGGTGAAGGTGAGCTTCGTGGGGGTGGCCTCGACGACGGCCGGTACCGACGACCCGTCGGCCTTCGGCAGCAGGCTGGCGGCGTGCACGTAGCGCGTGACGGAGTTCATGACGCTCGACGCGACCCGCGAGTTCTGGTCGGACGTCGAGTTCGTAGACCCCGCACGGAGCGTGGCGACGAAGAACCCACCGACCGCGATGATGATGATGGAAGCGACGCTCATCGACACGAGGAGCTCGCTGAGGCTGATGCCGGACTGACCGCGGTGCAGCCGGCGGAGGAACCGCGTCATCGGATCTGCCCCCGGGGGTCGAGGGTCAGGGTGTTGTCGTAGCTGATGACCACCAGGGCGGTCTTCCGGTTGACGGAGCCGTTGGTGACGGGGGCGACGTTCGATGCGTTCGAGGCGATCTCGTTCTTCGTCGTCGACCCGAAGGTCGTTCCGGACGAGATGATCCACGTGCCGAACGGCAGCGCGATGGTGGCCACGTCGGCACCGGCGACCGGGAACCTCATCGTCATGCCCGCCGCGCACCCGGGGTCCCCCGGGCCGGGGGCCGACGACGAGACGGCGGTGAGGTAGCGGCCCTTGACACCCTTGACGGTGGCGACGCCCATCATCACCGGCGCATCCGCGGTGTCGCCCGCCGGTGCCGGTACCACCGCCGTGCCCACGCCGACGTCGCCCGTCGGGTTCGGGGTCGTCCACGACGCGGGGCTCGGGCTCAGGCAGTTCTTCGTGCCGTCGAGGCTGTTCGAGTACGGACCGGCCAGGACGGTGTACCCGGACGTTAAGGGGAACACCGCCGCGGACGGGCTCGGGTTCGTCGTCGAGGTGATCTGCAGGGTCTTGCTGGTCGTGTCCCACGGCGACACCGGATCGAGACCGCCGACGGAGCTGGACAGCGTGGTCACCATGTTCGTCGGCACGGTGGCGTTGTACGTCGGTGCGTACTGGAAGCGCATCGTGCTCGCCTGGTCGTAGACGAACGGCACCGGCGCACTGGCCCCGGCGGTGACCGAGATCGGCGACTGCTTCGAGGGTTGCTGCTGGTCGGTGTCGATGCCACCGGGCGTGTTCGCGGTGACCGTGTAGTCGCCCTGCACCACGTTGACCGCGTAGGAGCAACCCTGGGCGTCCGTGGGCAGCGGGCTTTTCGTCAGCGCCGACCCCGTCCCGCCCCCGACCGGCGTGACGCTGATGGAGACGCCGGGGTACGGGGCGCCCGACGCATCGGCCACCGAGATGATGATGGTCCCGTAGCCGGGGTCGGTGACGGCGTCACTCGGAGCGATCGCGGAGGTCACGGACGTCGAGCTCGAGCCCCCGCGGGGATTCGGCCACGACACCGTCTCGACGACGCTCTTGTACGCGAGCTTGCCGTTGGACGTGCCGCACGCACCGCTCGCGCCGTCGCTCTGGACCCAGGACACCTTCCGATCGACCCGGTAGGTCATCCCGCCGATGGTCGAGGTGTTGTCGTCCCCGCGCGCGCTGACCACGTCGAAGATGCCGGTCGTCGACGCCGCCGCGGTCTGGCGCAGCATGTCGATGTCCTGCGAAGCGAGGGCCACGGCCGTCTCTCGACCGCGGCTCGTCTGGGTGAGCTGCAGAGTGTTGGCGATGCCGTAGGCGATACCGACGGACATGACGGCGAAGACCATCATCGCGACCATGACCTCGATGATGCTGAAGCCCGCCTCGCGTTGCGCAGGCTCGGCCGGGCGCAGCAGTCGCTGCAGACGATTGATCATGGTCACCACCTCTATGAATGATGCGTTTCGACTGAAAGGGCGGCTCGTCCAAGACGAGCCGCCCTTTGACTAGTGCTAGGAGATCAGCACGTGCCCTTGGCAGCCGCCGTGGACTCCGTGATCTTGTAGCTCGTGGTCGTCGCCCCGACCCCGGCGATGCAGAAGGCGGTGGTGCTGACGCCCTTGTACGTCAAGGCGTTGCCGTCGCTCTGCGTGTAGCCGTACTGGCCAAGGGTCGCCGAAGTGAAGTCCGTCGCCGCCGGCAGCTTGCCGTTGTTGTCAGTTTGGTAGGCGATGACGGCGGTCTTCGCGTTCGCAAGATCGGACTTGACCGAGGCGTCCTTCGCGTTGTTCTGAACGTTCAGGTACACGGGGATCGCGATCGCGGCGAGGATGCCGATGATGATCACGACGACCAGGAGTTCGATCAGGGTGAAGCCCTTCTCGTTCTCGTTGAGGAGACCCTTGCGGCGAGCGTCAAGCTTGCCCATGAGACGGAAGTACATTGTTGTTCCTTCATCCGGGAAATGGTGGGGTGGTGTGGTTCCGGCTTGTGCTCGTCGCCGGTCATCAGCGTATTGGGCGCGTTTCTCCGTCGGAATCCCGAGAACGGGGGCCAACCCCTGAGTGAAACACCCCCAGAATCGGGGGCAGAAAACGGCAGAACACCCCCGTGGAGGGGGCGTTGGAAACGAGTTGTACTCAGTGCACGAGTGAAGTGATCTGGAAGATGGGCAGGTACAGCGCGATGATCATGCCGCCGACCACGACACCGAGGAACGCGATGAGGAGTGGTTCGATCAGCGAGGTCAACGCCTCGGTGGTGGATTCCACTTCCGAGTCGTAGAACACGGCGATCTTCTCGAGCATGGTCTCCAGCGAGCCGGCGTCTTCACCGACCGCGACCATCTGCGACACCATCGTCGGGAACACTTTTTCCTGCGCCAGGGGTTCGGCGATGGATTCGCCTTTCCGCACGCTTTCGGAAACGCGGTCGAGGGCTTTCTGCACGACAAAGTTGTTCGAGACTTCGCCGACGATCTTCAACGCCTGCAGAATGGGCACGCCGGCCCCGATCATGTTCGAGAAGTTCCGTGCGAACCGAGCGATGACGATCTTCTTCGTCAATGAACCGAAGATCGGCAAACGCAGCATGATCGGATCACGGAATGCGCGGAAACGATCGGTGTTCTTGTTCGCCCGGTACCAGAACCATCCGGCGGCGATGACGACGACGAGGACCGGCGCACCCCATCGCATCGCGTGCGACAGCTGCACCAGGATCATCGTCGGCAGCGGCAGCTGTCCGCCGAGGCTCGAGAACATGTCCTGGAAGATCGGCACGATGAAGACGAGCATGATCACGACGGATGCCAGCGACATGCACAGCACCACGACCGGGTAGGTCATCGCTGACTTGATCGTCGACCGGAGCTTGTGCTCCTTCTCGAAGTTCGTCGCGATCGAGTCCATGGCTTGGTCGAGGAACCCGCCGGTCTCCCCCGCACGGATCATGTTGATCATGATCGGCGGGAACTCGATCGGGAACTTCGCGACCGCATCGGAGAACGAGACGCCCTGCTCGACCTCGTCGCGCACCTTGCCCAGGATGTCCTTCAGCTTCTTGCTCTCGGTCTGATCGGCCAGGATCGTCAGCGCACGCAGCAGCGACAGCCCGGACGACAACATCGTCGACGCCTGCCGCGACATGATCGCCAGGTCCTTGAGCCCGACGCCCTTCTCGAAGCCCGGGATCTTGATCTCGGTCTGCAGACCGGTGCCGGCCTTGGCTTCGGTGATGGCGATCGGCGAGACGCCCATGCCACGCAGGCGCTGGACGACGGCACCTTCGGACGCGGCGTCGACGCGCCCCTTGACGAGCTTCCCCGCCCCGTCCCGCCCGCGGTAGTCGAATGCGAGGGACATCAGTAGCCTCCGGAGAACTTGTCGCCGAAGTCGATCCCGCTCGCGGCGATGGCGTCGGCGGACGCGTCGGACGGGGACTCGACGCGCTGCACGAGCCGGTCGAAGCCCTCGAGGTCGTGCACCTTCTCGAGCGCCGCCTTGCGGGTGATGGTGCCGACGTTGACCAGTTCGGCGAGGTCCTGGTCCATCGTGTGCATGCCCGCGTCGCGCCCGGCCTGCATGGCCGAGGTGATCTGGTACGTCTTGCCCTCACGGATGAGGTTGCCGATGGCGGGGGTGGTCTTCATGATCTCGGTGGACACGATGCGACCGGTGCCGTTGGCCTTGGGGACGAGGGTCTGGCAGACGACGCCTTCGAGGGTGGCGGCGAGCTGGGTGCGGATCTGGCCCTGCTGGTGCGGCGGGAAGACGTCGATGACGCGGTCGATGGTGCCGGGGGCGCTCTGTGTGTGCAGGGTGGCGAACACCAGGTGGCCGGTCTCGGCAGCGGTGAGCGCGACGGAGATCGTCTCGAGGTCGCGGAGCTCACCGATGAGGATGACGTCCGGGTCCTGGCGCAGCACGTGCTTCAGCGCTCGGGCGAACGAGTGCGTGTCCGCGCCGACCTCGCGCTGGTTGATGATCGCCTTCTTGTGCTCGTGCATGAACTCGATCGGGTCCTCGACCGTCACGATGTGGTCGGCCCGGGTCTCGTTGACCAGGTCGATGAGCGCGGCCAGGGTGGTCGACTTGCCGGAGCCGGTGGGTCCGGTGACGAGCACCAGGCCGCGCGGCAGCTTGGCGAAGTCCCCCACGTACTCGGGGATGCCGAGCTGCTTGAGGGTCTTGATCTTGGTGGGGATGATGCGGAAGGCCGCGCCCCAGTTGCCGCGCTGCTGGTAGTAGTTCACGCGGAAGCGGAACTCGGGCGACAGCGAGTACGCGAAGTCGAGTTCCTGTTCCTGGTCGAACTGTGCGGCCTGCTCGGCGGACATGAGCGTCCTGAGGGCGGCGATGACCTTGTTGCGCGCCCACGGGCCTCCCGGCACGGCGGGACGCAGCGAGCCGTCGACGCGCACGGTCGGCGGTGCGTCGGCGGTGACGTGCAGGTCGGACGCCCCCTGGTAGACGACCTGAGCGAGGGCGGTCACGAGGTCGGAGTCGGCGTCTTCGCGGGCGTGGCGCGTGAAGTTGATCTCGGCGCTGCCCGTCGGGGCGACCATCTGCACCGGCGGGGCGGCGACGGTCTGGAGGTTCGTGGTGGCGACCGCAGGCACCACCGGCAGCCGTTCGGTCACCTGGTACCCGAGAGCCGGGTCCGGTTCGTACCCGTAGCTCGCGGTCGACGGCGGCACCGCAGCGGGAGGTGTGGCCGGTACGGCGTACGGCTGCGCGACGGGGACGGCGACCGGCACGCCACTCGGGGCGGCCCAGCCGGCGAGGTCGTCGCTGAGGTCGTAGACGGGGGTGGCTGGTGCAGCTGGTGCAGCTGATGGGGCAGGGACGACGGGTGCCCCGGATGGTGCCGGGGACTGCTGCGCGGCCTGCGCGAGGCGCGCAGCACGGCGTCCACCGACCTCGAGACCGGGGGTGCCGGGGTGCCAGCCGTCGACGGGTTCGTCCCCGGCGGGGCTCAGGTCGTACACGGAGTCGGTCATCTGTTCGTCTCCCACGGCTACGCGACCACGCGCAGGATCTCGTCGACGCTCGTCAGGCCGAGCTTGACCTTCTCCCACCCGTCCATGCGGAGGGTGAGCATGCCCTGCGCCTGGGCGACCCGGCTGATCTCGGCGCTCGAGGCCCGGGACACGGCGAGGCGCTCGATCTCCTCGGTCACGGTCATCACCTCGTGCAGGGCGATGCGTCCCCGGTACCCGGTGTTCGAGCAGACCGAGCAGCCGATCGGGGCGAAGAAGTCGGGCACGGGGGCGTCGGCGCTGTCGAGGAACCCGAGCGCGTGGAGCTGCTCGGCCTCGTAGAAGGCCGGGACCTTGCACCGGTCACAGAGCTTGCGGGCGAGCCGCTGGGCGACGACGCAGTCGAGCGCGGACCCGACAAGGAACGGCTCGATGTCCATCTCGGTGAGACGGGTGATCGCCGAGGGTGCGTCGTTCGTGTGCAGGGTGGAGAGCACGAGGTGCCCGGTGAGGGACGCTTCGATCGCGATCTGGGCGGTCTCGTGGTCGCGGATCTCACCGAGCAGGACGACGTCGGGGTCTGAGCGGAGGATGCTGCGGAGCGCCGAGGCGAAGGTCAGCCCGGCCTTCGGGTTGACCTGCACCTGGTTGACCCCCGCCATCCGGTACTCGACGGGGTCTTCGACGGTGATGACGTTGATCTCGGGCTTCGCGACGGCGTTCAGCGTCGTGTAGAGCGTGGTCGACTTGCCGGAACCGGTCGGGCCGGTGACCAGGATCATGCCGTACGGCTTCGAGTAGGAGCGCTGGTAGGCCGCGGCGTTCCGGTCGAGCAGGTTGAGGTCCTTGAGGGTCAACGAGGTGTTCGTGTTGTCGAGGATCCGCATGACGACCTTCTCGCCCCACACCGTCGGCAACGTCGCCACTCGGAGGTCGATCTGGCGTCCACCGTGACGGACGGACATGCGGCCGTCCTGGGGCTTCCGTCGCTCGGCGATGTCGATGTCGCTCATGATCTTGAGGCGGCTGATGACGCCGTTCTGGATGTTCTTCGGCGCCGGGCTCATCTCGTGCAGGACGCCGTCGATGCGGTAGCGGACCCGGACCTCGTGCTCGCCGGGCTCGATGTGGATGTCGGACGCGTGGTCCTGGATCGCCTGCGACACGAGCAGGTTGACGAACCGGACGATCGGGACGTCGTCGAGTGAGCCGTCGCCGATGTCGGCCTGGTGCTCGGTGGTGCGCGCCTCTTCTTCGAGCGAGGAGGTGAGGTCGTTGAGCTCGTCGTCGGCGCGCAGGTAGCGTTCGAAGGCGGACAACAGGTCACGTTCGTCCACCTGCAGCGGCTTGATCGGCCGGCCGGAGGCCGTGCGTGCGTCGTCGATCGCCAGGACGTTGGCCGGGTTGACCATCGCGAGCACGAGGGTCTCGCCCTCGAAGCCGATGCCGAGCACCGAGTGCCGACGGCAGAGCGGAGCGGGCAGGACCGAGACGGCCGTGCCGTCGACCGGGTAGTCGGTCAGCGGGACCGTCTTCGAGTTGTGCGACGCAGCACGCGCGGTGATGTACTGCGCCTCGCTCACGACGCCCTGCTCGACGAGTGAGCGGATCGCCTGCTCGTCGACGTCTTCGTGACCGGTCATCGCGTCGAGGTACTCGATCGGGAGGGCGCCGTTGAGGATCAGGATCTCGGACAGGGTTGCCATGTGCCCTGTACCTCCTTGCTTGCGCGCGCGACGGATCGGCGTGGTTCGGTGGGTGCCGCCAGGGTTGCGGCGCTCGACCACGCTACGTCCGGTGTCACTGCGCGGATCAGTCCCAGAAGGAGGGGGCGGCGGGGTCCAGACTGGACCCAGAACAGGGGTACCCCGGGGTACCGAGTTCCGCGGACGGAGCCTAGAGGGCCATCGAGGTCGTGATCGTCGCGGTCCCGGCGACGAAGCCGAACCGTTCGTACAGCGCGACGGCACCGCTCGGGTTCTCGGCGTCGACCTCGAGCGACGCTGCGGAGAGGCCGGCGTCACGGACGGCGTCGAGGGTCGCACCGAGCACCAGCGGAGCGAGGCCGCGACCGCGTGCGCGACGGACGACGCCGACCCAGTGGAGGTACCCGAAGCTCCGACCGCGGGCAGCGAAGGCACCGGGGTCGGACTCGACGACGGTGAAGGCCAGGACGTCCCCGTGCTCGTCCACCACGACGCGCGACAGGTCCAACCGGCTCTTCTCCGCCGTGAGGTACCCGCGCCAGTCCGCTTCCACCATCGGCTGCGAGCCCCAGTGGTCACGGAAGGCGTCGTTCTTGGCCGCCCGCATCGGCTCGACGTCGGCCACCGTCGCCGCGCGCAGCACGAGCCCGTCGGGCAACGGCGGCACGGACTGCCGCCCGGGCGCATCCGCGTCGTCCAGGACGACCTGCATGTCGACCCACGTCCGCACCGGGTGCAGTCCGGCGTGCGCGGCGAGCGCGAGTGTCGACGACCCCTGCGGTGCGGTGAGGTCGATGGCGCCGGGCAGGTCCAGGTCGAGCCCGGCGAGATGCTGCCGTGCCCGCCCGGTCTGCCACGCGAGCATCCGTCGGCCGATCCCCCGTCCGCGGTGCGCGGGGCGCACCGAGCCGCCGAGGATGACCCGGGCAGCGGTGTCCCGCGTCGGGACCGGGATGACGATGGCGTAGGCGTGCACATGCCCCTCAGCATCGATCGCGACCACCGTGTCACGCTCGGGGTCGAGCCCTTCTGTGGACAGCCGGTGCACGAAGTCCTCTGTGGAGGGATGCGCGTGCGGCTCGTCGACCGCGGCCGACTCGAGGGCGATGCCGTGCACCTCCGGCAGGTCCGCCATCGTGGCGGGCCGGAACGTCAGGCCACCGACCGGTGTCGGGACATCGAGGTGAGCCGGAGCCGTGACCCGTTCGCGCAGCGTCGCCATCCTCACAGCATGCCCTACCCCTCGACGCACCGGGCATCGACGGACCATGATGAGACATGGACATCACGAGCGTGACCGTGGGGTTGCCCGTCACCGACCTGGAGGCCTCCTGCCTCTGGTACGGCGCGGTGTTCGAACGGGTCGAGCCCGATCTCGAGCCCACCGAGGGCGTCGCCGAGTACGAGGTCGGCGGCATCTGGATCCAGCTCCTCGAGGACCCGGACGCCGACGACAACCCCGTCATCGTCCGCTTCGGCGTCGACGACGTCGTGGCGCAGCACGCCCGGATCGCCGCCCTCGGGATCGACGTCGGACCGGTCGAGTGCGTCGACGGAGCCGTCGACTGGTTCGACGCCCGCGACCCCGACGGCAACGTCCTGAGCCTGTACTCGCTCGCCGACGAGGGCGGCCGTGGTTCCGGCGGTCGCGACAGCGACGCCGGTCGCTCCGTCTAGGACCGGGCCGGATCGGCATGGGAGGCCCGTGGCGGGCCAGCCCGTGCCTCCCGTCCGGCGTCTCCCCCGCGACAGCGGAAGGGCCCCGCATCCACTGGATGCGGGGCCCTCCTCAGGGACTCACTCGGTTCAGTTGTACGTACCCGGCGTGAAGTCGTCCGACGAGAAGCTGTCGAAGTCGACGAAGCTCAGGTCGGCGTCCGAGAACGACGAGTCGTCCGCGAAGATGCGGTTCGGGTACCGCTCCGCCTTCGCTTCTTCCGTCGCGTTCACGTCCACGTCACGGTACCGGCTGAGGCCCGTCCCGGCGGGGATGAGCTTCCCGATGATGACGTTCTCCTTGAGGCCGACGAGCTGGTCCTGCTTGCCCTCCATGGCCGCCTGCGTCAGGACGCGGGTGGTCTCCTGGAAGGACGCGGCGGACAGCCACGACTCGGTCGCGAGGGACGCCTTGGTGATGCCCATGACCTCCTGGCGAGCCGAGGCGGTCTTGCGACCCTCCTGCAGCGCCGCCCGGTTGATCGCGTTGTAGCGCGACCGGTCGACGAGCTCGCCCGGCAGCAGGTCGGTGTCGGCGTGGTCGACGACGGTGACCTTGCGGAGCATCTGGCGGACGATGACCTCGATGTGCTTGTCGTGGATCGGCACACCCTGCGAGCCGTAGACGTCCTGCACACCGTTGACCAGGTGCTTCTGGACCTCTCGGACACCCTTGACCCGGAGGACTTCCTTCGGGTCGACGGTGCCGGCGATGAACTGCTCGCCGAGCTCGACGTGCTGGCCGTCCTCGATGAGGAGGGTCGCACGCTTGAGCACCGGGTAGATGAACGGCTCGTCGCCGTTGTCCGGCGTGAGGATGATCCGACGACCCTTGTCCGTGTCCTCGATCGTGGCGCGGCCGGGGGCCTCGGCGATCGGGGACGCGCCCTTCGGGGTGCGAGCCTCGAAGAGCTCGGTCACGCGGGGCAGACCCTGCGTGATGTCGTCGGCCGAGGCCGAACCACCCGTGTGGAAGGTACGCATCGTCAGCTGGGTACCGGGCTCACCGATGGACTGGGCGGCGATGATGCCCACAGCCTCACCGATGTCGACCAGGTTGCCCGTGGCGAGCGACCGGCCGTAGCACTGCGCGCAGACACCGACGGCCGACTCGCAGGTCAGGACCGAGCGCACCTTGATGCTCTCGACCCCGGCTGCCAGCAGCTTGTCGAGGAGGACGTCACCGACGTCCTCGCCGCCCTCGGCCACCACGGTGCCCGAGGCATCGACGGCCTCGGTCGCGAGGGTGCGCGAGTAGACGGTGTTCTCGACGCGCGGGTCGCGGACGAGCTTGCCGTCGGCACCCATCGTCGCGATCGGCAGCTCGAGGCCACGGGTCGTCCCGCAGTCGTCCTCACGGATGATGACGTCCTGCGACACGTCCACGAGACGACGGGTCAGGTACCCCGAGTCGGCGGTACGGAGAGCCGTGTCCGCCAGACCCTTGCGAGCACCGTGCGTGGCGATGAAGTACTCCGCCACGGTCAGGCCCTCGCGGTACGAGTTGATGATCGGGCGGGCGATGATGTCACCCTTCGGGTTGCTCACCAGACCACGCATACCGGCGATGTTGCGCACCTGCAGCCAGTTACCACGAGCACCCGAGGACACCATGCGGTTGATGGTGTTGTCGATGGGGAAGTTGTCCCGCATCTCCTGCGCGATCTCGTTGGTGGCCTCGGTCCAGATCTTGATCAGGTCGGCGCGACGTTCCGCGTCGGTGATCAGACCCTTGTCGAACTCACCCTGGACCTTGGCGGCCTGGATCTCGTAGCCCGCGATGATCTCCTTCTTGCGAGGAGGCGTCACGACGTCCGAGAGGGCGACGGTCACACCGGAGCGGGTGCCCCAGTAGAAGCCGGCGTCCTTGATCCGGTCGAGCGCGGCGGCCGTCTCGGTCTTGGAGTAGCGCTCGGCGAGGTCGTTGACGATCGCGGAGAGCGTGCCCTTGTCGGTGACCTTCTGGACGAACGGGTAGTCCGTCGGGAGGGTCTCGTTGAAGAGCGCACGGCCGAGGGTGGTCTCGAGGAGGATCGACTGACCGACCTCGTAGCCCTCGGGTGCTTCACCCTCGGCGAAGTGGACACCCGACATGCGGATCTTCACCATCGCGTTGAGGTGCAGCGTGTTCTGGTCCTTCGCCATGATCGCCTCGGCGACCGAGGAGAACGAACGGCCCTCACCCACGGCGCCCTCGCGGACGGTCGTGAGGTGGTGCAGACCGATGATCATGTCCTGTGCGGGCAGGGTCACCGGACGGCCGTCGGACGGCTTGAGGATGTTGTTCGAGGCGAGCATCAGGATGCGGGCCTCGGCCTGGGCCTCGACCGACAGCGGCAGGTGCACGGCCATCTGGTCACCGTCGAAGTCGGCGTTGAACGCAGCACAGACCAGCGGGTGGAGCTGGATGGCCTTGCCCTCGACGAGCTGCGGCTCGAACGCCTGGATGCCGAGACGGTGCAGCGTGGGCGCACGGTTCAGCAGCACGGGGCGCTCGCGGATGATCTCCTCGAGCACGTCCCAGACCTGGGCACGCGAACGCTCGACCATGCGCTTGGCCGACTTGATGTTCTGCGCGTGCGACAGGTCGATGAGGCGCTTGATGACGAACGGCTTGAACAGCTCGAGCGCCATCTGCTTGGGCAGACCGCACTGGTGGAGCTTGAGCTGCGGGCCGACGATGATGACCGAACGACCCGAGTAGTCGACGCGCTTGCCGAGCAGGTTCTGGCGGAAACGACCCTGCTTGCCCTTGAGCATGTCGCTCAGGGACTTCAGGGCGCGGTTGCCGGTACCCGTGACGGGGCGACCACGACGACCGTTGTCGAACAGCGCGTCGACCGCTTCCTGCAGCATGCGCTTCTCGTTGTTCACGATGATCTCGGGAGCACCGAGGTCGAGCAGGCGGCGGAGACGGTTGTTGCGGTTGATCACACGACGGTAGAGGTCGTTGAGGTCCGACGTGGCGAAGCGGCCACCGTCGAGCTGCACCATCGGGCGCAGTTCCGGCGGGATGACCGGCACGACGTCGAGCACCATCGCTGCCGGCGAGTTGCCGGTGGCGAGGAAGGAGCTGACGACGCGCAGACGCTTGATCGCACGGATCTTCTTCTGGCCCTTGCCCTCGGCGATCTGCAGACGCAGTGCCTCGGCCTCGGCGGCCAGGTCGAAGGCCTCGAGCCGCAGCTTGATCGCCTCGGCGCCCATGTAGGCGTCGAAGTAGATCCCGAAGCGGTCCTGCAGCTCGTGGAAGACGGCGTCCTCGGGCTTGAGGTCGCCCACCTTGAGGTTGCGGAAGTCCTCCCACACACGCTCGAGACGGGTGATGTCCTCGTCGAAGGACTTGCGGACCTGGGACATCTCCTTCTCGGCGGTGTCCTTGGTCCGACGCTTCACGTCGGCCTTGGCGCCTTCTTCCTCGAGCGCTGCGAGGTCGTCCTCGAGCTTCTTGAGGCGGTCGGCGATGATCGAGTCACGCTGGTTCTCGAGGTTCTTGATCTCGAGGCGCATCTCGTTCTCGAGGCCGGGCATGTCAGCGTGACGGCCCTCCTCGTCGATGCTGATGATCATGTACGCCGCGAAGTAGATGACCTTCTCGAGGTCCTTCGGGGCCATGTCCAGCAGGTAACCCAAGCGCGACGGGACGCCCTTGAAGTACCAGATGTGCGTGACGGGTGCGGCGAGCTCGATGTGGCCCATGCGCTCACGACGGACCGAGGACTTGGTGACCTCGACGCCGCAGCGCTCGCAGACGATGCCCTTGAACCGGACTCGCTTGTACTTGCCGCAGGCGCACTCCCAGTCGCGGGACGGACCGAATATCTGTTCGCCGAACAGACCGTCCTTCTCGGGCTTCAGGGTGCGGTAGTTGATCGTCTCCGGCTTCTTGACCTCGCCGTACGACCACTGGCGGATGTCCTCGGCGGTAGCGAGGCCGATCCGAATGGCGTCAAAGGAAGTTGCTTCGAGCAATGTTCTTCTCTCTTGCTGGTTCGAAACGTGTTCAGCGGGCGGGATCAGATGTCGTCGACGGACGACGACTCGAACCGCGAGGAGATGTTGATGCCGAGCTCTTCAGCGGCACGGAAGACCTCGTCGTCCGTGTCGCGCAGGCTGACCGCCTGGCCGTCCGCCGAGAGGACCTCGACGTTCAGGCAGAGCGACTGCATCTCCTTCATGAGGACCTTGAACGACTCCGGGATGCCGGGCTCCTGGATGTTCTCGCCCTTGACGATCGCCTCGTAGACCTTCACGCGGCCGAGGATGTCGTCGGACTTGATCGTCAGGAGCTCCTGGAGGGCGTACGCGGCACCGTATGCCTCGAGCGCCCACACCTCCATCTCGCCGAAGCGCTGTCCACCGAACTGCGCCTTCCCACCCAGCGGCTGCTGCGTGATCATCGAGTACGGGCCGGTCGAACGGGCGTGGATCTTGTCGTCGACCAGGTGGTGCAGCTTCAGGATGTACATGTAGCCGACCGACACGGGCTCCGGGAACGGCTCGCCGGAGCGGCCGTCGAAGAGCTGTGCCTTGCCCGAGGAACCGATCAGGCGCTCGCCGTCACGGTTCGGGAGCGTGGAGTCGAGGAGGCCCTCGATCTCGCGCTCGTACGCACCGTCGAACACCGGGGTGGCGACCTTCGTGCCGGGGGCTGCGCTGTGCGCGGCCTCGGGCAGGTTCTCGGCCCACTCCTGGATGCCCTCGACCTGCCAGCCCTGCTTGGCGAGCCACCCGAGGTGGATCTCCAGGACCTGGCCGAAGTTCATGCGACCGGGGACGCCGAGCGGGTTGAGGACGATGTCCACCGGGGTGCCGTCCGCGAGGAACGGCATGTCCTCCACGGGCAGGATCGTCGAGATGACGCCCTTGTTGCCGTGGCGGCCGGCGAGCTTGTCACCCGCGGTGATCTTGCGCTTCTGGGCGATGTAGACGACCACGCGCTGGTTGACGCCCGAGCCGAGCTCGTCGTCGCCGTCCTGCGAGTCGAACACCTTGACGCCGATGATCGTGCCCTCTTCACCGTGGGGCACCTTGAGCGAGGTGTCGCGGACTTCGCGCGACTTCTCGTTGAAGATGGCACGGAGCAGGCGCTCTTCCGCGGACAGCTCGGTCTCGCCCTTCGGCGTGACCTTGCCGACCAGGATGTCGCCGGGGCGGACCTCGGCACCGATCCGGATGATGCCGCGCTCGTCGAGGTCGGCCAGGAGGTCCGGGCTGACGTTCGGCAGGTCGCGGGTGATCTCTTCCTTGCCGAGCTTGGTGTCGCGGGCGTCGACCTCGTACTCCTCGATGTGGATCGAGGAGAGCGTGTCGTCCTTCACGAGGTTCTGCGACAGGATCATCGCGTCCTCGTAGTTGTAGCCCTCCCACGGCATGAACGCGACGAGGAGGTTCTTGCCGAGCGCGAGCTCGCCGTTCTCCGTCGCGGGGCCGTCGGCGATGACCTCGCCCTGCTCCACACGCTCACCGGCGCTGACGATCACGCGGTGGTTGTAGCTGGTGCCCTGGTTGGAGCGGTCGAACTTGCGCAGGTAGAAGGTCTGCGTGCCACCCTCGTCGAGCTGCAGGGTCACGGCGTCGGCCGAGACCTCGGAGACGACACCGGCCTTGTCGGCGGTGACGACGTCACCGGCGTCGATGGCGGTGTAGCCCTCCATGCCGGTACCGACGAGCGGCGACTCGGAACGGAGGAGCGGCACGGCCTGGCGCTGCATGTTCGCACCCATGAGGGCGCGGTTCGCGTCGTCGTGCTCGAGGAACGGGATGAGCGAGGTCGCGACCGACACCATCTGGCGCGGCGAGACGTCCATGTAGTCGACCTCGTCGCGGGCGACGAGTTCGACCTCTCCGCCCTTCTTGCGGACGAGCACCTTGTCGTCGGCGAAGTGGAAGTCGTTCGTCAGCGGGGCGTTGGCCTGCGCGACGACGAACTCGTCCTCTTCGGAAGCGGTCAGGTAGTCGATGGTCTTCGTGACCTCGCCGTCGACGACGCGACGGTACGGGGTCTCGATGAAACCGAACGAGTTGATCCGACCGAACGACGCGAGCGAACCGATCAGGCCGATGTTCGGGCCTTCCGGGGTCTCGATCGGGCACATGCGGCCGTAGTGCGACGGGTGGACGTCGCGGACCTCGACGCCGGCACGCTCACGGGACAGACCACCCGGGCCGAGGGCCGAGAGGCGACGCTTGTGCGTCAGACCCGCGAGCGGGTTGTTCTGGTCCATGAACTGCGACAGCTGGGACGTCCCGAAGAACTCCTTGATCGCGGCGACGACGGGACGCACGTTGATGAGCGTCTGCGGCGTGATGGCCTCGATGTCCTGCGTGGTCATGCGCTCGCGGACGACGCGCTCCATGCGGGACAGACCGGTGCGGACCTGGTTCTGGATCAGCTCGCCGACCGCGCGGATGCGACGGTTGCCGAAGTGGTCGATGTCGTCCACGTCGAGGCGGAGCTGGACCGGCTCACCGTCACGGACGCCGTCCATGTGGGTGCGCTCGGCGTGCAGGGACACCAGGTACTTGATCGTCGCGACGATGTCCTGCACGGTGAGCACCGAGTCGGACAGCGGGGCGTCGATGCCGAGCTTGCGGTCGAGCTTGTAGCGACCGACCTTGGCCAGGTCGTAGCGCTTCGAGTTGAAGTAGAAGTTGTCGAGGAGCGCACGCGCGGCCTCGGCAGCGACCTGCTCGCCCGGACGCAGCTTGCGGTAGATGTCCTTGAGCGCCTCTTCCTTCGTGAGGACGGCGTCCTTCTCGAGGGTCGACTCCATGGACGCGAAGCCCTGGAACTCCTCCATGATCTCTTCGCTCGTCAGGCCGAGGGCCTTGAGGAAGACGGTCACGGACTGCTTGCGCTTGCGGTCGATGCGCACGCCCACCTGGTCGCGCTTGTCGATCTCGAACTCGAGCCAAGCGCCACGGGACGGGATGATGCGAGCCGAGTAGATGTCCTTGTCGGACGTCTTCTCCTGCTGGCGCTCGAAGTACACGCCCGGCGAGCGGACGAGCTGCGAGACGACGACACGCTCGGTGCCGTTGATGATGAAGGTGCCGCGCTCGGTCATGAGCGGGAAGTCACCCATGAAGACCGTCTGCGTCTTGATCTCACCGGTCATGTGGTTCATGAACTCGGCGTTGACGTAGAGCGGGGCAGCGTAGGTCTTGCCACGCTCCTTGCAGTCGTCGATGGAGTACTTCGGGTCCTCGAGCTCCGGGGACGTGAACGAGAGCTGCATGGTCTCGCCGAGGTCCTCGATCGGGGAGATCTCCTCGAAGATCTCCTCGAGGCCGGAGTGCAGCGCGAGGTCGGTACGACCCTGCTCCTGCCCTTCGGCGAGGCGGGCCTTCCATGCGTCGTTGCCGACGAGCCAGTCGAAGCTCTCCGTCTGGAGGGCGAGCAGATCAGGAACCGTGAGGGTGTCCGTGATCTTGGCGAACGAGAGTCGCGAGTGGTTGCGACCGTTCTTGGGGTTGGTGGATGCGTTGGGCGCAGCAGCCAAGGGTGTGACCTCCGGTAGGCCCCGTCGGGCCGACACTGACGAAGCAGTGTGTAGGTGAGTGGATTGATCGCTCGGCGCAACCCGGTGATCAGGACACGAGTACGGTGTGCTCCGGGTCCGGAGCCGCGTGTGGGATGATCGGTGAGCGGGTCCCGCCGCCATATACGGGACCGGCATCACCAGGCGTGTTCAGCGAAGCACCTGCTGAGAGGCGTCTTCGTGGAACTCGGTCGACCGCAATATGACGACACGGATGCCAGGGAGCGCGAACTGTCATCATAGGTGGCTCGACAGTGCGCTGTCCAGTCCCTGGCTTGACCGAGATCGAGTCCGACGTGTATAAGCCCCGGGCGACCGCTCTCATTCCCCGGTAGAGGCCCCTGCAGGCCCGCCGGGACGGCCACCAGGACCCGTGGCAGCGCCGTCGACAGTGCTGTCGGCAGTGCTGTCGACAGCGGCGCCGACCAGCGCCCGCACCGCGTCCTGCGGCCGGTCGCTCCGCACGAACGTCGTCCGTCCCGACGCGTCGGTGATCTCCACACCGGGCCCCGGCGTGAGCACGAGGGCCCGGCGACGACGGCCGATCCGCAACCCGAGGCCGCCGTAGGTGCGCGCGTCCGCCTCGGTCACCCGGACGGCCGTGATGCTGCGCCGGGCGATGCGCCGCCGCGGGAGCGGGCGGAAGTGCAGGACGACGGCGTCATCGGTGACGGTCAGGCCGGCCCGGGCGACCAGCGCCAGGACCCCGACGACGACCGCGACGAGGCCGGGGATCACGAGCGCCGACTCCGGCGCGTCCCCGGGCCAGCCGAGGACGGCTGCGGTGAGCGCCAGCCCGGCGGCCAGGACGACCCCGCCGACGACGCGCATCCAGGCTGGCGCACCCTGGTGGTCGTCGACGAGCGGACGGGAGGCACGGCTCGGCCCCGCCGTGCTCCGTACCCGGTCCGGAGCGGACGTCGGCGACCGGTCCGGTCGGCTCGGTCGGACGGGGACGGACATGGTGTCGGCGGTCATGGGGTGGCTCCTTCGGGCGCGGGGCCCGGACGTCGTGTGGCGGTGCGTCTGCAGCGGTGCGTCTGCAGCGGTGCGTGGTGCAACGCTCGGTGCAGCGGTGCGCGGTGCAGCGGTACGGGTGGACGCGGAGCACGTCGTCGAGACCCGCGACGGGAGCGGGGCTCGTCGTCGGGCAGGCGTCCGGGTCGGACCCCTGCGGGGACGCCCGAGGGACCGGGACGACGGGCACGACCGGTCGGTGGGGATCCGCGGTCGCGTCGCTCGTCGTCGTGAGGACCGCACCACGGTACGTCGCGAGGCTTGACGTCCCCTGTCAGTCGATGCAGAAGCATCGAAAAGCGCGGGACGACGAGCCCGGCCGGTCAGCGCAGGACGCGGGCGACCGCCTCCGCCCGGGTCCGGACGCCGAGCTTCGCGAAGACCTGGTTGACGGAGGACTTCACGGTCGGCACGGTCAGGAACAGCTCGGCGGCGATCTCCGGGTTCGTCCGGCCGTCGGCGATCCGGGTCAGCACGTCGGCCTCGCGCGGAGTCAGCCCCGGGAAGCGCTGCCGGAGGTCCCGCCACGCACCGGCACCGTCGTCTGCCTCGGCAGCAGCACCGACACCGGCCGCACCAGCCGCGAGCCGCGCCAGCACCTTCGCCCCGACGGTCGCGTCGAACGTGGTCTGCCCCGAGGCCACCGAACGGATCGCGGTGGCGATCTCGGCGCGGCCGGCGTCCTTCGTCAGGTACCCGCGGGCCCCTGCGGCGAGTGCGGTGAGGATCGAGTCGTCGTCCGCGTGCGTGGTCAGCACGAGGACCGCGACCTGCGGGTGTCCGGCGGTGATCCGCCCGGTCGCCGCCGCCCCGTCGAGGACGGGCATCCGCAGGTCCATGAGCACGACGTCCGGCGTGAGCGCCTCGACCATCGCGACGGCGGCCGCGCCGTCCTCGGCTTCGCCCACGACGTCCAGGTCGTCGACGAGCGAGAGCACCGTCACCAGTCCGTCGCGGACGATCGCCTGGTCGTCGGCGACGAGGACCCGGATCGTCACGAGGTCCGGCCGGTCGTTCCGTCGACGCCGGGCGGGTCGGCGACCTGGGCGACGGGCACGTGCATCGCGACGACGAACTCGCCGTCGGACCGCTCCGCCTCGACGGTCGCGTCGGTGCCGAGCTCTTCGAAGCGCTCGCGCATCCCGAGCAGGCCGTGTCCGTCCGCGGCGACCGGGTTCGCGACCACGACGTCCACGGCGTCGCCGTCCCGGATGACGGACAGGGACACGGGGCGGCCGGGAGCGTGCCTGCGGGCGTTGCTGAGGGCCTCCCGGACGCCGGCCACGACGACCGCGCGGGTGCGCTCGTCGACGTCGGGCAGGTCCAGGTCGCCCTGCACGACCGCGGTGCCACCGAAGGAGCGGTGCGCGTCGACCAGGGCGGCGATGCCGTCGCCGGCCGGCCGGGAGGCCCGTGCCGACTCCGGCGCACTGCTCTCGTCGGACGAGGGGTCACCCTGGGCGACGGCGGTCTCCGTGTCCGTGTCGGCGTCGACGTCGGCGTCGGCGTCGGCGTCGGGCAGGTCGTCGCGGAGGGCGCGGACAGCCCGACGTGCCTCGGCGAGCCCGTCGGCGGCGAGCGCGCGGGCATCGGTCGCGCGCCGTCGAGCGTCGTCGACCCGGCCGACCTCGAGCAGGGCCTCCACCGCGTCGAGCTGCAGGACGAGTCCGCCGAGCGAGTGCGCGAGGACGTCGTGCACGTCCCGGGCGACCCGCGCCCGGTCGGCGAGCAGGCGGGCACGCTGCTGGTCGCGGTCGGCCTGGCGGGCCTGCTCCTCGAGGACGCGCGTCTGTTCCTCCGCCGTCCGGAGCTGTCGGCGGCTGATGCCGATCACGACGCCGAGTGCCAGGCCGAGGGCGACACCGAGGACCAGGGCGACCGATGTGCCGACGACCGTCGCGATCCCGGCGACGACGACCACGGCGGCGAGTGCGGCGAGGACGGCAGCCCAGCCGGGGAGGGTCGGCGCGGCTCCGAGGACCACGAGCCCGATGATGACCGGGACGAGCAGGAGTCCGTCGGTGTGGACGACCGCGAGCGACCCCGCGGCGACCATCAGCACGGCCGAGGGCACGACGACGCGGGGTGGGCCGTACTCGCGGACCGCCCACGCGGCGAGCGCCACGGCACCGCCACCCCAGACCCAGACGGGGAGTTCCTGGGCGACGCCGTTCCGGACGAACCAGAAGGCGACGACGACGATGCCGATCGCGGTGAGCCCGACGGACAGCCCGGCGCGGGACCGGCCCCGTGCGGAGTCGGTCCCGGCGTCACGCCCCTCGGGGCCGCGGAGGTCGCTCATCACACCATCATGCCGCGGGCCGTGCGCGCGTCGTGCTGGAGGCGCTGGTCGACGACCAGTGCCCGTGCGGCGCGGTTGACGGCGAGCATGAGGAGGATGACGCCGGTCGAGGTGAGCAGGTGTGCGCCGAGGTGGGCACCGACGACGTCGAGGCCGATCCGGACGACGATGAGGGCGATCCAGAGGCCGGCACCGACCCAGCCGGTGCGGGACTGCATGGTGCGTCCCTTCCCGTCGGGGGTGCCGACGGTCCGGAAGCGGGTGCGGCCGCCCATCGCGAGGCCGATGCCGACGGAGAGCAGCGCCTCGATGCCGAGGAAGACGACGTCCTGGGTGTCGATCGTGGCGGCGCTCTGGGCGAGGACCACGATGCCGATGCCGGCCATCACGACCGGGCCGCGCCAGATCCGTGCCGGGTCGAGGTACTGCCAGGTGGACTGCTTCCAGGCGAGGTACCCGACGAGTGCGAGTCCGATGACGGTGTTCGTGAGGAGCTGGACGGACATGGGGTGAGCCTCCCGGTCGTGTCCGGCGGGGTGTTCCCTGCCGGTGGTCCCATCGTCGCGAGGCCGCGTCCGCCGGCCCACCACCCACGGGTGGGGACCGGGCAGGGGTCCGGGTGGTGTTCCATGGACGCATGGCTGATGCGTTCGACGGGTTCCGGGTGGGTGCGGGGTACGCGGTCGTCGAACCGGACCGACACCGTCCGGGGTCGTTCACCCTGGTGGTGGACGGGACGCCGCAGTCGCACGTCGACCTCGAGGACCCGACGCACCTGGCGTTCGAGTACATCCGGCGGATCGGGCACGCGATCGACCTGCTGCCGCCGGGGCCGGTGACGGCGCTGCACCTGGGCGCCGGCGCGCTGACGCTGCCCCGGTACGTGGCGGTGACCCGGCCGGGTTCCCGGCAGCAGGTCATCGAGCTCGAACGGGACCTGGTCGACCACGTCCGGGACGCCCTGCCCTTCCCCCGCGGTGCGTCGATCCGGGTGCGGTACGGCGACGCCCGCGAGATGCTCGAGAAGCTGCCCGCCGGGCTCCGCGGCACGGTGGACCTGGCCGTCGTGGACGTGTTCTCGGGAGCACGCACGCCCGCGCACGTCACGAGCGTGGAGTTCTACCGCTCCGTGGCGTCGTTCCTGTCGCCGACCGGCTTGGTCGCGGTGAACGTCGCGGACGGCGCCGGACTGGCGTTCGCCCGCGGGCAGGCGGCGACGCTGCAGTCGGTGTTGCCCGCGGTGGCGGCGGTCGCGGACACCGGGATGCTGAAGGGTCGACGCTTCGGCAACATCGTGCTGCTCGGCTCCCCCGGCGAGCTGCCGATCGCCGACATGCCCCGGCGGTACTCGTCCGATCCGCTGCCGAGCAAGGTCGTCCACGGTGACGAGCTGCGGTCCTTCATCGCGGGGGCACCCATCGTCACCGACACCACGGCCGTCGGGTCGCCCGAGCCGAACCGGTCGGTCTTCGGCGCCTGAGCCCCGGCTGCGGATCACCTCCTGGCCGTACCCCGCGCGGGGGACGCTGCCAAGATGGGCTGAGCACGCCGCGCCAGCGCGCGACCGCACACCACGAGGAGGCCGCCGATGACCAACGACGATCGCAATGACCAGCAGCCGCGCTACGGCGAGCGTGTCAGCCCGGAGCAGGGCGCAGCGCCGCGGTACGAGGACCAGCCGACACAGCAGTACGGGCAGCAGCAGTCCGCACCGCAGTGGGGCCAGCCGACACAGCACGGGCAGCAGCAGTACGGGCAGCCGCAGGACCAGCAGTACGGGCAGCAGCAGTACGGCCAGCCGCAGCAGTACGGCAACCAGCAGCAGCACGGCGGGGCGCCCGCATGGCACTCGTACGAGGAGCCCGCGAAGAAGAAGAAGACCGTCGGCCTGATCGCGTTCGCCGCCGCCGTCATCGCGCTCGTGATCGGCGTGATCGGCGGCGTCATGCTCGGTACCGCACTGTCGAGCAGTCAGCTGCTGCAGGACTACGCGCAGAACGGCGGATCCGGCAACCCCGCCGACTCGCAGGAGCTCCAGCGTCAACTCATGCAGGACCCGGAGGCGATGGCAGGACTCGGCACCGGCGCCGTCCTCATGCTCGTCGGGTCGGTCTTCGGCCTGTGGGCGATCGTGCAGGGCATCGTCGCGATCGTCGCGAAGCGCGGTCGGCTCTGGGGTGTCCTGGCGATCGTCCTCGCCGTCCTGGCCTCCGTCGTGGCCGGTGCCGTCTACATCGGCGTCGCCGCCAGCTCCTTCAACGGGATGTGACCAGCAGCACTCCCGAGCACGGCCCGTCCCGGCGCATCCGGGGCGGGCCGTCCGCGTTCGTGCGCGTGGCACGGACACCTCCCGGGGCGACGCGGATACCCTCGACCGTGATGTCCCTCCCGCCCGAAGAACGCCGAGACCACGACCGTGCCGACCAGGCCCGGGAGCCCCGTCATGCCGCTCCGGTGACCGCCGGCGTCAGCCCGGGCAGCACCTTCGCGCCGGTCAGCCTCCGCCCGGCGGTCGACGTCCAGGCCGTGCAGGACCGCCTGCGGGACCTCGGGCAGAGCCGCAGCACCGACGCCCTGGCCGAACGCGCCGAGCTGCTCCGCCTGCTCGGACGGCTGGACGAGGCGCTGACCGTCGCCGAAGAGGTGTTCCGGCTGACGATGTTCACCGGGGAACGCCAGGACAAGGTGGCCGCCCGGATCCGCCGCGCCCACATCCTGCACGACCTCGGGCGGTACGAACGTGCGGCGACCGAGGCCTCGATGGCGCGGGACACCGCCGCGACCGAGGAGTGGCCGGAGCTCGAGGGCGCCGCCGCCGAACTCGAGGGCTGGTCCCTCTACGAGCTGTCCCGCTTCGAGGAGGCCCGCGCCGTCCTCAGCCGGTCGTACGACGCGTTCCGCGCTGCCGGCGCCCCGGCGGAGCGCACCGAGGCGCTCCGGACCGCCGTCGAGGCCGCGCTCCGGGCCTCCATGACGCAGCCCGCGGTCGAACCGGAGGCCGAACGCCCGCGGACCGCCCGCGACTTCGCGGTGCGCACCGACTCCGAGCCCGCACCTCGTCCGGCCGAGACCGCGCCGCAGGTCCCGCCGGCCCCGCGTCGGGTGCTCGGCGCCCCGGACGCGGCGCGGACCGAGGGCGACTCGCTCTGGGGTCGGCTGGCGCGTCCGTCCCGCACGGACCGGGACGAGTGACCCCGCTCGACCACGTGCGGAGCCGCGCCGCCGAGCTGATGGGGCACCACCTGCCCGACGGCTCGTGGGCCTTCGCGTTCGACAACGCGAAGACCCGTGCCGGCCAGTGCGACTTCGCGCGACGCCGGATCACGGTGAGCCGCCACCTCGCGGTCCGCTCCACCCCGGAGGACGTCGAGCAGGTGCTGCTGCACGAGATCGCACATGCGCTGAGCGGGCCGCGCGCCGGGCACGGTCCCACGTGGCGGCGGACGGCCCAGGGCCTCGGGTACACGGGCTCGCGGCTGCACGACGGCCCGATCGCGAGCGAACTGGCACCGTGGGTGGGGACCTGCCCCGCGGGGCACGAGCACTTCCGGTACCGCACGCCCACCCGCCCGCTGGCGTGCGCGCGCTGCGGTCGGCGGTTCGACGAGCGGAACGTCATCACCTGGCACCGCCGGAACGGAACGGCTAGCCCAGCTTCGGGAGATCGTGTCGGAGGCGCGCCGCGCACCCGTTAGCCTGGGCGGATGCGAACAGGGCAGGACATCCGGACCGATGCCGGGTCCTCGTGGTTCTTCGACGCCGGTCGGATCGCCCTGGACTTCGCCCACACCGGTGGGTTCGCCGACGACCCGGACCGTCGACGCCCCCGCGGTCACCTCGGCGAGCTGCTGGCCACGCCCGCTGACCTCGACGAGTGGCTCGGGTTGCACACCGAACCGATCGACGTCGGGGCGACCGCCCGTGAGCTGCAGGACGCCCGCGCGCTCCGGGCCGCGATCGCCCGCCTGGCCACCGCCGCCGCTCCGGCACCCGCCGACTCCGCCGCCGAACGGACCGCGGTCGCGGCGGGCCTCCGTGCCGGGACCGGACGGACCCGGCCGGTGCCGGACGACATCGACACGGTGAACCTGTTCGCCGCCCTGCCGGACGTGCCCCCGAGCCTCCCGGGTGGCCGACGCCGTGCCGGGGCGAACCGGGTGCGGCTGGCGCAGGCACTGTCGAGCGTCGCGCGCGACGCGGTCGCCCTGCTCACCGAGGTCGGGTTCGACGACGTCGAGGCCGACGGCCGGGCGGCACGGCTGAGCCGCTGTTCGGCGCCGGACTGCGGTCTCGTGTTCTACGACTCCTCGCGTGGCGGCACGCGCCGCTGGTGCTCGATGCAGCGCTGCGGCAACCGCGCGAAGGTCCGGGCCCACCGGGCCCGGCGCGCGGCCGTCTGAGCGGAGCTCGGGGCCCGCTCCCCGAAGATCCGCGGAGATCGGACGGCACGTCGAAAGTCTGGATTCGGTACGCCGAAACCTCTGGCATGGTGGGTGTATGATGGACACCGCTGCCCCGGTCGTGGGCCACCGCCCGCCCGGTCGTCGTGCCACCGGACTCGGGCTCCTCGGCCCGGCGTTCGTCGCGGCGATCGCCTACGTCGACCCCGGCAACGTCGCCGCGAACCTGACAGCCGGCGCCCGCTACGGGTACCTGCTGCTCTGGGTCCTGATCGCCGCGAACGCGAGTGCCGTCGTCGTCCAGTACCTCTCCGCCAAGCTCGGCATCGTCACGGGGAAGTCGCTGCCGGAACTGCTCGGTCTGCGGATGCGCCGCGCACCCCGGCTGCTGTTCTGGGCGCAGGCCGAGGTCGTCGCCGCCGCGACCGACGTCGCCGAGGTGATCGGCGGCGCCCTCGCCCTGCACCTGCTCTTCGGCGTCCCGCTCGTGGTCGGCGGCGTGATCACCGGCGTGGTGTCGATGGCGATCCTGCTGCTGCAGCACCACCGCGGTGCCCGGACCTTCGAGGCCGTCGTCACGGCGATGCTCGCGGTCCTGACGATCGGGTTCTGCGCGGGACTGCTGTTCGCGCAGGTCTCCCCCGGGGCGCTGCTCGCGGGCATCGCGCCGCGGTTCGCCGACTCCGGCTCGGTGTTGCTCGCGGCGTCGATGCTCGGTGCGACGGTGATGCCGCACGCCGTCTACCTGCACTCGGCGTTGGCCCGCGACCGGCACGGCGACACCCCGGTGGGTCCGGAACGCCGACGGGTGCTGCTCGCCACGCGGTGGGACGTGGCGCTGGCGCTCGTCCTCGCCGGCGGCGTGAACATCAGCATGCTCGTCCTCGCCGCCGCCACACTGCAGGGGGTGTCGGGCACCGACTCGATCCCGGGAGCGCAGCACGCCATCGCCGAGAACGTCGGCCCCGTCGTCGGGGTGCTCTTCTCGATCGGTCTGCTGGCGTCCGGGCTCGCGTCGACCTCGGTCGGCTGCATGGCCGGAGCGGAGATCATGCACGGCCTGCTGCACATCCGCGTCCCGCTCGTCGTGCGGCGGCTCGTGACGCTCGTGCCGGCGATCGTCCTGCTGGCGCTGCAGTACGACGCGACGCAGCTGCTGGTGATCAGCCAGGTGGTGCTGAGCTTCGGGATCGCCTTCGCGATCGTGCCCCTGGTGGCCTACACGTCGCGGCGGAGCGTCATGGGCGACGACGTCAACGCGGTCGGGACGCGGGTGCTCGCATGGCTCATCGCGGCGGTGATCGTCGCGCTGAACGTTGCGCTGATCGTGCTCACCGTCACGGGGTGACGCGACCAGGGTGCCGCGGCCGCGCCGCACGAACGTGCGGTGCGGCCGCGGGTGCTCACTCGGAGACCTCGACGTCCTTCCAGAACGCCACGTACCCGCTGTAGTCCTTGCCGACACGGTCGAACGACGTCGGGATCGGCTCCGGGTAGGACCATGCGTTGTCGACGTGCTGCTGCCCGTCGACGGTCACGGTCCAGTACTGCGTGTCGCCCTTCCACGGGCAGTGGTACTGGGTGGGGCTCTCGCTGAAGAGCTCGGTCTTCACGCTCGCCGGCGGGAAGTACCAGTTGCCCTCGATCTGGATGAGGTCCGTCTCCGGGGCCTCCGCGATGACGGTGTCACCGATCAGTGCCTGCATGGCTCACTCCTCGTTCTTCGCCGTCGGTGGGACGGCGGTCGAACCGGGACGTTACGCCCGCTCGGTGGACGGCCGCAGCGTGACCAGCTCCGGACCGACGGCGAGCGCCGCGTGGACGCGCTCGACACCGAGCACGTCCGCCGACTCGGAGGCGGTCACCAGGTGTCTCGCGGCCCGCCGGAGGCCCGTCCACGCCGCGCAGGCAGCCGCCGCCTCGGGAGAGGTGTGGTCGATCCCGGTGGTCACGAGCGCGTCGACGACGGCGCCCGCCGCGAGCAGGTCCTCGACCGCGAACTCCGGCACCGCGGGCACGTCGGGGAACTCGCCGGCGTCGTCCGCCGCACCGCCACCGACGGGCTCGTCGAGGTGGCCGGCAGCGACGACCGCCACGACGCAGCGGTCGCCGCGGTCGGCCTGGAGGCGCAGCACCCGTTCCGCGACGGCCGTCACGTTCCCCAGGTGGCCGAGCACGACCTCCGGCCCGACCGGCAGCTGTGTGAGGGGCGCGCGGTGTCCCTCCGGTCCCGGTGCCGCTGCTGCTGCGGGGGTCGGGAGGACGTCGACCCAGACGAGGAGGTGCGCGTCCGCGGCGATCCGTGCCGCTCCCGCCGCACCCCAGCCGAACCGGACCTGGTACCTCCGCTGCCCTCGTTCCTGCACCCCGACACGATACCGAGACGGGAGCGGGCGCCCGCCGTCTCGTCCCGGGCGCGCGGCGGTCGCGGGATGCACCGTGCATCCTGTGTGTCTCGTGCACACGGGATGTGATGGCCCGCACGCAGCATGGGTGTCCGCGCCGGCCGGTACGATCCGATGCCATGGAGACCGACCCCGCGCCCACCCTCACCGGCGACCGCGTCACGCTCGAGCCCCTGTCGCTCGAGCACGCGGACGACCTCCGGGCAGCGGTCGCGGACGGGGACCTCTGGCGCGCCTGGTACACGTCCGTCCCCGCGCCGTCGCAGGTCGACGCCGAGATCGCTCGACGCCTGTCCGAGCAGGCCGCCGGCCGGATGGTGCCCTTCGCCGTGCGGGACCGCCCGACGGGCCGGGTCGTCGGCGCCACCACGTTCCTCGGCCTCGACCGTGAGAACCGCCGGGTCGAGGTCGGGGGGACCTTCCTCGCCGCGTCGTCACAGCGCACCGGCATCAACACCGAGGCGAAGCTGTTGCTCCTCTCGCACGCGTTCGAGACCTGGCAGTGCATCGCGGTCGAGTTCCGGACGCACTGGCACAACACCCGGTCCCGTGCGGCGATCAGTGGGCTCGGCGCGAAGCAGGACGGCATCATCCGGAACCACTCGATCGGGCGGGACGGCAGCATGCGCGACACCGTGGTGTTCTCCGTGATCCAGTCGGAGTGGCCGACCGTGCGGCTGTCGTTGTCTGAACGTCTGCGCAGCCACGACCGGGCGGAGGGCGCGCGCCGCCGCTCGGCTCGTCACGCCTGAACCCGGGCCTGCCCCTCACCGCGGAAGTGCGCGGCCGGACCCCAGCCCGTCCGCGTAGCGTCCGCCGCATGCACGTCGGTCTCCGCATCGTCCTGGACGCTCCCGTCGACGCCGTCCGGGACGCCCTCCTCCGGCCGTCCGTGATGGTCGCCGTCACGAAGCCGTTCCTCGTCTACCGCTCGCTCGACCCCGCCGGGTTCCCCGAGCACTGGACCCCGCATCAGCCGCACCCGATCAGCGCGTCGACGTTCGGCCTGGTGCCGAGTGGGTCGAGCCACGTCGACATCGACCTGCACCAGACCGACGGGGTCCCGGTCCAGGTCGACCGCGGTGGTGGCACGAGCGGCCTGTTCGCCCGGATGGACATGCGGCACCGGATGGCCGTCTCCGCGCTCCCCGACGGCCGGACCCTGTTCCGCGACCGCCTGACCTACCGCACGCGCCCCGCGCTCCTCGGCGTCGCGCTCTGGCCCGGCATGTGGGTCATCTGGCAGTGGCGGGCGTTCCGGATGCGCGCACTCGCCCCCACCTGGCGGGCGTGAGCGTACGCTCGATGACGTGACCCAGACGGAGACCGCCGACCGCGTCCGCACCGCCCTCGCCACCGCCGACTGGCGTCGCGAGACGTTCGACCTCTTCCGTCGGGTCCGGGCCACGCCCGAGCCCGAGGCGGCGCACACGCTGTGGCGCGAGGGCCGCGACGCGATGTTCGCCGGACACCCGGCCAGTCCGCTGCTCCCCGAGGACGCCGCCGGGTTCACCTCGCTCCCCTTCCCGGCGTACGACCCCGCCTGGCGCTTCCACGTCCGGATCGAGGAGGCCGAGCCACGGGTGCTCGACGTCGAGACCGGCACCGACGGCATCGTGCACTTCGACCGACTCGGCGTGGTGCAGGTCCCCGGCGTGGGCTCGCTCGACGTCTGGGCGCACGGCGGGTACGCGGGCGGGCTGTTCGTCCCCGTGAAGGACGCGAGCGCCGGCAAGCCGGGCGGCACGTACGGCGGCGGGCGCTACCTCATCGACACCATCAAGGGCTCGGACCTGGGTGGCGACGACGGCGTGCTGGTCCTCGACTTCAACTTCGCGTACAACCCGTCGTGCGCGTACGACCCGGCGTGGGCGTGCCCGCTCGCGCCTCCCGGCAACACCCTGCCCGTGGCGGTCCCCGTCGGCGAGCGGTACGGCTCCTAGGGTGGACCGCATGTCGGGATTCGTCGCGATCGACGCCGGTGGCCGCGTGCCGCCCTTCGAACAGGTCCGCTCGCAGCTCGCCGCCCAGATCGCCGCCGGGTACCTGGTCGACGGCGAGCGCCTGCCCAGCGTCCGCGGACTGGCCGCCGAACTCGGGCTCGCCGCCGGGACGGTCGCGAAGGCCTACCAGCTGCTCGAGGAAGCGGGGCTCGTGCAGACCGCGCGCGGCGCGGGGACCCGGGTGG
Organism: Curtobacterium sp. MCBD17_030; assembly: GCF_003224255.1. NCBI lineage: Bacteria > Bacillati > Actinomycetota > Actinomycetes > Micrococcales > Microbacteriaceae > Curtobacterium > Curtobacterium sp. MCBD17_030. Next base: position 96,886 of record NZ_QKLI01000007.1, on the reverse strand, counting down.
TGCGCCCCGCCGCCGTTCCCGACTCGGTGACGCACGCCGCGGCCGCCCTGGTCACGGCCGCCCGCGAGGCCGGTCTGTCGGCTGACCAGACGGCGGCCGCGCTGCACGACGCCTGGCCCGCGTAGCCCCGCACACCACCGCATCCGCGCTGGACACGAGGCCTTCCCCGGGCGCCCGGGGGCCGTCCGGGTCCGCTCAGCAGTGGCGGAAGACGTACCCGTCCTCGCCGGCAGCGACGAGTTCCCGGTCGCGGAGGATCGTCATCCGCGGGCGGTCGGTCGTCGCGCAGACGGCGGACCACTTCCCCTGCAGCGTGTCCGCGTACTCGACGTCGATCACCCGCGCCCCGTACACGTCCGTGTAGGCGGCGCACTCGTCGTACTGCACGCACTCCTCGGCGACGGCGAAGTCGAACCCGGTGCGCTCCCGCCCGGCGACGCCGAGTTGCGGGGTGTTCTTCTGTGCGGCGGCCAGGCCGTGCTGGTGGGCGACCCGGACGAGCGACGTCGCCAGTGCGAGGTTCCCCGAGCGGGTCAGACGTCCACCGGAGCGGGTCCACGAGTCCAGGTTGTCGAACTCGACGGCGTCGAACCCGCGATCGGCGCACCGGGCGATCGACCGCGTCAACACCGAGGTGATCGTGGCCCGGGCGTTCGCGGTCCGGGTGTCGAGGATGAGCTCGTCCGGCCAGCCCGGGTCGATGACGGGCTTGCCGGCCGCCGTGCGGAGGACCGCTCCCGGGTGCTCGGACAGCCAGGAGGCCCGGTCCTCCGGCTGCGTCTGGAACCCGTTGACGTAACAGATGCCGTACACGTCGGCAGCGGGCTTCTCCGTGCTGTCCCGCTCGACGATCGTCACCCCGTCGGGTGGCGTGTACGACCCGCCGAGCTGGTAGTCGGGGATGCCGCCGGTGGGCAGTGCACGTGCGGCGACGTCGACACCTGCGGTCGCGCCTCCCGTCCCGGCGTCGTCGACGGTGCGGTGCGCGCCGGGCGTGGTGTCCGCGCCGCCGGTACCGGCGGCGCAGCCCGTCAAGCCGGTGACGGCGACTGCGAGCAGGGCGGTGGTGACGAGGGACCTGCGGGAGAGCACGAGGCATCCTCGCACGTCGTCGTGACCCGCTCGTGCCACCGTGCAGGAGGCCGCATCGCCACGCTCGACGCGAACACCCCTCCCGTTCCGACGCCCGAGCCCGCTATGCTGGGACCACTCGAGGCACCGATCGCCTCGTGCGTCGTACGGACGCCCCCGAAACCTCCCGGTGTCCCGCACGAGTCCACGTGACTCCCGCGGAACCGACACCGATGTGTATCGTGCACCACCCTCGCCCCGGAACCCGTCCGGTGGCGCAGATCCCGGTGCCAGGCTCTCTGCTGCGGCGACAGCACCCGCACTCCAGCGCCGACGTCCTCCCGGACCCGGACCGCTGAGCGGATGCGCTCCCGCCCGCGCCGGCCTCGACCGCGCGCCCTTCCGGCCCTCACGGGCCCGAGAGGTCACCATGACCACCCAGAACACCACCCAGAGTGCTGACAGCACCGACGTCCGGTTCGCCGACCTCGGTGTCCCCACGCCGATGGTCGACGTCCTCGTCGCCCAGGGCAAGGAGAACGCCTTCCCGATCCAGGTCGACACCCTGCCCGACTCCCTCAAGGGCAAGGACGTGCTCGGCCGCGGCCGCACGGGTTCCGGCAAGACGATCGCCTTCGCGATCCCCCTCGCCGCCCGTCTCGCCGCGTCGGCCCGCAACCGTCGCGCCGGTCGCCCCCGCGCCCTCGTGCTCGCACCGACCCGCGAGCTCGCGACGCAGATCGACGCGACCCTCGCCCCCCTCGCCAAGGCGATGGGCCTGAACACGACGACCATCTTCGGTGGTGTGGGTCAGGGCCGTCAGGTCGAGGCACTGAACCGCGGCGTCGACATCGTCGTGGCCTGCCCGGGCCGCCTGGCGGACCTCATGCAGCAGGGCCACGTGCACCTGGACGCCATCGAGGTCACCGTCCTCGACGAGGCCGACCACATGGCGGACATGGGCTTCCTGCCCGGCGTCACCAAGATCATGCAGGCGACCCCGGTCAAGGGCCAGCGTCTGCTGTTCTCCGCCACGCTCGACAACGGCGTGGACAAGCTCGTCAAGAAGTTCCTGCACGACCCGGTGATGCACTCGGTCGACGACGAGAACAGCCCCGTCGAGGCGATGACCCACCACCTCTTCGAGGTCGCGGACGCCGACGCCAAGAAGGACCTGGTCAAGGCCCTCGCCTCCGGCACCGGCCGTCGCATCCTCTTCATGCGCACGAAGCACCACGCCAAGCGCCTCGCCAAGCAGCTCTCCAGCCAGGGCATCCCGGCCGTCGACCTGCAGGGCAACCTGTCGCAGGGTGCCCGCGAGCGGAACCTCGCCCGGTTCTCCTCCGGCGACGCGCTGGTCCTCGTCGCGACCGACGTGGCCGCCCGCGGTGTGCACGTCGACGCCGTCGAGCTCGTCGTGCACGTCGACCCGCCGACCGAGCACAAGGCGTACCTGCACCGCTCCGGCCGCACCGCCCGTGCCGGTTCGTCAGGTGACGTCGTCACCGTGACGATGCCCGCCGAGCGTCGCGACGTCGCGCAGATGATGCGTGCCGCCGCGATCAAGGTCACCCCGCAGCACGTCACCGCGACCTCCGCGGCCGTCACCGAGCTCGTCGGCGAGGTCGCCCCGTACCGCGAGGACACCACCCCGGCGCCCCAGCAGCAGCAGCCGCGCCGCCAGTCGTCCGGTGACGCCGCCGGCCAGGGCCGTGGCCGCTCGCGTGGTCGTGGCGCCCCCGCCGGTGGCACCGGTGGCCGGTCTGGAGGCTCGTCCTCCGCCGGTCGTTCCGCCGCCGGTTCCGAGTCGACCGGTTCCGGCGCACGCCGTGGCGGTCGCGCCGAGGGCGCCGGTCGTGACGACCGTCGTGGCGCCTCGGCCGGTCAGCGTGGCGGTGCCCCGCGCCGTGCCGGTTCCGACACCACCCGCGGTGGCTCGGCGTCGGTCTGGTCCTCGGACGGCGGCTACAGCGCCGGCCGTGCCCCGCGCGACGACGCTGCTCCCGCAGGCCGTCGTGGTGGCTCGCGCCGCGCCTCCCGTCCGGCCGGCTCCGGCCGCTGACCCCGGTCCTGGACGCTTCCTCCGAAGCGCGCGGATCGCGCGCGTACGGTTCTGGTCACCGGCGGGTGCGCGAGCAGCCGTCGGGGAACTTTCCGTTGTCGAGAGGAGCGCACATGGCTGGGATCGAAGACATCAAGAACGCCGCTGAGAAGGCGGCTGGCAAGGCCAAGGAAGGCTTCGGCAACGCCACGGACAACGACCGCCTGAAGGCCGAGGGTCAGACCGACCAGGGCAAGGCCTCGGCCAAGCAGGGCGTCACGGACGTGAAGGACGCAGCCCACGGCGTCGCTGACAGCTTCAAGAACGACAAGTAACGAAGCCGGTCTCGTACCACGCTGCGAAGCCCCCGGATCCGATCGGATCCGGGGGCTTCGTCGTTCGTGGGCTTCGTCGTTCATGGGCTTCGTCGTTCATGGGCCCGGACGCGTCCCAGCGGTCAGTGCAGCGCGCCGACCGAGGCGAGGCCGGCGCGGAGGAGCGTGCCGCGACCGCCCTCCATCTCGTCCGCGACAGCGTCGGACGCGGCCTCCATCGGGCTCATCCAGGTGAGCTCGAGGGCGTCCTGCCGCGGCTCGCACGTCCCGGTGACGGGGACGACGTACGCCAGGGAGATCGCGTGCTGCCGCTCGTCCGTGTAGACCGAGGCTCCGGGCAGCGGGAAGTACTCGGCGACCGTGAAGGGGTTCGGGCTCGCCGGCAGCTGCGGGAACGCCATCGGCCCGAGGTCCTTCTCGAGGTGGCGGAACAGTGCGGTGCGGATCGACTCGCCGTACATCACGCGGCCGGAGACCAGCGTCCGGGCGATCGACCCGCTCGGCGACACCCGCAGCAGCACCCCGACCTCGGTCACGACCCCGAGGCCGTCCAGGCGCACCGGCACCGCCTCGACGTAGGTGATCGGGAGACGACGGCGGACGGACGCGAGCTCCTCGTCCGACAGCCAGCCGGAGCCGGAGTCGGGATCGGGATCGGGGGTGCGCAGCGAGGACATGCACCGTTCCTACCAGGCCCGGTCGCGGAAACGGCCCCCGGCGCGGCTTCTGTGGACACCGACCGCTCGCGACGAACGGACGGGAGGCCTGTTGCCAGCTGGCAACGAGCCTCCCGCCCGGACTGTGGTGCTGCGGTGCGGACCGCTCAGTCGCTGAGGACCTGGAGCAGGTCGCGGCGCAGGCCGTCGATCTTCTCGGTGGCGGCCTTCGTCTGCTCCTCGGTCGCGCTCGTGCGGAACACGTGGACCACGCCCACGAGCTTCCGGAGGGCCTCGAAGAACTCGCGCTGCGAGTCCGGCATGCCGGGCGTGGACTCCCACGCGGCGGCGATCTCGTCGGCCTTGGCCTCGGCCTCGGCCCGACCGGCGTCGGTGAGCTCGAACAGGGTCTTCCGACCGTCGCCCGTGGAGACCACGAGCTCTTCGTCGACGAGCTGCTGGAGCGTCGGGTAGACCGAGCCGGGACTGGGCTTCCAGGCGCCGCCGGTGCGCTCGGCGATCGTCTTGATGACGGCGTAGCCGTTCTGCGGGCCCTCGGCGAGGAGCCCGAGGATGGCGAGGCGGACGTCGCCGCGGCGACGGCGCTCGCGGCCGGGGCCGAAGCCCGGACCGAAGCCGCCGCCGAACCCGGGGCCGAAGCCCGGTCCGCCGAACCCCGGGCCGCCGAAGCCGGGACCGAAGCCCCGGCCACCGCGGCCGTGTTCGTGGTCACCGTGGTCACGGCCGGGGAACCCGGCACCGTGGTGCTGTCGGGCGCTGCCGAAGCGCGGCCCGCGGGAGCCGCGACCGAAGGGGTCGCGGGGGGACGTGGAACTGTTCTCGTCGTTCATGGGGCGCATGACGACTCCTTTCGTGAAGTTGGTTCGCGATGGGTCCAAGACCGCTCGCGATGCTGTAACGATAGATCGTTGGTGTTCTCGTTGTCAAGCATCGATCCGCATGGCCTCCTGTCGGTGGTCAGGAGCAGGATGGAGCGGACCATGACGGACGTCTTCGAGCGCTTCTCCCCCGCCACCGCCGAGTGGTTCCGAGGGGCCTTCCGCGAACCGACGGCTGCGCAGGCCGGGGCGTGGGACGCCATCTCCACCGGGCAGCACGCTCTGGTCATCGCCCCGACGGGCTCCGGCAAGACCCTGGCTTCGTTCCTGTGGTCGATCGACCGGCTGATCTCGGCGTCGGACACCCCGCCCGCCAAGCAGCGCACCCGGGTGCTCTACGTCTCACCGCTCAAGGCGCTCGGCGTCGACGTCGAGCGGAACCTGCGCTCGCCGCTCGTCGGGATCACCCAGACGGCCAAGCGGCTCGGCCTCGAACCGCCGGACGTCACCGTCGGCGTGCGGAGCGGTGACACCCCCTCGTCCGACCGACAGAAGCTGCTCCGACTGCCACCGGACATCCTCATCACCACGCCCGAGTCCCTCTACCTGATGCTGACGTCGAAGGCGCGCGAGACCCTGGTGAACGTCGACACGGTCATCGTGGACGAGGTGCACGCGGTCGCGGCGTCGAAGCGCGGCGCCCACCTCGCCGTCTCCCTCGAGCGCCTCGACGACCTGCTCGAGAAGCCCGTGCAGCGCATCGGGTTGTCGGCGACGGTCCGCCCCGCCGAAGAGGTCGCCCGGTTCCTCGGCGGTCGAGCTCCCGTGCAGATCATCGCCCCGCCCGCGCAGAAGACCTTCGACCTGCGCGTGGTCGTGCCGGTCGACGACATGACCGAACTCGGCGCACCGCCGGTCGGGGCGGACGCGACCTCCGGGCCGACGAACGGGTCGATCTGGCCGCACGTCGAGGAATCCGTCGTCGACCTGGTCGAACAGCACCGGGCGACGATCGTCTTCGCCAACTCCCGGCGGCTCGCCGAACGGCTGACCGCTCGACTCAACGAGATCCACGAGGAACGGGCCCTGGCCGCAGCCGGCGACGGGGTCCTGGTCCCCGCGGGGGTCGTGCCCGAGGACGACGACCTGCCCGCTGCCCGACCAGCGGCGCGACCGGCCCCGACGCGTCCGCCCGCGCAGTTGATCGGTGGGTCCGGCCAGACCGACGGCGGTGGCTCCGACCGGACCGTCCCGGTGCTCGCCCGTGCGCACCACGGCTCGGTGTCGAAGGACCAGCGCGCGATCATCGAGGACGACCTGAAGTCCGGGCGACTCCGATGTGTGGTGGCCACCAGTTCGCTCGAACTCGGCATCGACATGGGCGAGGTCGACCTCGTCATCCAGGTGGAGGCACCACCCTCGGTGGCGAGCGGCCTGCAACGCGTCGGCCGTGCCGGGCACCAGGTCGGCGAGATCTCGCGCGGCGTGCTCTTCCCGAAGCACCGGGCCGACCTGGTCAACAGCGCCGTGACCGTCGAGCGGATGGTCGCAGGGCAGATCGAGTCGATCTCCGTCCCCGCGAACCCGCTCGACGTCCTCGCGCAGCACACCGTCGCCGCCGGGGCCATCGACACCGTCGACGTCGAGCACTGGTTCGAGCTCGTCCGCCGCAGTGCCCCGTTCAGCAGCCTGCCCCGGTCGGCGTTCGAGGCCACGCTCGACCTGGTCACCGGCCGCTACCCGAGCGACGAGTTCGCCGAACTCCGGCCGCGCCTGGTCTGGGACCGCGTGCACGGCACCCTCACCGGACGTCCCGGGGCCCAGCGCCTGGCGGTGACGAGCGGCGGCACGATCCCGGACCGCGGCATGTTCGGCGTCTTCATGGTCGGTGAACGGGCCTCCCGCGTCGGTGAACTCGACGAGGAGATGGTCTACGAGTCCCGCGTCGGCGACGTCTTCGCCCTCGGTGCCACCAGCTGGCGGATCGAGGAGATCACCCACGACCGGGTCCTGGTCAGCCCCGCGTTCGGACAGCCCGGCCGGGTGCCGTTCTGGAAGGGCGACGGGTTGGGACGACCGGCCGAGCTCGGTCGCGCCACCGGTGCCTTCGTCCGTGAAGTGGAGTCCGCGTCCGACGAGGACGCCCGCAGCCGCGTCGCCGCCGGCGGGCTGGACGAGCGTGCCGTGACGAACCTCATCACCTTCCTCCGCGACCAGCGCGCCGCCACCGGGCACGTGCCGAGCGACACCACGCTCGTCGTCGAGCGCTTCCGCGACGAACTCGGCGACTGGCGGCTCATCCTGCACTCCCCCTACGGCATGACCGTGCACGCGCCATGGGCCCTCGCGGTCGCTGCCCGACTGCGCGAGCGGCACGGGATCGACGGCGGCGCCATGGCCGCGGACGACGGCATCGTCGTGCGGATCCCGGAGACGGACGCCGAGCCTCCCGGGGCGGAACTGTTCGTCTTCGAGCGCGACGACCTCGAGACGATCGTCACCGACGAGGTCGGCGGTTCCGCGCTGTTCGCCGCACGCTTCCGCGAGTGCGCGGCCCGCGCACTCCTGCTCCCCCGCCGTGACCCCGGACGCCGATCACCGCTCTGGCAGCAGCGGCAGCGGGCGTCCCAGCTGCTCGAGGTGGCGCAGAAGTACCCGACGTTCCCGATCCTGCTCGAGACCGTGCGCGAAGTGCTGCAGGACGTGTACGACGTCCCCGCCCTCCTCGGCATCGCGGACGAGATCGCCCGACGACGGATCCGCCTGGTCGAGAGCGAGACCGAGCAGCCCTCGCCCTTCGCCCGCACCCTGCTGTTCGGGTACGTCGCCGCGTTCATGTACGAGGGCGACTCCCCGCTCGCCGAACGCCGGGCCGCCGCACTGTCGCTCGACTCGACCCTGCTCAGCGAACTGCTCGGTCGCGCGGAACTCCGTGAGCTCCTCGACCCGGCCGTCATCGACAGCGTCGAACGCGACCTGCAGCGACTCTCCCCGGACCGCCGCGCCCGCGATGTCGAGGGCATGGTCGACGTGCTGCGGCTCGTCGGTGCGCTGGACCTCGACGAGCTGGTCGACCGGAGCTGGCTGGCCGAGGCCACCGACCGGGCCGACGCCCATGCAACGCTCCGGACGGCGCTCGGAGGACTCGAGCGCGACCGTCGGGTCCTGGCGTTCTCGCACGCCGGGGCCACGCGCTGGGCCGTGATCGAGGACGCCTCCCGGCTCCGCGACGCCCTCGGGGTGCCGCTGCCGATCGGCGTGCCCACCGCCTTCGTCGAGCCGGTCGCGGACCCGCTCGGGGACCTGGTCGGCCGGTACGCCCGCAGCCACGGCCCGTTCGGCGCGCACGAGGCCGCAACACGCCTCGGCCTCGGCGTCGCCGTCGTGCAGGACACGCTGCGCCGACTGACCGCCGACCGTCGCCTGGTCGAGGGCGAGTTCCGCCCGGACCGCCAGGGCGCCGAGTGGTGCGACTCCGAGGTGCTCCGGCGTATCCGCACGAAGTCGCTCGCGGCACTCCGGCACGAGGTCGAGCCGGTCGCCCCGGACGCTTTGGCCCGCTTCCTGCCCGCCTGGCAGCACGTCCGCGTGCCCGGTGCGCGCGGCGGCCTGCGCGGCATCGACGGCGTGCTGCAGGTCGTCGACCAGCTCTCCGGGGTCGCCCTGCCGGCGAGTTCGTGGGAGTCGCTCGTGCTGCCCTCCCGCGTCTCCGACTACGCCCCGAGCATGCTCGACGAGCTGACCGCCACCGGCGAGGTGCTCTGGTCCGGCGGCGGCACCCTGCCCGGCAACGACGGCTGGGTCCGGCTGCACCTCGCGGAGACCGCCGCGACCACCCTCGCCGAGGCCGCGGGAGACGAGACCACCGAGCTGCAGCGGGACGTCCTCGGCGCCCTCGCCGGCGGCGGCGCGTACTTCTTCCGGCAGCTCGGCCAGGCCGTCGGCAGCACCGACGACTCCGCCCTGACCACCGCGCTGTGGGACCTGGTCTGGGCCGGCCAGATCACCAACGACACGTTCGCGCCACTCCGGGCGATGCTCGGCGGCAAGGCCCGGTCCTCCAGCGCGCCGCGCACCCGCGCCTACCGGGGGCGGCGCCGCCCGACGCTGCCGACGCAGTCCGGTCCGCCGAACGTCGGCGGACGCTGGTCGTTGCTGCCGCTCGCCGAACCCGACGCCACCGTCCGGGCGGCGGCGACCGCCGAACTGCTGTTGGAGCGGTACGGCGTCGTCACCCGTGGTGCCGTCCAGGTCGAGGGCGTCCGGGGCGGCTTCGCCGGGGTCTACCGCGTCCTGGCGAAGTTCGAGGAGTCCGGCCGCGCCCGACGCGGGTACTTCGTCGAGGGGCTCGGCGCCGCGCAGTTCGCCACCGGGCCGACCGTCGACCGCCTCCGCACGTACGCCCGTGACCTGGACGACGAGGAGCGCGCCGACCCCGACCGGGCACGCGAAGCCCTGACGCTGTCCGCCACCGACCCGGCGAACCCCTTCGGTGCGGCCCTGCCATGGCCGCACGACGCCGCAGCGGTCGACCCCGACGACCCCACCGCAGCCGACCCCGCGGCAGCCGGTGTCGGGCCGGTCGCACAGACCAGCGTGAGCACCGCCGCCGCGAAGGGCGGTGCCCGCGGGCACCGTCCGGGTCGCAAGGCCGGTGCGCTCGTCGTGCTCGTCGACGGGCGGCTGGCCGTCTACGTCGAGCGCGGCGGCAAGAGCGTGTTGACCTTCACGGAGGACCCGGCCGACCTGGCGGCAGCCGCCACGTCGATCGCGGCGACCGTCCGGAGCGGGCTCGGCAAGCTGTCCGTCGAACGGGTCGACGGGGTCTTCGTGCTCGAGGCCCCGCTCGGCGACGCCCTCCGCACCGCCGGCTTCACCGCCACCCCGCAAGGGCTGCGACTCCGTGCTTGAGGTGGACCGTGCCTGAGGGCGACACCGTCTTCCGCGCCGCGGCACGGCTGCACACCGCGCTGGCCGGCAAGGTCCTCACTCGCAGCGACTTCCGGGTGCCGGCGTTCGCCACGCTCGACCTGGTCGGCCGCACCGTGGACGAAGTCGTCCCGCGCGGCAAGCACCTGCTGCACCGGATCGGCGATCTGACCGTGCACTCGCACCTCAAGATGGAGGGTCGGTGGGACGTCTACGCTCCCGGTGAGCGCTGGCGACGGCCGGCGTTCCAGGCACGGGTCGTCCTCGACGCCGCCGACGTCTCGACCGTGGGCTTCACCCTCGGTGTCCTCGAGGTCGTGCCGCGCGACCGGGAGTCCGAGGTCGTCGGGCACCTCGGACCGGACCTGCTCGGGCCGGACTGGGACCCCGACGTCGCCCTCGCGAACCTCACCGCGGAGCCGGACCGGCCCGTCGGGCTGGCGCTCCTCGACCAGCGGGTGATGGCGGGGCTCGGCAACGTCTACCGGAACGAGCTCTGCTTCCTGCGGGGCGTGCTGCCCACCCGGCCGGTCAGCGAGGTGCGGGACCCGGCGCGGATGGTGACCATGGCCTCCCGGCTGATCGTCGCGAACCGCGACCGGAGCAACCGGGTGACCACGGGCGTCGACCGGCCGGGACAGCGTTTCTGGGTCTACAACCGAGCCGGCAAGCCGTGCCTGCGCTGCGGGACCCGGGTGCGGTCCGGGGATCTGGGCGAGTCGGAACTCACCCTGCGGGACACCTACTGGTGCCCGCGCTGCCAGACCTGAGCCGGGCCGGACGGAGCAGCCCGGTCCGGCCCGGGCCCCCGGCGGTGGGTCAGTGGTCGACGGCCTCGACGATGCAGCTCTGGACCTGCTTCGCGGCGTCCGAGGTCTCGGAGAAGTCGGACGGCGCGGCGGTCGCGGTGCTCTCGTCGGCAACGACGTCCTCGGCGACCTTGTTCACCGGCACGACCATGCCGTCGAAGTCCTCAGCGGTGGGGTCGGACTCGGTGCCGAAGATCGCGACCTCGTCGTCGTTGGGGTCATCGCTCTGGTTCGGGGCGACCGAGACGCCGAGGTACCAGCCGGCATCGCCCTTCGTGACGCTCGCGACGTCCGTGTTGTCGTGCGGCCCCACCGCCTTGTCCACAGCGTCGACGGCAGCGCTCGAGGCGACCTGGCACGGGGCGCTGTTGCGCTGACCCGGGTCCGTGCGGGCGGCGGACTCCTCCGAGCCCGGGACTTTCGCCACGGGGTCGCCGTTCTGGGCGCCGGCGTTCGAGCAGCCGCCGAGCAGCATGCCGATGGTGGCGAGGCCGACGAGGGTGGCAGTGGTCTTCGCGCGCATGGTCATGGCGTGGACGGTAGGCGGACGCAGGTGTGCCGGAGCCCAGGAGTGCGTCCTGTGGCTCCGGCACACCGACTCGCGCTACTCGTGCGACATGATCCAGGCGAGCAGGTACGACCGGGTGTTGCCGGTGTCGATGTCCTCCGCCGGCAGGTCCCGGGCGACGGCGAGCGCCGCCTTCGCCTGACTGCCGGACGCCAGCGCCCGGTACATGAGCAGGTAGTCACCGAACTGCACCGCGTAGTCGCCCTCCGGGACGGCTTCGTCGAGCACCTTCCCGATCTGCTGCTTGCCGCCGGCGGCCACGTAGTCCGCGGCGACGGCGGGCATCGGGATGAGCTCGATGCCGGCCGGTGCCGCCGGGTCCGCGCTGAACCAGGTGGCGTGGTCGCGCTTGCCGCCCCAGTTCAGGGAGACGACGGTGTGCTGGAACCCGGGGAACGTGCGCAGGTCCGGGTCGAGGACATCGCGCCGCGCTGATGCAGCCTCGTTCGCCAGCAGCCAGTCGCCGAGTCGTTCGGTGGCTCGGGAGCCGGAGACCTGTCCCCAGCGGGCGAGCCCGTTCCAGGCCGACACCGCCTCGGACGACGACTCCTGGTTGTTCCCGTCCGCGAACGGCGAGTACCCGGAGGCCCAGGAGTGCTGTGCGTACGGGTCGTACACGCGGAGCTCCGGGAACGACTTCGTCGCCTCGGGGGACGCGATGTCATCCGCCACCAGGTCGAGGACCGGCTTCCACTTCACGACGAGGTCGTCCGACCCGTCCGCCACGATGGCGGCTGCGGACAGCAGGTACCCGTAGTGGAAGTGGTGGTCGTTGAACTCGTCCGAGCCGAACGAGGGCGCCTGTCCGACGAGCCCCTTCACGGTGTCGTCGTAGGCGAAGCACCGGGTGCCGCTGACGCCACACCCGTCGGGGTCGGTCCACTGGTCGATCTGCGCGACGAGTTGCTGCTTGAGGCCGGCGGCGACGTCGTCCAGGTCGAGCTGTGTGGCGAGCCGGTACAGGTTCGCGACCCGGTACAGGTCCTTGCCGCCGCCGTAGCTGTCGGCGCCGAAGGACGCCTCGGACACCCCGCCGGCGTCCGCACGGACCTGTGCGACGAGGGTGGCACGCTGCGCCGACGTCAGGCCGGACAGGTCGAGCCGGTCCGCGGCCGGGAGGCTCGGTGCCGCGATCCGCAGCACTTCACCGGTGCAGACGGGTGCGTCCCCGGTGATGGTCGCGTAGTGCAGTCCGGTGCAGCTGAGGCCCGTGGTCCCCTGGCCGGGTTGCGGCACGATGAGGGTCTTCCCCCTCGCGGCGGTGCGGTATCCGAGCGCGGTCCGCTGCTCGCCGTCGGACGCGGTGCCGGTGGACGAACGGGCCATCGTGACCTCGGTCAGGGGCGACGCGGCGGCCACGGACAGCGCTCTGACCTGCTTCGCGGTGGCGTCGTCCGGCACTGGGAAGAGCACGACCGAGCCGCCGGCGGCGAGGCGGATGCCACTGCCGCTGACGTCACCGGTGGTGACGACGCCCCAGGTGCGGCCGTCGGCGGTGATGGTGCCCGTCGTCGTGCCGTCCGGACCGTCGGTCGTGTCGGAGACCGTCCCCGTGGCGGTGACGGACTGCGCGGTCTCCGCGGTGTACGAGACGAGGGGTGAGCCCTGCGCGAGCACGGTGTGGCCGAGGACGGTGGAGCCCTTCCGGTGCTCGACCGTGACGGACACCTGGTCGTACGCGGACACCAGGGTGCGGTCCGAACCGAGGTCCAGGCCGACCTGCTGCACGGCACCGCCGGCGATCGTCTTCTCGGTCGCGCTGACGACGGGCAGGCCGGCGGCGAACCCGTCGTCGGTCACCTGCCACGAGATCGGTGTCGGGAAGACGGGCTGTGGCGCTGGGCCGTGGACGAGGCCGGAGAACCACCGGTTCGTGGGCGGGACCAGGCCGTCGGCGAGACGCATCGTGCCCGCGGTGGTCTTCGTGACCGAGCCGAGCGCCTCGACGGCCCGCTGCTGGGCCGCACCGTCCACGGAGGGTGACGCCATCCCGGTGGCCCGGTCGGAGCCTCCCGTCCCGGTCTCACCGCCGGTGCCGGTGCAGGCGGTGAGCACGAGTGCTGACGCGGCCACCAGGGCGACGGCGCCGACGCGGAACCGCACCGTCACAGGCCGATCTGCCGGAGGAAGTCGCGGAAGCCGTCGGTGACGCCTGACAGACGACCGTCGTCGCGGAGGTGCAGGGTCGCATCAACGGGCGTGCCCGGGCTGGTGACACCGGAGGACGGCGAGGCCGACAGCTCCGGACTCTCCACCGACACGGTCGTCTTCGCCTGGCCGTCACCGTCGGTGACGACGCTGACGTTCTTGACCTTGCCCTCGAGCGAGCGGTCGTTCGGCAGGAGCAGGTCCACGGTCGCGCCGTCGGCGATCCGTCCGTAGTCGCGGGCGCTGACGAGGAACTCCGACGTCACGAACAGGCTCTGGGACTTGTGGATGGTCCCCAGCTCGGAACCGGCCTGGACGTAGCCGCCGGCCTTCACGTCGAGCTTCGCGACGGTGCCGGAGACCTCGGCCTTGAACGTGATGAGGCCGTCCGGGGCGATCTCGTAGGCGCTCGTCTTCGTGTTCGCGCCGACGACGCCCTTCCGGATGTCCTGGGCGAGCTGCAGGCTCTGGACCTGCATCAGCTTCTCGCCCTCCTGGACGGTGTCGCCCTCTTCGACGTACTCCTCGGTGACGGTCCCGCCGTAGTCGGTGCCGACGGCGTACTCCTGCGCGGTGATCGCGGCCGAGGTGCTGGCGACGGCGCTCTGCCGCTGGTTGAAGACGAGCGTGCACGCCGCCACGATGACGAGCACCACGAGGATGCCGCCGTACAGACGGAGTCGGTTGGTCCAGGTCACGAGGCGACCTCCACGGGGGTCGGGGTGCCGGAGGCGGCACTCGCGGTGATCACGTCGCGTGCGGGCTGCAGCGAGTCGGGTCGGACCACCTGGGTCCGGAGGGCCGGTGCGGGCTCGAGCCCGGCAGCGGCGGCGAGCACGAGCACCGGCGCGGTGTCGGCGTCGCGCTCCTGGCGGGCCGCCCGACGGTTCGCCGACTGCTCACGGAACGCGGTGATGATGAACGCGCCGAAGATGAGCGAGTTCGTGATGTTCCACGCGGTCGCCAGGGTCAGTTGTCCGTTCGAGACGTCACGCCAGATCGCGACGACGCTCGTCAGGGACAGGAACACGAAGACGAGCACCTGGGGCACGATGAAGTTGAACGGTGACGGCGCCCGGCCTCGACCGGCTCCGGTGACGTGCCACGCCTGCTCCTTCCCGCAGAGGACGTTCCACAGCGCACGTGCGTAGATCGGGAACGACACCGCCGCGAGCAGCAGCGTCTCGTAGCGGAACGACCCGAGCGCGTAGAACGCCAGGACGACCTGCATGAGGTAGAAGCCCAGGTAGAAGAGCACCCACTCGCCCACGCCGATCGACATGTTCATCGGTCGGAGGTCGAAGAAGATCTCGAGCGGCGGGACGAGCAGCAGCAGTCCGGGCACGATGCCGGTCAGGTAGAAGCTCGCCGTCACGAAGTACTGCAGGCGCTGGTCCATCGTCAGCTTGCGCTTCGGGTTGAACGGGAAGTGCGTGAGCAGGATCTCGAACCCGCCGGTCGCCCAGCGGAGCTGCTGCTTGCTGTACGCCTCGATCGTCTCGGGGGCGTCACCGACCGCGAGGGTCATCGGGATGAAGACCGACTTCCAGCCGCGCTCGTGCAGGTGCAGGCTCGTCCAGACGTCCTCGGACTTCGAGTCGGTGTGGATGCCACCGACGTCGTCGATCGCGGCGCGACGGAAGATGACGTTCGTGCCGACGCAGAAGGCCGCGTTGAAGCGGTTCCGGCCGGGCTGGATGAAGCGGTAGAACACCGTCTGCATGTAGCCGGCGCCGCGGGAGACGAGGTTGTGCAGGTTGCCGTAGGTCTGCGGCGTCTGCACGAACGCGATCGACCCGTCCGCGAAGAACGGCACGGTCTCGAACAGGAAGTCCTTGCCGGGGACGAAGTCAGCGTCGAACACCGCGAAGTAGTCGCCCTTCGCCAGGGTCAGGGCGTGGTTGATGTTGCCCGCCTTCGCGCCGTTCGAGGACAGGCGCCGGACGTACCGCGCGCCGAGGCGGTCCGCCAGGGCCCGCACGTCGTCGCTCCGGCCGTCGTCGAGGATCCAGGTGCGGTGCTCGCCGCGCATCGCGACTGCGGCGGCGACGGTGGCCGCGATCTTCGTCAGCTCCTCGCCGTAGACCGTGATGAACACGTCGACGACGACACGCTTGCCACGGACCCGCATCGGCCACAGGTGGCTGCGGTTCGTGAGCCCCTCGCGGTCGATCTCGTCCAGGTCGAACATCGTGTCCTGGGTGTTGTGGAACGCGAAGTCGCGGGGGTCCGAGCCACCGGACAGGATCGTCCACATCGACAGCAGCGACTGCCCGACGAGGACGCTCTCCGCCACGATGACCAGGCCGTAGGGCAGGAAGTCGCCGCGGTTCGCGGGGTTGAGGAGGAACACCGCGTAGGTGACGACGCCGAGCGTCGCCAGCAGCACGATCAGCACCATCACCGGGCTGTGGGCCCGGGTGTCGGCGCGGGACCGACCGGTGGCGGCGGTGCCGGTCAGGCGCTGGAGCTGCTCGCGGTCGTCACGGCCGCGCTCGTCACGGTCGCGCTGCTCGCCGACACGGCGGACGGAGCGGCGGGTGGCGCCACGGCCGCGGGGGTCGGACGCCGCTCCGGTGCCGGGTCGCTCGCCGCCCCGCTCGCTCGCGGGGACGTCGATGACGACCTGTTCGGCCGGGTCGTTCGGGGGTTCTGGGGTCGTCCGGGGTCGCCGGACGTCCGTGGGTGCGGACATGCGCGTTCTCCTGTCGGGTGTCGGAGATGTCGTCCGTCGGGCCCACGGGGGCATGACAGACGACGGTGTCGGCGACGGTGGCGACAGGACCCGGACGCGGTGGTCCGGCGCGGACGGAGGCTAGGGTTCCTCGTCCGTGGCACGGTGCCCGCCGAGGGTGCGGCGTGCACCGGAGCGGTCCGCCCTCGGGAGACGGGACCGGTGTTCGGTGTGTGTTCGGATGTGTGCCGACGACCCGTGCCGTCGGTGGAGTGATCGTACGTCACGGTCCGTGCTCCCCATGTGACGATCGCGTGAACACGCCCCCTGAGCAGGGGTCAGGGGCCTGTCCCCCGGCGGGCCGTGCGTTCTGGGGACAGTCACAGGCGGGCGGCGCGCCCACGCCCGGTCACCCCGGCTGGTGCAGCCGTTCCGCAGCAACCGTGCGCACGGCATCGGTCACGCGTTCGAGCAGCGGCGACGCCAGGTTCCACCGCTGCCACCAGAGCGCCACGTCCGCCCGGCGCCCGGGCGTGAGCTCGACCAAGTCGCCCCGCTCGAGCGCCTCGAGACACTGCGCTTCGGGCAGCAACCCCCACCCGAAGCCGAGCTGTACCGCCCGGGCGAAGTCCGCCGAGTTCGGGACGAAGTGCCGCGGACCCCGGGGAGCGTGCCCGAGCACCCGCCGGAGGAACCCCTGCTGCAGGTCGTCGTCACGGTCGTAGTCCACGAGCGGCACACGGTCGAGACGGGTCGTCATCCGCCGCTCGGTGTCCGCACCGTCGAGGTACCGCCGGACGAACGACGGCGCGGCGACGGCCCGGTACCGGTCCACCCCGAGCGGGACGGACGAGCAGCCCTGCACCGGCTCCGCCTCGGCTGTGACCGCCGCCATCACCGTGCCGGCACGGAGGAGCTCGGCGGTGCGGTCCTGGTCCTCGCGGTGCAGGTCGAAGACCACCTCGGTGTCGTCCCGGACGATCGCGAGGGCGTCGAGGAACCACGTCGCGAGCGAGTCCGCGTTCACCGCCAACGGGATCGACGGTGTCCGACCGGGGACGTCGGAGTCGGGGACGTCCAGGGCACGCGAGGTCTCCTCGTCGAGCAGCCGCACCTGTCGCGCGTGCCGGAGGACGACCTCGCCGTCGGGCGTCGGCACGATCGGCGTGGTCCGCTGCAGCAGCACCCGGCCGACGAGCTGCTCCATCGCCTTCACCCGCTGCGACACCGCCGACGGGGTGATCGACAGCTCCCGGGCGGCGGCGTCGAAGGTCCCCGCGTCGACGGCGGCCAGGAGGGTCTCGAGGTGGTCACGGTGGAACTGCACCATCAGCGCAGCTTACGGCGCACCAGGAACCTGAGCTGGCCTGCAGCTCGAGCACGGCCTACGGTTCCCCTGTGACCACGCCGCTCGACGCCCTGCTCCCCGCCCTCTCCGGCCTGGGCACCGGGCTGGCCCTCATCGTCGCGATCGGCGTCCAGAACACCTACCTGCTGCGGCTCGCGGTGAGCGCACGACTGGCGGTGGTCGCCGTCGCCGTCGCGGTGTGTGCACTGTCGGACGCGGCGCTCATCATCGCCGGCGTGCTCGGCGTCGGGGCCGTCGTCGAGCGGGTGCCGGCAGCACTGCTGGTCATCCGCTTCGTCGGGGCGGCGTTCCTGCTGACGTACGGGGTGCTCGCGGCCCGACGGGCGCTGCGGCCCTCGGGCGAGGCCATCCGTCTCGACGAGCGGGCCGCCGAGGACGGGGTGCCCGTCGTGACGGGTGCGGGCCGTGGGACCGATGGTCTGGAGGCTGCACCGACGTCACGGGGTGCGGGCGCGCCTCCCGGCCGGGCCGGCATGGGCGACCGGCGTCCGGGCGAGTGGCGTCCGGGCGGCGACCACGGTGGACCGACGATGCGTGCCGCGGTCCTGACCATGCTCGTCTTCACATGGGCGAACCCGCACGTGTACCTGGACACCCTGGTGTTCCTCGGGTCGGTCGCGAACCAGCAGGGTGTCGACGACCGCTGGTGGTGGACCGTGGGAGCGGTGGCGGCGAGCTGCCTGTGGTTCGGTGCGCTCGGTTTCGGCGGCCGACTGCTGCGGCCGCTGTTCGCGCGACCGATGACCTGGCGGGTCTTCGACGCCCTGGTCGCCGTCGTGATGCTGGCCTTCGGGTCGGCGCTGCTCCTCGGCGCCTGAGGGCTGGCCCGCCCGGCGTCACCCGGCCGGCTGGCGTCTGGCGTCACCCGGCCGGCGTCGTCTGGCGTCACCCGGCCGGCGTCGTCTGGCGTCACCCGGCCGATATCGTCCGGCGTCGCACAACAGAAGACGGCTCGCGCCACTGGATCCGGTGGCGCGAGCCGTCTTCTGTTGTGCTGATCCGAACGGTACCGCGGGGCGCGGGGCGTACCGCGCGGCGGCGACGGTGGTTACTCGCGCATGGCCTTGCCGACGCGGCTGTTGCGGCGGCTGTAGCCGAAGTAGATCACGAAGCCGATGACCAGCCAGATGACGAACCGGATCCAGGTCTCGACCTCGAGGTTGAGCATCAGCCAGAAGCAGAGCACCGCGGACAGGATCGGGATCACGGGTGACCACGGCACCCGGAAGGCGCGAGGTGCGTCGGGGCGGGACTTCCGGAGCACGATGATGCCGATCGACACGAGCACGAAGGCCGACAGCGTGCCGATGTTGATCAGGCCCTCGAGCTTCTCGACCGGCGTGAACCCGGCGAGCACCGCCACCACGATCCCGGCGATGAGCTGCACCCGGACGGGTGTCTGCGTCTTCGGGTTCGTGACCGAGAACCAGCGGGGCAGCAGCCCGTCGCGGCTCATCGAGAAGACGATTCGGGACAGGCCGAGGAGCAGCACCATGACGACGGTGGTCAGGCCGATGAGCGACCCGATGGCGATGATGCCGGCGGCCCACGGTAGTCCGACGATGTCGAAGGCCGAGGCCAGGGACGGAGCGTCCTCCTGCGCGAGCTGCTTGTACGACACCATGCCCGTGATGACGATGCTCACGCCGACGTAGAGCAGCGTCACGATGCCGAGCCCGATGAAGATGCCGCGGGGCAGGGTCTTCTGGGGGTTCTCGGTCTCCTCGGCGCTGGTGGCGACGACGTCGAAGCCGATGAACGCGAAGAACACCAGCGATGCCGCGGCGAGCAGCCCGAAGACGCCGTACTGCGCCGGCTCGGACCCGGTGGCGAAGGACACGAGCGACTGGGTCCAGACGCTGCCCTCGGCGCCCTTCGTCGGCTCGGCAGCGGGGATGAACGGCGTGAAGTTCGCGGCCTTGACGAAGAAGGCGCCGACCACGATGACGAACAGGACGATCGCGACCTTGATGACCGTGATGACGGCCGAGACCCGGCTGGACAGTCGGGTGCCGAACGCCAGCAGCGCGGTGAACACGCCGACGATGAGCACCGGGCCCCAGGTGAAGCCGATCGGGCCGATCGCGATGGTGCTCGGCACCGTGATGCCGAACACGTCGAACGCGGTGCTGAGGTAGATGCCCCAGTACTTCGCGATGACGGCGCTGGCGGTCAGGGTCTCGAGGATGAGGTCCCACCCCACGATCCAGGCGAGCAACTCGCCCATCGTCGCGTAGGTGAACGTGTAGGCGGAGCCGGCGACGGGGATCGTCGAGGCGAACTCGGCATAGCACATGATCGCCAGGCCGCACGTGACGGCAGCGAGCAGGAACGACACGATGACGCCCGGGCCGGCGAAGTTCGCGGCGGCGTTCGCACCGACCGAGAAGATGCCGGCACCCACCGCGACGGCGATGCCCATCGCGGCGATGTCGAACGTCCCCAGGGAGCGCTTGAGCGAGCGCCCCTTCTCGTCGGCGTCGGCGAGCGACGCCTCGATGGACTTGGTGCGGAGGGCCATGGGACTTTCCCGTCATCGGAGCAGGCGGACCACGGAAGGGTAGTGGTATACCGCACGATGGTGCAACCGCAGGTCCTGCGACCCGTCAGGGCCGGTCGCGGGTCCGGTCAGACCGCCGAGTCGGAACGTCCCTCGCGCCAGGCACGGAGGAACCGGGCGCCGGCCTCGTCGTGGATGACCCCCTCCGGCGCGGTGAGCACCGCGTACGGCGTCTCGGGCACCCCGTCAGCCGGTCGGACGTCGACGTGCGCGACCCGGTGCCCGTTCGCGTGCAGCCAGTCGGCCATCGCGTAGTCGCTCCGGGAGTCGCCCACCGTGCGCCACTCGAGCGGCAGGGCACCGTCCTCGGCCAGGAGCTCCAGCGCACGCTCGGCCCCGAGGTCCTTGCCGCTGCGGTCGGACTCGATGTCGGTCGAGATGATGGTCGGGTCGACGCGCCAGTCCACGGCTCCCCGATCGTCCGGCCGGACGTCGTCCAGGCGACGGACGCCGAGCCCGCGACGCTCGAGCGCGGCCATCGCCTGGGCGTCGAAGTCGGGCTGCCGGGCCAGGTACGCCGCGTTGTCGACGTCCACCAGCTGCTCGATCGACACCATCGCGTGCTTCGTCTCGTCGAAGAACACCAGGTCGGCGTACTCGTCGTGGACGAGCCCACGCATCTCGTCGGCGAAGTCCCGCGGCAGCGCCAGGTCCTCGGCGACGGTCAGGTCACCCATGCCGTCCGGGAACTGCGGGCCGATCGAGCACCAGACGGCGCCCTTCTCGCACACCGCGTGCACCCGGCCGCCCGCCGCGAGACCGCCGGCGAGGAGCGGGCCGACGACCTGCTCCCGGATGAAGGCGTCGCTGCGGCCGGTGTTGAACACCACGGGGATGCCCTCGGCCGCCAGGGCGACGAGGTCCTCGACGATGCTCGGGATCGCGATGGTCCGCGAGAGCGGGCTGGCGATCGGGCCGTCGACGTCGAGCAGGAGTCCGAGGCGGGGTGCGTTCACCCGTCCATCCTGGCCCAGTCAGTGCGGGTCGGGACTGGGTTGAGCCTGGAGGAAATCGTCGACCGTGCTCCGCAGCACCGCGGGGTCCGGCACGTGCCCCTGTCCCTCGAGCACCACGGACGTGGAGCCCGGCACGGTCTCGACCACGGCGCGGGCGGCCGCCCGTGTCCAGGTCGGGCCGCTGGTCCCCGCGGCGACGAGCACCGGGATGCCCACCGCGGCGAGCGCCCGCTCCGGCACCACGAGCCCGCTGAGCACGCGGACGTCGCGGCCGAGGACACCGGCGTCAGCGAGCAGCGCCTTCCACAGCTTCGGTTTGAGGGGCACGGCGGAGACCTGGAGCATCGGGACGCCGAGCACCCGGGTGAGGTAGGCACGGACCGCGGCGGCTCGACGCCCGCCGGCGATCATCTCGTCGAGGCGGTCGGCGAACAGGACGTCGTCGGCGTGCGCGTCGACGCTCGCGCGGTACGGCGGTTCGTAGAGGACGGCCCGGCCGACCGGGACCCCGGTGGCGACGGCGTGCAGGACGACGGCGGCACCGACGCAGATGCCGAGCAGGTCGACGGGGGCGCCGACGTCGGCGACCACGGCGGCCAGGTCCTCGATCTCACGCGTGACGGACCACGGTCGGGTGTCGCCGCTCGCGCCGCGTCCGCGCCGGTCGTAGGTGACGACCCGGTAGCGGTCGGAGAACGCGGCGACCACTCCGTCCACGAACGGTGTGCCCCGGTGGTCGAAGGCCCCGCCCACGACCACGAGCGCGGGCCCGTCGCCGCTCGACGAGACCGCGATCCGGGTGCCGTCCGCAGACAGCACCGATCGGTCAGCGGTGGTCGTCATGGGCGTCCTCGTTCGGTCTCGACGGCGAGTGGCGCGTCCCCGGTCGTGCCGCACCTCGAGGTGCCGCACGCATCGCGCTCGACGCTGCTCTCGGTCCACGGTGTCCGTGGGCCACGCCGTCGTCGCGAGTCTGACAGGCCCCGGGCTCCGCGTCACCACCCACGTCCTGGGGGAGCGCTTGGTGCTCGCTGTGAACGCGTCACCTGTCCGAGGGGCCGCTCAGACGAGGGCGTCGGCGGCCACGGACTCGCGTTCGAGCAGGGCCCGTTTGACGTCGAGTCCCCAGGCGAACCCGCCGAGCGACCCGTCGGAGCGCAGGACCCGGTGACAGGGGACGAACAGGGCGGGGGCGTTCCGGGCGCAGACACTGGCGGCAGCGCGGACCGCATCGGGGCGTCCCATCGCACTGGCGAAGGCCGTGTACGTCAGGGTCGACCCGGCGGGGATGTCCCGCAGTCGTCGCCAGCCCTCGGTGAAGAGCTCGGTGCCGACCTGGTGGACGGGGACCTGCATGGCGTGCTCGGGCTCTCCCGCGTAGTAGGCGTCCACGGCGTCGGCAGCGCGGACCTGCCCGTCGAGGACCCGGGTCGGGCGGTGCCGTTCGGCGAGGCGCGCGAGGATCCGGTCGGGGTCGGCGGTCCACCCCGAGGAGAGGACCCGCCCGCGGTCGTCCTCGAGCACGGTGAAGGGCCCGTCGGGGGTGGAGAGGGTGGTGAGGACGGCGTCGTTCATCGGAGTTCCTTCCCGGGGTTCGTGGAGGTCGCTGCGGCCCGGTCCATCGCGCGATCGATGATCGGCCGCCAGCAGTGCATCGTGAGGTAGCTCCGCCAGGGGGCCACCCGTTCCGACCATAGGGAGAGTGCGCGCGCCGTCCCGGGCAGCCCGAGTTCCTGTGCACCGTTCCGCACGGCGAGGTCGCTGTGCAGGAAGAGATCGGGGTGGTGGCGGACCCGGAGTGCGACGTAGTCGGCCGTCCACGGCCCGATGCCCTTCACGGCGAGCAGGCCGGAGCGGAGTTCCTCGAGCGACTGTCCGCCGTGGACCACGAGGCTGCCGTCGGCGAGCGCCACCGCGACGCGCATGATCGTGTCGACACGGGCTGCGGGGCCGCGGAGGACCTCCCGCCCGCGCTCGGCGACCACCGCGGCTCGGGGGAACAGCCGCACGAGGGACTCATCGCGATCGGAGGCACCCGGCCCCTCGACGACACCCGGCACGAGGCCCGCCGCCACCCGCTCCCCCAACGCCGCGACGAGCCGCGTCTGCGCCGTCCGGGCCGCCGCGACGGACACCTGCTGCCCGATGAGGGTACGGAACACCACCTCGTGCGGGTCCACCGCCCCCGGCAGCCGCATGCCGGGCACTCGTGCGACCGCCGGTGCGAGCTCGGGCACCGCTGCGAGGGCGGTGTCCACCGCCACCGGATCGGCGTCGAGGTCGAACAGCGCCCGCACCCGGGCCACGAGGGTCGGCAGGTCGGACAGGTCGGTGAGCCGGACGAGCAGGTCCAGTCCGGTCCGCACCCGGCCGACACGAGCACCGGACCCGGCCGTGTCGGCACCCGCAGCCGTCGCGCGGAACCAGCCCGGGCCTCCCGGCAGGTCCAGCACCCGCCCGTAGGAGGCGACCCGCCCCGCCGCGTCGAACCCGACCTGTTCCATGCCGGCGAGGGCGTGCAGCGCATGCCACTCGAGGAGCCCCTGCACGTCGAACGGCGGGCGCGCCGGCAGGTGCACGTGCAGCGCACCGTCACCACCCGGTGCGGTCCGTCGTCGGGCACGCAACTCGGTGGGTGTGAGCGCGAAGACCTCGCGCACGGTGTCGTTGAACTGGCGGATGCTCGCGAAGCCGGCGGCGAAGGCGACGTCCGCGATCGGCAGGTCCGACGAGGTGAGCAGGGTCCGCGCGGTCTGCGCCCGGTGCGCGCGGCTCAGGGCCTTCGGGCCGGCGCCGAGCTCGTCGGTCATGATCCGGTTGAGCTGCCGCTCCGAGTAGCCGACGCGCCCCGCGAGGCCGGGGACGCCCTCCCGCTCCACGACACCGTCGAGGACCAGGCGCATCGCACGGGCGGCGACGTCCTCACGGAGGTCCCACTCCGGGCTGCCGGGGGTCGCCTCGGGCAGGCAGCGGCGGCAGGCGCGGAACCCCGCGAGGTGCGCGGCGGCGCTCGTCCGGTAGAAGGTGACGCCCGTCGAGCGGGGTGTGCGGGCGGGGCAGCTCGGGCGGCAGTAGATGCCGGTCGAGTGCACGGCCGTGACGAACTGCCCGTCGAACCGGGCATCCCGTGACGCCGCGATCCGGTACCGCTCGTCGTGCAGCGCCTCCGCTCCGGTGGTGGTCATGTGGTCAGCCTGACATGCGCCGACGACAGCGGACTGGCGGGAATCGGACGTCGCAGCACCGCGGATGGACGGGCCGGCCGGGAGGCACGGCTAGCGTCGTCCGCATGGCTCCCGTCGTCGACCCGGTCGCCTCCGTCGCGCTGCCGCATGCCCGCGACGTCGAGGTGACGATGCTGCTGGTCTCCCGACGGCACCGCTACGAGGGGCGTCCCGCGGACGGCGCGTCACCGGCCGACGGGGAGGAGCTCCGCGACCGCGTCGAACTGCGCGCCGGACTCGGCATCGTCGGTGACCGCTACTTCGCCGCCCGGGCGCACGTGCACGCCTCGGTGACCCTGATCGGAGTGGCGGGCCTCGAGGCGGTCGGACGCGGACTCGGGGTGTCGATCGACCCGGCGGCGACCCGGCGGAACGTGTTCCTGCGCGGCGTCGACGTCGAGGCGCTGCGGGGCGAGCCGTTCTCCCTGGACTCCGGCGACGGCCCGGTCCTGTTCCGCGGGTACCGGCCGGCGAACCCGTGCGCGTGGATGGACACCGAGGTGGCTCCGGGAGCGTTCCGGGCGATGCGCGGGCGTGGCGGGGTGCGGTGCGACCCGGAGTCCGACGGGGTGCTCACCCTCGGTCCCGCGGTGCTGCGCACGGCACTTGCGGTCCCCGTCGCCTGACCGCTCCGCGGAACGCAACGCGGGCGGCACCACGCCACGGAGTACCGCTGCGCGCTGCCGCCCAGGTTGCGTGTTGCGAGGGGTCAGGCGAGCGCGGCCTGGATCGCGTCCACGAACGCCGGCAGGTCGCCGGGGTTCCGCGAGGTGATGATCGTGCTGCCGGTCTCGTCGACCTGGACCTCCTGGTCGACCCACTCGGCACCGGCGTTGCGGACGTCCGTCTGCAGCGACGGGAACGAGGTGATCGCGCGACCCGGCAGGACACCGGCCTCGACGAGGGTCCACGGGCCGTGGCAGATCGCCGCGATCGGCTTGCCGGCCTCGACGAACGCCTTGACGAGGTCGATCGCGGTGGGCTCCTGGCGGATCGTGTCGGCGTTGATCGTGCCGCCGGGGACGACGAGTGCGTCGAAGTCGCCCGCTGCGACGCCGTCGAGGGTGGTGTCCGAGTCGACGCTCTTGCCCGGGTCCTTGTCACCGACCAGGGTCTGGATCGGGCCGGACTCCTTCGCGGCGACGGTCACGGTGGCCCCGCGCTCCCGGAGCTGCTCGGTGGGGACGACGATCTCGTCCTGCTCCACGCCGTAGTTCGTCGCGATGACGAGGATCTTCTTGCCGTCGAGGGCTGCCATGGTCACTCCTTCCGCAGACCGGGGTCTCCGGCTGCGCACACCACGGTCGTCGGAGCCCGCTGGGTGCGTTCGCAGTGCGCAGGGGGCGTCGACCCGGAGTGCGCGGAGCACCCCCCACGGCGCTCCCGCTGAGCTCAGCCGCGGATGCGGAACCCGTCGCCCTCGGCCGTCACGGTGACCCCGTCGTACCCGGTGATCCGCACCAGGTCCGCCGGCAGGTCGGCGGGGGCGAGCGGCCCGACGGCGACGGTCGTCGCACCGGAGGCGAGCGCAGCCTCCAGTCCGGCGGGGGCGTCCTCGAAGGCCAGGCAGTCCTCGGCCGCGACCCCGAGCAGGGCCGCACCGCGGAGGTAGCCGTCCGGGTGCGGCTTGCCGAGCTCGACGTCGTCGGCGGCGACCACGGCGTCGGGGATGGGCACGTCGGCGGCGCGCATCCGGTTCACGGCGAGGTCCCGCGGGGCGCTGGTGACCAGCGCGACGGGCACGCCGGCGGCGAGCAGTCGGCGGACGAAGGCGCCGGCACCCGGGACCTCGATGATGCCCTCGGTGTTCTCGACCTCGTCGTTGACGAGTTCGAGTGCGACCCGACGCTGCTCGTCGGGTGCGAGGTCGGGCAGGAAGTGCCGGATCGTGTCGATCGTCTGCCGGCCGTGCGAGAAGCCGAGGATCGTCTGCGGGTCGAGGTCGTGGTCGGCGCCGAAGCGACCCCACGCACCCTCGACGATGGCGGTCGAGTCGACGAGCGTCCCGTCCATGTCGAACAGGACCCCGGACACCACGACGTCGATCACGGTGCCGACCCTACCTGCCGCCCGCCGCCGTCATCGCGCACGGACGTACCGCGTCAGCAGCACGTCCCCGGCCCCGTGCAGCACGTGCGCGAGCCGCATCGACCGCAGCTCCGGCGACGACCCGTGCACGATGCGTCCCCCCTCGCCGCCCTCGAGGGACGGGTCGATCGACAGGCACAGCTCGTCGACCAGGTCCGCCGCCACCAGGGCACCGAGGAACGACGGCCCGCCCTCGCAGTGGATGGTCGGCAGGCCCCGGTCGACCAGGGCGGCCCGGACCTGGGCCGGGTCGACGGAGTCCTCGCCGCAGGACACCACGTCCGCGACGGCCTCGAGCGCCTGTCGCCGCGAGGGGTCCGCGGACGCCGAGGTCAGGACGACCGGCCGGACCGGCGCCTCGGTGAACACCCGCGATGCCGGGTCGAGGCCGAGTGACCCCGTCACGATCGCGAACACCGGGTGGTCGGACAGGCCGTGCTCCCGGCGCCAGGCGACGTCGGCGTCGTGCAGCACCATCGGCCCGTACCCCTCGTCGCGGACGGTGCCCGCTGCGACCAGGACGACGTCGGCGACCCGGCGCAGCAGGTCGAACACGCGCAGGTCGTCGTCCCCGCCCAGCGAGCCGGACTTCCCGGAGGCGGTCGAGGAGCCGTCGAGGGAGCTGACGAAGTTGACGCGGAGCCAGCCGCCGTCCGCGGTGCCCTCCGCACCGTCGGTGTAGACGTCGAGCAGCTCGTCGTCGGACAGGTCGGCGATCGGGTCGGGCAGGTGCGTCACGTGTTGTGCCTCGCTTCCAGGGGCGCTCGCCAGCCGAGGACGGTCTCGACCATGCGCATCGCGTCGACGGACGCGACGACATCGTGCATCCGGACGATCCGCGCCCCGAGCATCGCGCTCATGGTCGCCGCGGCCAGCGACCCGGGCAGCCGCTCCCCGCGCGGCCGGCCGAGGCTCTCCCCCACGAAGTCCTTGTTCGACACCGCGGCGAGGACCGGGTAGCCGAGGGCGACGACCTCCGGCAGACGCCGGGTCAGCTCGAGCGTGTGCACGGTCGTCTTGTTGAGGTCGTGCCCGGGGTCGATGATGATCCGGTCCTCGGGGATGCCCGCCTCGAGCGCCCGGTCGACACGGAGCCGCAGGAAGGCCGCGACCTCGCCCGCCACGTCGGCGTACTGCGGCTTCGGGTACTCCTGCCGGGGCGCCGCGAGCGAGTGTGTGATGACGATCGTCGCGTCCGAGTCCGCGACGACGGCGGCCATCCGCGGGTCGGCCAGGCCGGTGGTGTCGTTGACGACGCTGGCACCGGCGGCGATCGCGGCGGCCGCGACCTCGGGTCGGAAGGTGTCGACGCTGATCGTCACGTCGGACTGCTCGGCGACCTGCTCGACGACCGGGAGGACGCGCTCGATCTCGTCGGCCGCGGACAGCTCCGGCCCGGGGGCGAACTTCACCCCGCCGATGTCGACCCAGTCGGCGCCCTGCTCGGCGGCCGTGACCGCGGCTTGGACCGCACGGTCCAGGGCGAACGTGCGGCCCTCGTCGTGGAACGAGTCCGGCGTGCGGTTCACGATCGCCATCACGGCGATGCGGTGGTCGAAGTCGAAGGTGCGGCGGCCGATGGTCCGGATCGGCTGGCCCAGGTCCGGGACCACCCACCCGGGTCCGGTCGCGCCGGCCGCACCGGACTGGAGGCCCGCACCGAGTCCGACGCGCATCAGCCGTCCGCCCCGGCGGCTCTGGCTCCAGCTGCGGGCCCGGCCCCGATGAGGGCGATCGCCTCGGCACGCCCGGCCGCGTCGGCGAGGATCCCGCTCGCCGCGACGGTGACGGTCGTGGAACTCGTCTGCCGTTCACCCCGGGTCGTCACGCACTGGTGCTGGGCGTCGAGCACCACGAGGACACCCCGTGCCTCGAGGCCGTCCTGCACCGCGGCGACGATCTGCTCGCCGAGGCGCTCCTGCAGCTGCGGACGGGAGGCCAACGCCTCCACCACCCGCGCCAGCGTCCCCAGGCCGATCAGTCGTTCGCCCGGTGCGTACGCCAGGTGGGCCGTGCCGAGGAAGGGGAGCAGGTGGTGCTCGCACACCGAGCGGAACAGGACGTCGCGGACGATCACCAGGTCACCGCGTTCGCCGTCACCGGCGGGCACCGTGCCGTCCCGGGCGATCTGCGTCGCGTCCTGGTCGAGCCCGGCGAAGAACTCCGTGTACGCGTCCGCGACCCGTTGCGGGGTCCGCTCCAGTCCGGGTCGGTCGGGGTCTTCGCCGATGCCCGCCAGCAGCTCTCGCACGGCGGCCTCGACACGGGCACGGTCCATGCGCTGGGTCACCCGCTCATCCAACACCGCCGAGCGGCAGTGCAACTGACCACGGAACGCGGTGCCGTACCCCGATCAGCAGGATCGGGCCTCCAGGACGGCTACCCTGCCGCCCCGACGTGCCCGCGGTCCCAGGTTCCTTTAAACTCCCCCGGTGAGCGCCCCGCAGACATCCAGCCCGCCCCGGAACCGCGTCGCATCCGGCCTCGACCGCTTCTTCTCGGTCACGAAGCGCGGATCGACCATCCCCCGCGAGATCCGTGGTGGTCTCGTCTCCTTCGTGACGATGGCCTACATCGTCATCCTCAACCCGCTCATCCTCGGCGGGTTCAGCGCCGACCAGGCCGCCAAGGACGTCAGCGGCGGGTGGCTCGAGAACGCTCAGGTGGCCGCGGCCACCGGCCTCGTCGCCGGGCTGATGACCATCGCGATGGGCCTCGTCGCGAACCTGCCGTTCGGCATCGCGGCGGGCCTCGGGATCAACTCGTTCCTCGCCGTCAGCGTCGTACACCAGGTGACGTGGGCCGAGGCGATGGGCCTCGTCGTCATCAACGGCGTGATCATCGTGATCCTGGCGTTGACCGGCATCCGGACGATGATCTTCACGGCGGTGCCCGCGCAACTCAAGGCCGCGATAACGGTCGGCATCGGCCTGTTCATCGCGTTCATCGGGCTCGTCGACTCCGGCTTCGTGCGGTCCTCCGGGCTCGCGTCGCCACCGCTGCAGCTCGGCGAGGACGGTTCCGTCGGCGCCCTGCCGACGATCGTGTTCCTGATCGGCCTCGTCATCATCGGCACGCTCATGGCCCGCCGGGTCAAGGGCGCACTGCTCATCGGCATCATCGCGACGACGGTCATCGCGGTCATCCTGCAGGCCGTGTTCCACGTGCCGACCTCGGTCGACTCGAAGACCGGCTGGAACCTCAACGCTCCCGGCCTGCCGAGCGCGCTGTTCGCCCTGCCCGACCTGTCCTTGGTCGGTCAGTTCGACTTCGGCGCCTTCGCCCGGATCGGTCCGCTCGCCGCGTCGATGCTCGTCTTCACGCTGGTCTTCACGAACTTCTTCGACGCCATGGGCACGATGACCGGCCTGGCGAAGGCAGCCGGGGTCGCGGAGAAGGACGGCACGTTCCCCCGTCTCCGTGCGGCGCTCGTCGTCGAGGGTGCCGGGGCGATCGCCGGTGGTGGCGCCTCGGTGTCGTCGAACACCGTGTTCATCGACTCCGCCGCCGGCATCGGTGAGGGCGCCCGGACCGGCATGGCCTCGGTCGTCACCGGTCTGCTGTTCCTGGCGTCGATGTTCCTGACCCCGCTGACGCAGGTCGTCCCGCTCGAGGTCGCTGCCGCCGGGCTCGTCGTCGTCGGTGCGCTCATGGTGGCGCAGGTCGCCGACATCGACTGGACCGACTTTGGGTCGGCACTGCCGGCGTTCCTGACCATCGTCGTGATGCCGCTGACGTACTCGATCGCGAACGGCATCGGCGCCGGCTTCATCAGCTGGGTGCTCATCAAGGCGCTGTCCGGCAAGGGCCGACAGGTCTCGTGGCTGCTCTACGTCGTCGCCGCCGGCTTCCTGCTCTACTTCGCACGCGGTCCGCTGGAGGCCTTGCTCGGCGTCGGCTGACCCGCCCCGCTGAACGCAACGTGGGCGGTTGCTCGCAACGGTATCCCGTGGCGAGCAACCGCCCACGTTGCGTTCCGCGGAGGGGACGGACGGGAGGCCAGGATCAGTCCGGCAGGTCGGCCGGCGTCGCCTCGTGGTGGGGCTGGGCCGGCGTGCGCCGGTCCTCCTTCATGCCCGCCTCGAACAGGTGGCGCTTGCCGCCGACGAGCTGCTCGCGCGCGGTCCGCTCGAGCTCCTTCGCGGTCGCGTAGTAGCCGTCGTCGT
Source organism: Curtobacterium sp. MCBD17_030 (assembly GCF_003224255.1). Taxonomy (NCBI): domain Bacteria; kingdom Bacillati; phylum Actinomycetota; class Actinomycetes; order Micrococcales; family Microbacteriaceae; genus Curtobacterium; species Curtobacterium sp. MCBD17_030. The sequence continues at coordinate 66,453 of NZ_QKLI01000007.1, read as the reverse complement.
AGTCCTCGACGATCTGGAACGTCCACCGCCCGGCGATGACGTTGCGGCCGACGAGCTCGGTGTCGATGCGCTCCGCGAGTTCGGTGTGCCCGGCCTTCCGCAGCTGCTCCACCGCCTCGCCGATGTTCAGGTCGGCGGTGCCGGTCAGCCGGTGGAACCCGTAGAGCAGGCCGCGAGCGTGCTCGATGACCTCGATCGCTGCAGAGAGGCTACCGAGGGCCTCCACCGTCGCTTCGGAGACCCCCTCCGGGACCTGGTGTGCGGCGTCGGGACCCTGGGTGTCGTCGTTCGTCATGATGCCCGTCTACACGACCGGCCCTCGACTGTCCCGCCGTACTCCGGCGGACGAACACGGCGCGCCGGGCCGCTTGCAGGTGTCGGACGGTCGACCTAGCATTCGAACACACGTTCGAACGAGGAGGCCCTGATGATGATCGTCGACACCGCTGTCACCGTGTGGTGGACCGGCGGCGCGCCCGTCCGACTGGTCTGGCTCGGGCGACGCTGGCGGGTCTCCGACGTCCCGACACGGCTGACCACGACCCCGGCCGACCTGCCCACCGCCATCACCCACGCGCCGGAGCGCACGGCCGGTTGGCGCTTCCAGGCCACCGCGGAGGACGGGGAGACCCTGGTGGTCGACATCGTGCCAGAGGGTGGCGGCTGGACCGTCGCCCGGACCTGGACGTGAGCAGCGCGGACGCGGCCACGACCCGCGTGGACCCGGTCACCGACGCGCGCTACGGTCACGACATGACGAACTGGATCGCCCTGCTGCGCGGGGTCAACGTGAACGGCATCACGATCCGGAGCGCCGACCTCGCTGAGCTGTTCCGTGGCCTCGGGTACACGGACGTCCGGACGGTCCTCGCTTCGGGCAACGTCGTATTCACCACCGCCGACCCGGTCGATCCCGCGGTGCTGCGGTCCTCGATCGAGCAGGCACTCCGCGACCGCTTCGGGTACGACGCCTGGATCGTGCTCGTCCGCCACGACTCCCTGGCCGACCTCGTCGCGGGGTTCCCCTTCGCGTCGACGGCCGACCGCCATGACTACGTCCTGTTCGCCTCCGAGCCCGTCGCACTCGACGACCTGCTCGCCGGGCTCGACCACGACCCGGCGATCGAGCAGGTCGCCCGGGGCGACGGCGTCGTCTACTGGTCGTGCCCGAAGGGGTCGAGCACGACGACCCCCTTCGCGAAGCGCGCCGGTGCCGGCCGCTTCAAGCGCACGACGACAGCCCGCAACACGAACACGCTCCGCAAGCTCCTCTGACCGGAGCAGCCAGCGCCGACGTCAGGCCTGCGCCGGCTGCCCGTTGCTCGCCATCGTGCCGCCGTCGACCGGCAGGATCGCCCCGGTGATGAACGACGCCTCGTCGCTGGCCAGGAAGAGCACCGCCGCCGCGACCTCCTCCGAACGGCCCCCGCGGCCGAGGGCGATGCGCTCCGAGAACTCCCGCTTGAGCTCCTCGTCCTCCGCCTGCGACTGCGTCAGGTCCGTCCAGATCAGGCCGGGTGCGACGGCGTTCACCCGGACACCGAACCCGCCGTTGTCCAGGGCAGCAGCCTTCGTGAAGTTCGAGACGCCGCCCTTCGCCGCGTTGTAGGGACTCATCCGCCAGTCCGCGGCCTCGCCGGACACCGACGAGGTGTTCACGATCGAGCCCTTCGTCTCCCGCAGGAACGGCAGCGCGACCCGGGTGCCGTAGAACACGCTCGACAGGTCGGTCTCGACCACCCGGCGCCACTCGTCCGGTGAGATGTCGGTGATGTCGCCCGAGGTGAACGTGCCGGCGTTGTTCACGAGCACGTCCAACCGGTCCCAGCGGTCGATCGCCGCGTCGACGACGGTCTGCCACGCGTCGGGGTCGGCGACGTCGGCCTGCAGCCACAGCGCCTGGGCGGTCGGCAGCGAGTCGGCGACGTCGCGGACCTTCTCCTCGACGCTGTCGACCAGGACGACGCCGGCGCCCTCCGCGACGAACGCACGCGCGGTGGCCTCACCGATGCCGGACCCCGCGCCCGTGACGATCGCGACCTTGCCCTCGAACCGCTTGCCCATGGTGTTTCCTCCCGCGTCGGTGGTCCCCGTGGAGGGACGCCGTCGGCCCGGAGGACACGGGAGACCACGGTGCCCGCCGCGCCCTGGACGGTGGTCCAGGCGGGGCGGGCACCGGGGCGGACGGAGGACGGGCCTCCTGGCCGGGTCAGGCCGTGGTGTCCTCGTCCTCCATGTCGCGTTCGAGCGAGATCGTCGGGATGGAGGCGGTGATCACCGAGCCGTCGGCACGGAGCGTCCCCTGGATGTCACTGGTGGTCGGCGCGTGGCCGGCCATCCGCGGTCCCTGGTGTGGCAGCGGCACGACGGTCGGTTCGCCGGGACGCACCTCGACCTGCTGGTTGTGGACCCACGCGTCGAGGCCGGCGCCGGTCTCGACCGTGAAGGTGAGCGCCTCCTGCTCGAGGTCGACCCGTACCCGCGAGCCGTTGACCGTGATGCGGTACGTCAGGCGGTCCCAGTCGGTCGGCAGGCGCGGGTTGAAGGTCAACCGTCCGCCGTGGTCGCGCATGCCGCCGAAGCCGTTGACGAGCGCACCCCAGATGCCACCCGTGGACGCGATGTGCACGCCGTCCGTGGTGTTGCCGTGCAGGTCGGCGAGGTCGACGTAGAGCGCGGTCTGGAAGTACTGACCGGCGAGCTCGTGGTAGCCCACCTCGGCCGCCATGATCGACTGCACGACCGCGGACAGCGTGGAGTCGCCGGTGGTCAGGGCGTCGTAGTAATCGAAGTCGCGGCGTTTCTCGGCGGGCGTGAACTCGTGGCCCTGCAGGAACAGGGCGAGCACGACGTCCGCCTGCTTGAGCACCTGGAACCGGTAGATGACCAGCGGGTGGTAGTGCAGCAGCAGCGGACGCTTCGACTCCGGCGTGCGCTCGAGGTCCCACAGTTCCTTGTCGAGGAACTGGGCGTCCTGCGGGTGGATGCCACGGTGCGGGTCGAAGGGGATCTCCATCGACTCGGCGGCGCGCTCCCAGTTCACGACCTCGTCCGGGTCGAGCCCGGTGCGACGGACCATGCGGGCGTACTCGTCCGGGTCGTCGACGGCCAGCTGCCGACAGGCGTTGACGGCGAACCAGAGGTTCGCCCGCGCCATCACGTTCGTGTACATGTTGTCGTCGACGACGGTCGTGTACTCGTCCGGCCCGGTGACGCCGTCGATGTGGAACTTCTGGTCGCCGTTCGAGCGCCAGAACCCCAGGTCCTCCCACAGCCGCGCGGTCTCGACGAGGATGTCGATCGCGCCACGCTTCAGGAAGTCGGTGTCGCCGGAGGCCCGCACGTACTGCATGAGCGCATGGGCGATGTCCGCGTCGATGTGGTACTGCGCGGTGCCGGCGGCGTAGTACGCGCTGGACTCCTCGCCGTTGATCGTGCGCCACGGGAACAGGGCTCCGCGCTGGTTCAGCTCGCGGGCCCGGGACCGGGCGGCGTCGAGCATGTTGTAGCGGAAGCGGAGCGCGTTCCGGGCGACGATCGGCGCCGTGTACGACAGGAACGGCAGGACGTAGATCTCCATGTCCCAGAAGTAGTGGCCGCCGTAGCCGGAGCCGGTGACGCCCTTCGCCGCGATGCCGTGGCCGTCGGTCCGGGCGGTGGCCTGCGCGAGCTGGAACAGGTTCCACCGGACGGCCTGTTGGATCTCGGGCTGACCGGCGATCTCGACGTCGCTGCGCGCCCAGTAGTCGTCGAGCCACTTGCGCTGGTCCCCGAAGACCTGCTCCACGCTCTCGTACTTCGCGCGGTCGAGGGTGCGGTCGCAGCGGTCGGCGAGTTCACGCGCCGGGACGCCGCGGGACGTGTGGTAGACGACGCTCTTGACCAGACGGATCGGCTGCCCGGCCTTCGCCTGGACCCGGTAGACGTGCTTGGCCAGGTCGTCCTCGATGCTCGAGGTCTCGTCCCAGCTGTTCTCGGTCTCCAGACGGTGCTCGACGCCGACGCAGATCGTCATGCCGGAGCTGGTGGCCTGGTAGCCGAGCAGGGAGCGCGAGCCCGCGTTCCGCTTGAGCCGCGGCTGCAGCACACGGTCGGTGAAGGACTCGGCCTTGCGCGGGTCGAACGCCGCCGCGGCCGCCTTCATGCCGGCGTGGTACTCGTCGGCGACGTCCTGGCGGTTGAGCACCTGGCTCGACAGCAGGACGGAGGCGTCGTGGTCGAGCATGGTGACCTCGTAGTCGATGACGGCGAGGTGCCGTTCGACGAAGGACACCAGGCGCCGGGAGCGGATGAGCACCCGCTTGCCGGACGGCGTCGACCACTCCGTCTCACGCAGCAGGTAGCCCCCGCGGAAGTCGAGCCGACGCGTGTGCCGCAGGATGTCCGCCTCGGACAGGACGAGCGGCTCGTCGTCGACGTACAGGCGGATGACCTTGGCGTCCGGGACGTTGATGATCGTCTGCCCGGTCTTCGCGAACCCGAACGCGGTCTCGGCGTGCCGGATCGGCCAGGTCTCGTGGAAGCCGTTGATGTACGTGCCGTACTGCACGCCGCCGCGGCCCTCGTCGAAGTTGCCGCGGAGGCCGAGGTACCCGTTGCCGACCGCGAAGTTCGTCTCGTCGACGCCCTGCTCGTCCGCGTACTCGGTCTCGATCAGCGCCCACTCGTCGACCGGGTACCGGACGCGGTCGAGGGGGTCGGAGGTGATGGGGTTCATGCGGTCTTCCGGGGGTCGACGGGAGGCAGGTCGGGGAGCAGGTCGGCGAGGTCCGTCACGACGACGTCCGCGCCGTGCTCGCGGAGGGAGTCGGCACCGGCGCCGCGGTCGACCCCGATCACGAGGCCGAACGCCCCGTTGCGGCCGGCTTCGACCCCGCTGGTGGCGTCCTCGACGACGACGCACTGCGCGGCGGTCAGGCCGAAGCGCGTCGCAGCATCCAGGTAGGTGTCGGGCGCGGGCTTGCCGGCGAGGCCGTCCGCGCGGGCGACAGCACCGTCGACGATGACGTCGAAGCGGTCGATGATGCCCGCGGTCCGGAGCACCTGCTTCGCGTTCGCGGAGCTGGACACGACGGCGACCTCGTACCCGGCGTCGATCGCCGCGGTGAGGAACCGCACCGAGCCGGGGTAGGGCGCCACACCGTGCTCCTGCAGCTCGGCGGTGAACTCCGCGTTCTTCCGGTTGCCGAGCCCACAGACCGTGTCGAGCGTCGGGTCGTCGTCCGGGGTGCCCTCGGGGAGGTCGATGCCGCGGGCCTGCAGGAGCGAGCGGACTCCGTCGTACCGGGGCTTGCCGTCGACGTACGCGAAGTAGTCCTGCTCGGTGTACGGCGCCACCCCGTGGTGGTCGAGGTAGGGCGTGAAGAGGCGGCTCCACGCTCGCATGTGCACCTCGGCCGTGGGCGTGAGGACGCCGTCCAGGTCGAAGAGGAGCGCCCGCTGGTCAGCGAGCGGTGCAGGGGTTCGCCGGTCCGACGACGTCATGGGCAGACCTTCCAGGGGAGCGGTGTCGATCACGGTTGCTGCGGGGTCAACTCTAGGACCGCTCCGCCGCGCCGGGTTCCAGGTGGGGAGCGTGCCGCGCACGTCCGGGGAGCGCGGACCTGGACCCGCGTCCAGCCGGGCCCCGGGACGCTCGCGACATGACCACTGACACCTCAGCGCCGGCGCAGGACGGGACCGGATCGAAGCTCAAGCAGGCGATCACCGGTCCCCTGCTGTTCCTGTTCATCCTCGGCGACGTGCTCGGCGCGGGCATCTACGCGCTCATGGGCACCCTGTCCAAAGACGTCGGTGGTGCGCTCTGGGCGCCGCTGGTGCTCGCCCTGCTGCTGGCGCTGCTGACCGCCGGCTCGTACGCCGAGCTCGTCACGAAGTACCCGAAGGCCGGTGGTGCCGCGGTGTTCGCGGAGCGCGCGTACAAGGTGCCGCTGGTGTCGTTCCTGGTCGGGTTCTCGATGCTCGCCGCGGGTGTCACCAGCGCCGCGGGTCTGTCGCTCGCCTTCGCCGGTGACTACCTCGGGACGTTCATCGACGTCCCGCCGGTGCCGGCCGCGATCGTGTTCCTGGCGCTCGTCGCCTGCCTCAACGCCCGCGGCATCTCGGACTCGCTGCGGAGCAACGTCGTGATGACGATCATCGAGCTCTCCGGTCTGGTCATCGTCATCGTCACGGTCGCCGTGATGATGGGCGGCGGTGGTGGTGACGTCTCGCGTGTCGGCGCGTTCCCCGCGGAGGCGAACCCAGCGCTCGCGACCCTCAGCGCCGCGATCGTCGCCTACTACTCGTTCGTCGGCTTCGAGACGTCGGCGAACGTCGCCGAAGAGGTCCGCGAACCCCGCAAGGTGTACCCGCGAGCCCTGTTCGGCTCCCTCGCCACCGCCGGGGTCGTGTACGTGCTCGTCGCGCTGGCCAGTTCGATCGCGCTGCCCGCGTCGGAGCTGTCCGACTCGAGCGGCCCGCTCCTGGCGGTCGTCGCCGCGACCGGCGTCCCGATCCCCGAGTGGGTGTTCAGCATCATCGCCCTGGTCGCCGTCGCGAACGGCGCCCTGCTCACGATGATCATGGCGAGTCGCGTCACCTACGGCATGGCCGAGCAGCGCCTGCTGCCGCGCCTGCTCGGCAAGGTCCTGCCGAACCGGAAGACCCCGTGGACGGCGATCATCGCGACGACCGTGGTCGCGATGCTCCTGACCCTGGTCGGCGACGTGGGCACGCTCGCCGAGACGGTCGTCCTGCTGCTGCTCTTCGTGTTCATCAGCACGAACATCGCGGTCCTGGTCCTCCGCAAGGACCGGGTCGAGCACGAGCACTTCCGGGTGTGGACGTTCGTGCCCGTGCTCGGCGTCGCGTCCTGCATCCTGCTGCTCACCCAGCAGAGCGGGCAGGTCTGGCTGTACGCGGCGGTGCTGCTCGCGGTCGGCGTGGTCCTGTACTTCATCGCCCGTGCCACGCGGGGTCGGGAACGCACCGACTCGGAGACGTCGGCCCGCTGACGGTGGTGGGGCGGGCCTCCCGACCGCTCTGGAGGCACGCCCCACGTCCACCACGCCGCTCGCCCGACCGCATCGCACCCCGTCCGACGCATCGGTGCAGGTCGCGGGCCCGGCTCGCGCCGGCGGGGTCAGTCGTCGGTGTCGACCGTGTTCGTGACGACCTTGCCGCTGCCGGCGTCGATGCGGACGCTGTGCGTCCTGCCGGAACCGCCGAGGACGTCGCCCTCCCAGACGACCGCGCCCGCGTGGTCGTCCAGGCCGAGCTCGGTGACGGTGCCGGAGACGGTCTTCGTCAAGGTCGAGGCGGCCTGCGCGACCGAGAGGTCGGCGGCACCGACGAACCGCTCGTTCTCCGTGACGTCCTCGGCGTCCGAGGTCTCCTTCGTCGGGCCCGCGGTGGTGCGCTGGCCGTCGGCGTCCACGTGGACCTCCTGCTCGTCGCCGTCGGAGGTGACGACGAGGACCTCCCACGAGGTACCGCCGGCCTCCTGCTCGATCGACGTCACGGTGCCGGAGCCGACGGCCTTCCGGGCGGTCCCGGCGGCGGCGATGAGGGCGTCGTTCCCGGCGGCGCTGCCGGAGGTGGAGGCGCTGGCACCGGTGCTGCCCTCGGTCGCGGCGGCTGCCGGAGCGGAGGCTGCCGGTGCGGCGTCGCGGTCGTCGTCGTCGGACGAGCAGCCGGCGAGCGCCAGGGCCCCGACGAGCGGGAGTGCGGTGAGGAGCGCGATGCGGCGGGTGGTGGTCTTCTTCGTGGTCTGCATGTGCCCACCCTGGGCAACGGGCACTGAAGCAGACCTGAAGCGACCTGGGGCGACGCCCGGACAGCCGGACGTCGCCGCTTCAGTCCTGCAGCAGCGGCAGCCGCACCGTGAACCGCGCTCCCCCGCCGGGCGCCGCCGACACCGTCACGCTGCCGCCGTGCCCGCGGACGACGGCGTCGACGATCGCGAGCCCCAGCCCGGATCCGCCGGCGTCCCGCGCCCGGCCCTCGTCGAGTCGCACGAAGCGCTCGAACACCCGGGTCCGGTCAGCCTCGGGGACGCCGTGCCCGTCGTCGTCCACGGTGAGCACCGCACCACCACCGTCGGTCCGGAGAGCGACGACGACCGCGTCCGCGGCGTGCCGGACGGCGTTGTCGACCAGGTTCCGGACCACCCGTCCGAGCAGCCGGTCGTCACCGCTGACCCGCGCGGGGGCGACACCGGACACGTCGACCCGGATGGCCGCGCCCTGCGCCGAGCGCGGTCGGGACGCCTCGGCGAACACGAGGTCGTCGAGGTCCACCGCACGGTCCCGGTCGCGTCCGCGTTCGTCGACGCGGGTGAGCAGGAGCAGCGACTCGACGAGCTCCTGCAGCCGGGCACCCTCGTCGAGCACGACGTCGGCGAGGTCCGCGGTGCCGGTGACATCCGGGTGGGCGCGGGCGACCTCGGCGTGCTGCCGGATCGTCGCGAGCGGGGAGCGGAGTTCGTGCGAGGCGTCGGAGACGAACTGCCGCTGCGCCTGCTGCGACGCCTCGAGCCGTCCGAGCATCCGGTTCATGGTCGCGGCGAGCCGGTCGACCTCGTCCCCGGACCCCGGTTCGTCGACGCGGGCGTGCAGGTTCGTGCCCTCCACGTCGTCGACCTCGCGGCGCATGCGGTCGACCGGACGGAGCGCACGGCCGACGACGAACCAGGTCACGAGCGACATCAGTGCCACGACGACCGGGACCGCGACGAGCAGCAGCACGCTGACGGTCCGGACGGCGGCGTCGGCGTCCTCGAGGGGAGCGCCGACGACCAGGACCCCCTCCCCGCCGCCCGGCAGGTCGACGTCGTCGGCGACGAGCAGCCACCGGTCGCCGTCGTGCCGGGTGCGGGACTGCTCGGCGGTGTCGAGCGGCCGGGTGGGAGTGTCGTCGGCGCGGGCCAGCACCCGGCCGTCGCCGTCCTGCAGTTGGGCCAGCACGTCGTCGTCCTCCGCCTCCACGGCGGTGGGGCCGTCGGCCTCCACCCGGGTGGCGAGGCCGTCGAGCGTCTGCTCCGCCGACGACCGGACACCGTCGGACAGCGAGCTCCGCAGGACGCCGACGAAGGCGACCGCCCCGATGACGAGGGCGACGAGGACGACGAGGGCCGCGCCTCCCGTCGCCCGCGCCCGGATGGAGACGGGTCGGCGAGGGCGACGGGGCGGGCGCTCAACCACCGTCGACGTCGAGGCGGTACCCGGCCCCGCGGACGGTCTCGATGGCGTTCCGGCCGAACGGGCGGTCGACCGTGCGGCGGAGGTGACCGACGTAGACCTCGACGATGTTCTGGTCGCCGGTGAAGTCGTCGTCCCAGACGTTGGCGATGACGTCGCGCTTCGACAGCACCTGGCCGGGGTGGCGCATGAGGTACTCGAGGACCGTGAACTCCCGGCTGGTCAGGTCGAGCAGGACGTCGCCCCGCCACACCCGTCGCTCCGCCGGGTCCAGACGCAGGTCACCGGCCTGGAGGACCGTGGGGCGTTCCCGGGACCCCCGCCGGACGAGCGCACGGAGACGCGCGACGAGCACCGGGAACGAGAACGGCTTGGTCACGTAGTCGTCGGCACCGGCGTCGAGGGCGTCGACCTGGTCCCACTCGCCGTCCTTGGCGGTGAGCATGAGCACCGGGGTCCAGTTCTCCTCGGTGCGGAGGGCCTCGCACACCTTCCAGCCGCTCATGCCGGGCATCATCAGGTCGAGGACGATGGCGTCGTAGGGGTTTTCACGGGCGTACCAGAGCGCGTCGACCCCGTCGTGGGCGACGTCGACGGCGAACCCCTCGGCCTGCAGCCCGTTGCGGATGCCCTCGGCGAGCCGCACCTCGTCGTCGACCACCAGCACGCGCATCGTCCGAGCATGGCGGGGCGGCCTGAACCGGCGCTGAAGTGGGTGGCGAGACGCCCCGGTCAGCCCGAGACGCCCTCTTGCGCTCGAGACGCCGCCAGATCTCGCGGCGTCCCGCCCGCTCGGCGGCGTCTCGACGGGACAGAGGCGTGTTGCGGCAAGGTCAGCGGCTGAGCGCCCAGGTCTCGATGCCCTGTGCCACGAGTCCGAGCCCGACCAGCACGCCGGCGGCACTGAGGACCATGGCCACCACGGGGCTCCAGCGCATCCGACGCCGGCGGGCCGACCACGCTGCGGAGGCGAACAGGACGACCATGACCGGCAGCGTCGTGAGTTGCAGCATTCCCCACACCCCACGGATGTGGTCCAACTGGTCCGGCGACGCCCCGCTGTCGGCTCCCGGCATGACACCGCCGAGCGGGACGCCCCAGGCCTCGGCATGTCGCACGACCGCGACCAGACCGGCGACCCAGAGCAGGACGCCGACGCTCGTGGCGACGGCCAGCGTGTGCGCCAGCTCACGGGACGGGCGTTCGGCCCGCTCCACCGTTCCGCGCTCGGCCCGGGGCGGCCTGGCCGTCCACCGTTCCCAGTCGTCGTCCTGCCCCCACGCATCCCACCCCGAAGTCATGGCTCCACGGTAGGCAGCGCGGTGGGACGGCGACATCGGCCGAACGGTGGTGCCGGGTCAGCCGAAGGGCTGAGCCGGCCACGGGCCTCCCGGCTCCCGAGGCGCTGCCGCGGTCCCCGCGGAACGCAACGCGGGCGGCCCCACGCAGCGGAGTACCGCTGCGTGGGGCCGCCCACGTTGAGTCTTGCGGAGAGGACTACGCGGCGTCGATCGCGGCGCGGATCTCGGCGGCGGCAGCGCCGACGTCCGAGGCGCTGTAGATCGCGCTGCCGGCGACGGCGACACGGGCACCCGCGGCCTTGACCGAGGCGACCGTGGCGGCCTTCACACCGCCGGCGATCGAGAACGGCACGCCCGAGGCCTTGCCCTCGTCGAGGAGCGTGTCGAAAGTGAAGCCCTCTTCGGCCTGCTCGTCGAGGCCGGCGTGCACCTCGACGAACTCGACGCCGAGCTCGGTCACCTCACGGGCACGGGCGGCCTTGTCGGGGACGCCGATCAGGTCGACGACGATGCCCTTGCCGTGCTTCTTCGCCGCAGCGACCGCACCGACGATGGTGCTGTCCCCGGCGACACCGAGCACGGTGACCAGGTCAGCGCCAGCCTGGAACGCCATGTCGGCCTCGAGCTCACCGGCGTCCATGGTCTTGAGGTCGGCGAACACGATCTTGTCCGGGTGGGCTTCCTTCATCGCCGTGATGGCAGCGACGCCGGCGCTCTTCACGAGCGGGGTGCCGAGCTCGAGGATGTCGACGTGCGGGGCTGCCGCGGCGGCGAGTTCGAGGGCGGTCTCGGTGGAGAGGGTGTCGATGGCGAACTGGAGCTGCATGGTGGTTCCTTCCGGAGGGGTCATTCGAGGTTGGCGTGCCGCGGCCAGAGGTCGTCGGCGGAGTGTCCGCTGCGCTGCCAGAGCGCGTGGAACAGCGCGTCGCCGAGCAGGACGACGCCCTGCTCGAACAGGCTGCCGGCGTACTGGGCCGATGCGGTGCCGGATCGGTCGGTCTTCGTCGCTGCCGGCAGCACGAGGGTGACCTCAGCCAGCTCGGCGAGCGGCGACGAGGACGTGGTCGACACGGCGACGACCGTCGCGCCGACGTCCACCGCGGTCCGTGCGGCCTGCACGATGCTGCCGGTGGTCCCGGAACCGCTCGCGGTGAGCAGGACGTCGCCCGGTTCGATCGCGGGAGTCGTGACCTCGCCGACGACGTGAACGTCGAGGCCGAGGTGCATGAGCCGCATCGCGGTCATCCGCAGCGCGAGCCCGGACCGTCCGGCGCCGTGCACGAACACGCGTTCGGCACCGTCGAGCAGGTCGAGCGCCCGGTCTGCGGCGCCCTGGTCGCCCGCGGCCACCCCGTCGACGAGGTCGTCGAGTTCGTGACTGACGAGGTCGAGCGCGGCGGCGAGCGTCTGTTGGGACATACAACGAGCATGCGCGTCGACGTCTGGACACGCCGCTACCCGACACGGCGGGCGCCCCACCCGTTCGAACGGCTCCCTGTCCACGGTTGGGCAGGGCGGGTAGGTTCGTCCGGATGGACACGCAGCACGGCCGGGAGGCCCGGATCACCCCCGCCGAGCACGCTCGCCTCCTCGCGGACCGGACAGACCGACACACGCTCACGCTGGAGTCCGTGCTGGCGGTGCTCCGCTCGCCCCGGGTCGGCGACGCCGCGGCCCGGGCTGAGGCGGTCGAGATCGCGTCGGCCGCGCTCGTGGACCTGCGGACGTCGACGGACCGGCAGCGCGAGGTCCTGCTGGAGCCCGTCGCCGGGGCGTTCTCGCGCCTCCGTGCCGACCTGCGACCCCTCGTCCGGTTCGGTGACCTCGACGTGCAGTTCGTCGAACCCCCCGCGAACGGACGTGCGCTGCCCGGGGACGTCGCGCACGCTGCCCGGGCCGTGGTCCGGACCGCGGTGCTGACCCTGGTCGACGAGGGGCGGGCGAACCGCGTCCGCATCCAGTGGGACTGCGACGGCCGGAACCTGCTCATGCAGCTCCGCGACGACGGTGCCGGGACGCACGACGTGCAGGACGACGCGATGCGACCGATTGCCGAACGTGTCGCGGCGCTCGCCGGGCAGATGCGGGTGGACTCGACGCCCGGGTGGGGGTCCGTGATCGACGTGACGGTGCCGCTCGACCCGCCTGTCGCCTCCGCTCCGGGACCCGAGGACTCCGACCTGACTCCCCGCGAACTCGACGTGCTGCGGCTCGTCGCGACCGGCGTCGGCAACCGGGAGATCGCCGACGGGCTCGGCATCTCCGTGAACACGGTGAAGTACCACGTGGCGAACCTGCTCCGGAAGCACGGTGCCCGGACCCGCGCGGAGCTCGCGGCGCACGCCCACGCCGGCTGAGCGGCGAGGCGCTGGCGCGCTGGCGCGACCGGGACAGCGGGGAGCGGCGGTCGAGCCACGGCACGATGACCGTCGGGTGTCACAGCCCAACAGGAACCCGCTCGAACCACGGGATGCCGCCGTGCGAGCAGGACACGGTTGTGCTCGGCCGAACGGAACCAGCGAAACCGGCGGACGCGGTGCCGGCAAGACAGCAGCAGCGCCGCCGCGTCGGATCAGCCGGCCGGTGCGAACCGGTAGCCCATCCCCGACTCGGTCACCAGGAACCGCGGGCGCGACGGCTCCGGCTCGAGCTTCCGCCGCAGCTGCGCCATGTACAGCCGCAGGTACCCGGAGTCGCTGCCGTGCGTCGGTCCCCACACCTCGGTGAGGAGCATCTCGCGCGTCAGCAGCCGATCGGGGTTCGTCACCAGGACCTCGAGCAGCCGCCACTCGGTCGGGGTCAACCGGATCGCCGGACCGTCGGGAGCGGTGACCTGTTTGGCGACGAGGTCCACCACGAGGTCGCCGATCCGGATCGTCGGCGTGGCCTCCCCGGCCGCCGGTGCCCGCCGCCGCCCGAGCGCCCGCAGTCGCGCCAACAGCTCGTCCATCTGGAACGGCTTCGTCACGTAGTCGTCGGCCCCGGCGTCCAGGGCGTCGACCTTGTCGCCGGACTCCGTCCGCCCGGACAGCACGAGCACGGGGACCTGCGACCACCCGCGGATGCCCTCGAGCACCCCGATGCCGTCCAGCCGCGGCATCCCGAGGTCGAGCATCACGATGTCCGGCCGCTCGGTGATGACGGCGTCGATGGCGGCGCGACCGTCGCGGGCGGTGACGACCTCGTACCCGCGCGCACCGAGCGTCACGGCGAGCGCCCGCACCAGCTGCACGTCGTCGTCCGCGATCAGGACCTTCATCTGCCCACCACTCCCAGGTGTCCCGCGATCGGCAGGCGCACCACGACGGTGAGGCCACCGCCGGGGGTGTCATCGACCTCGATCGTGCCGCCCATGCCCTCGGTGAACCCGCGCGCGAGTGCCAGGCCGAGTCCGAGTCCGGTGTCGTTGTCCGTGTCCCCGAGGCGCTGGAACGGTTGGAACACGTCTTCGCGGCGGTCCTCGGGGATGCCCGGCCCACGGTCCGCGACCCGGAGCTCGACGCCGCCGGCGAAGGCGCTCGCCGCGATCCGGACCCGCTCGTCGTCGGGTGAGTACCGGACGGCGTTCGCCAGCAGGTTCACCACGACGCGCTGCAGGAGCACCGGGTCGGCGAGGACCGGCGGCAGCTCGGCGGGCAGGTCGAGGTCGACGTCCTCCGGGCCGAGTTCGAGCTCGTCGAGCGCGGGGGCGACGACCGTGTCGAGCGACGTCGGGACCGGGGACGCGGCCAGCACCCCGGCCTGCACCCGGCTGACGTCGAGCAGGTCGGCCAACAGGACCGCCAGCTGACGGAGGCTCTCGTCGGCGGTCGCGAGCAGGGCCTCCCGGTCGGCCTCGCCCAGCCGGACGTCCCGCGCGCGGAGGGACTGCACGGCGGCGGAGGCGGCCGCGATCGGTCGCCGGACGTCGTGGCTGACGGCCGCGAGGATGGCACTCCGGACCCGGTCGACGGCTGTGATCCGCTCGGCGTCGACGGCGGTGCGGGTGAGCGCGCGGTGTTCCAGGGCGGCGTCGAGCTGCTGCTCGACGACCCGCAGCAACCGCCGCTGGGTGGGGTCGTCGGGTGCGCCGGCGAACTCCAGGACGGCACCGGACGGGAGGCTCGTGGCCGCGTCCGGCGTGTCCCCGAACGTCCCCGACGTGGCCGGCACCTCGTCGCCCTGGCGGACGCGGACGCCGGCGAAGCCGAAGGCCTCGCGGGTGCGCTCGACGAGGGCCTGGAGGGCGTCGTCACCGCGGAGCACGCTGCCGGCGATCCCGACGAGGAGCCCGGACTCGGCCGCGGCTCGGCGTGCGGTGCGGGAGCGTCGGGCCGATCGGTCGACGACGAAGCTGACGAGCACCGCGCTGACGACGTACATGACGAGCGCGAACAGGTGCCAGGGCTGCTGGACGGTGACCTGGTGCAGGGGTCGGACGAAGAAGAAGTCGAGGCTCAGGCCGGACAGCACGGCGGCGAACACGGCGGGGAGCATGCCGCCGATCAGGGCGACGACGAGCACCAGCAGCTGGTAGGCGAGCACGTCGACGGTGATCGAGTCGGGGTCGTCGGTGAGGCTGAGGAGCCAGGTCAGGACGGGTCCGGCGACCAGGGCGAGCAGGAACGCGGCCACGATCCGGGAGCGGGACAGGCTGCCGCCGAGCTTCGGCAGGGCCAGGCCACCGCCGGCGCGCTCGTGCGTGACCACGTGCACGTCGATGTCGCCGGACTCGCGGATGACGGTGCTGCCGATGCCCGGGCCGGTGAGGGCGGCGACGAGTCGGCTGCGACGGCTGATGCCGATCACGATCTGCGTGGCGTCGACGGAGCGGGCGAACCGGACGAGGGTGGTGGGCACGTCGTCGCCGACCACCTGGTGGTAGGTGCCGCCGAGCTGTTCGAGCAGGGCACGCTGCTTGCCGAGGGCGCCGGGATGCCGCTCGCGGAGACCGTCGTTCGTGGTGACGTGCACGGCGGCGAGCTCACCGCCGGCCGAGCGGGCGGCGATGCGGGCGCCGCGGCGGAGCAGGGTCTCACCCTCGGGGCCGCCGGTCAGGGCGACGAGGACGCGCTCCCGGGTCTCCCACCGGTTCGCGATGCCGTGTTCGGCGCGGTAGCGCTTCAGGGCGTCGTCGACCTCGTCGGCGAGCCAGAGCAGGGCGATCTCGCGGAGGGCGGTGAGGTTGCCGAGGCGGAAGTAGTTCGACAGGGCCGCGTCGATCCGGGCGGCCGGGTACACGAGCCCGTCCGACAGCCGGTCGCGGAGGGCCTGCGGGGACAGGTCGACGACCTCGATCTGATCGGCGGCGCGGACCACGGCGTCGGGGACGGTCTCACGCTGCACGGTGCCGGTGATCTCGCGGACGACGTCACCGAGGGACTGCATGTGCTGGACGTTCACCGTCGAGATGACGTCGATGCCCGCAGCCCGCAGTGCCTCGACGTCCTGCCACCGTTTCTCGTGCGGACTGCCGGGGGCGTTCGAGTGCGCGAGTTCGTCGACCAGGGCGACCTCGGGGCGTCGGGCGAGGACGGCGTCGAGGTCCATGTCGTCGAGGGCGACCCCGCGGTGCTCGACCGTCCGGCGCGGGACGACCTCGAGCCCGTCCACCAGTGCGGCGGTGGCGGCGCGGCCGTGGGTCTCGACGACGGCGATGACCACGTCGCGGCCGTGGTCGGCCATCCGGCGTCCCTCTTCGAGCATCGTGTAGGTCTTGCCCACGCCGGGGGCCGCACCGAGCAGCACCCGCAGCTTGCCTCGCTTCACGCGCTCATCCTCTCGTGTTCGACGTTGACGGCACGGCCATCCACTGATATGTTGGCATCAATCGTTCCCGCCAAGGCTCGAGCTCACGCTTCCTCAAACCGGCGGGACTTTTCATTGCTCATGATGTTCCCTGCGCTGTAGTTGCTGCCGGCTTGCCCGAGATCACGATCATCCGTCGTCCTCAGGAGCCACATGTCGCACCACCCGCTCGCCGTCTCGGTCCACCGACACGAGCAGTTCCGGCAGGCGTTGCGCGCTCACGAGCTCCCCACGTCCGATGCTGACGTCGACCGGCTCCAGGAGTTCGACGGCGAGTTGCGAGCCGTCCTGCTGTCCCTGATCGAGCGGATCGAGCTCGCGCTCCGTGGGCGCCTCGACGAGGCCGGAACCGAGACGGCCGGAGCGTTCTGGCACCTCGAGCACCGCTCGTTCCGCCCACGAGCCCCCGTCGGGACGTTGCGAGCTCGGTTCGCGCACGCGTTGGCGCAGTCGCACGACGCCGACCTGCGCAATCGTCCGCTCGACGACCTCCCCTTCGCCGTCCTGGCCGAGGAGCTCAGCCTCGGCACGCTGTCCCGGACCGCGGGCGCGGTCGTCCCCCGGCTCCAGGAGCAGGTGTCCCGGTCGTTCCGCATGCCGCAGCCCACCTTCCGCGCGACCCTGCAGCACATCACCCACGTCCGGAACTGCTGCGCGCACCACGCCCGAGTCTGGGGTCGACCCCTCGGCGTCCCGACGCCGCACTACCGGCGACCGACAGACCTCGTGGAGCGGCTGGCC
This sequence comes from Curtobacterium sp. MCBD17_030, assembly GCF_003224255.1. Lineage (NCBI taxonomy): Bacteria > Bacillati > Actinomycetota > Actinomycetes > Micrococcales > Microbacteriaceae > Curtobacterium > Curtobacterium sp. MCBD17_030. The sequence continues at coordinate 49,445 of NZ_QKLI01000007.1, read as the reverse complement.
GGAGCGCCGGTCCGGAGTCCGTACCGCTCGGTCGTGCTCATCGACCACCTCGCCAGCACGGCCCGGCGGCCGTGTTCCCGGTCGCAGAGGCTGACGGAGCTCCTGGCGTGTCACCCCGACCTCCTCCACGGACTCCACCATCCGGGAGGGCAGCAGCGAGCCGAGGAGGGGTCGGAGTGAGCGCGTCACGATCAGGGCGCGGTCCGCGCCAGGGCCAGGTTCAGCTCGAGGACGTTGACCGTGGGAGCACCGAGAACGCCGAGCTGGCGAGCCTCGGTGTGCGACGTGACCAGGGCACGTACGCGCGACTCCGACAGGCCACGAGTCGACGCCACTCGGGCGATCTGCAGGCGCGCGTACTCCGGGCTGATGTCCGGGTCGAGTCCCGAGCCGGACGCCGTCAGCGCGTCCGCCGGGACCTCGGACGCGGGCACCCCGTCGGCCTTCGCGATCGCGGCTCGACGCCCCTCGATCGCCTCGGTGAGGTCGGGATTCGACGGGCCGAGGTTCGACCCGGACGAGGCGTTCGCGTCGTACCCGTCCTCGCCGGCGGCCGACGGGCGGGACTGGAACCAGCGGTCCGCGTCCTTCCCGGTGAACGACTGCCCGATCAGCGACGAGCCCACGGTCGTCCCGGAGGAGTCGGTGACCATCGAGCCGTTCGCCTGGTCGGAGAAGGCCGCCTGGCCGACGCCCCACACCGCGAGCGGGTAGGCGACGCCGAGCACGACGGTGGCGAGGACGGTGAGGCGGACGGCCACACCACTGGAACGGAGGAAGGAGCGAGTGGAAGTCATGACGAGAACCCCGGGATGAGACCGACGACGAGGTCGATGAGTTTGATGCCGATGAAGGGGACGATGACGCCGCCGAGCCCGTAGACGAGCAGGTTGCGGCCGAGGATCGACGACGCCGAGGCCGCGCGGTACTGCACGCCACGCAGGGACAGCGGGATGAGCGCCACGATGACGAGCGCGTTGAAGATGATCGCCGACAGGATCGCCGACGCCGGAGAGTGCAGCCCCATGATGTTGAGGGCCGCCAGTCCCGGGAACGCAAGCTGGAACATCGCCGGGATGATCGCGAAGTACTTGGCGATGTCGTTGGCGATCGAGAACGTGGTGAGGGCACCACGGGTGATGAGCAGCTGCTTGCCGATCCGGACGACGTCGATGAGCTTCGTCGGATCCGAGTCGAGGTCGACCATGTTGCCGGCCTCCTTCGCCGCGGTGGTCCCGGTGTTCATTGCCACCCCGACGTCCGCCTGCGCCAGGGCCGGGGCGTCGTTCGTGCCGTCACCGGTCATCGCGACGAGGTTGCCGCCCTCCTGCTCCCGGCGGATCAGCGCGAGCTTGTCCTCCGGGGTGGCCTCGGCGAGGTAGTCGTCGACGCCGGCCTCGGCCGCGATGGCCTTGGCGGTGCGCGGGTTGTCACCGGTGATCATGACGGTGCGGATGCCCATGCTCCGTAGCTCCGTGAACCGCTCGGCCAGGCCGTCCTTGACGACGTCCTTGAGGTGCACGACGCCGAGCAGCTGGACCGTGCCCGAGGCATCCCGGCGGCCGACGACGAGCGGGGTGCCGCCCTGGTCGGAGATCTCCGCGACGGTCGCGTCGATCGCGGCTGCAACACCGCCGTCACCGGTGTCCGCCCAGGCCAGCACTGCGGCCGCGGCGCCCTTCCGCACCGAGGACCCGTCGGGCAGGTCGACGCCGGACATCCGGGTCTGCGCGGTGAACGGCACCTCGACCCCACCGGCCGGGAGGGGCGTGGAGACGCCGGCGGCGAGCGCTAGGTCCATGATGGAGCGACCCTCGGGGGTGCCGTCGGCAGCGCTCGACAGCGCCGCCGCTTCCATGAGCGAGACCTCGCTCACACCCGGCACCGGCACGACTCGAGAGGCCCGCCGGTTGCCGTACGTGATCGTGCCGGTCTTGTCGAGGAGCAGCGTGGTGATGTCGCCGGCGGCCTCGACCGCACGGCCGGACATGGCCAGGACGTTGTGCTGCACGAGCCGGTCCATGCCGGCGATGCCGATCGCGGAGAGCAGCGCCCCGATGGTGGTCGGGATGAGGCAGACGAGCAGCGCGATGAGCACCGTGATGCTGACCGTCGAGCCGACGAGCCCGGCGATCGGCTGGAGCGTGAGGCAGACGATCACGAAGACGATCGACAGCGACGCGAGCAGGATGTTCAGCGCGATCTCGTTCGGCGTCTTCTGCCGGGCAGCACCCTCGACGAGGCGGATCATCCGGTCGATGAACGTCTCGCCCGGAGTGGAGGTGACGCGCACCACAATCCGGTCGGACAGCACCCGGGTACCCCCGGTGACGGCGCTGCGGTCACCGCCGGACTCGCGGATCACCGGGGCCGACTCGCCCGTGACGGCGGACTCGTCGACCGAGGCGATGCCGTCGACGACGTCTCCGTCACCGGGGATCACCTCGCCGGCGACGACCACCACGTGGTCACCCTTCGCCAGGTCGACCGAGGCGACGTCCTCGGTGTCGGCGGAGAGCGCGGCCGGATCGGCGGCCGAGTAGCCGACGACACGGCGGGCCGTGGTCGTCGAGCGGGTCTTGCGCAGCGTGTCGGCCTGCGCCTTGCCGCGCCCCTCGGCGACGGACTCGGCCAGGTTCGCGAACACGACCGTCAGCCAGAGCCACACGGCGATCGCGATGGTGAAGGAGGACGGGACGGGCGCGCCGGAGTCGGACGCGCCTCCCGACCGGGTGAAGGGCTCGACGACGGCGGTGACCGTCGTCAGGGCGGCGCCCACCTCGACGATGAACATCACCGGGTTCTTCCACATCAGCCGGGGGGCCAGCTTGCGGAACGCACCCGGGAGGCCCGCCGCCAGTTGGCGAGGTCCGAAGGCCGACGGGCGTCGGCCCGGTTGCTCAGCGGTGTGCTGCTCCGTCTCGGGAGTCAGGGTGGTCATCAGGACAGTCCTTCTGCGAGCGGGCCCAGTGCGAGCACCGGGAAGTACGTGAGTGCGGTGACGATGACGGCCACGCCGCCGAGGAGCACGATGAACAGCGGCCGGTGCGTGGGCAGCGTGCCGACGGTCGCCGGCACCTTGTCCTGTGCGGCCAACGACCCGGCGAGCGCCAGGACGAACACCATCGGCACGAAGCGGCCGAGCAGCATCGCGACGCCGAGCGCGGAGTTCATCCACGTCGTGTTCGCGGTGAGGCCGCCGAACGCCGAGCCGTTGTTGTTGCCGGCGCTGGTGAACGCGTAGAGCAGTTCGGACAGGCCGTGGTTGCCGGGGTTGAACAGCGACGTGCCGAGCACCTGCTCGCGGACGCCGGGGATCAGGAGCGACAGGGCCGTACCGGTGAGCACCACGGTCGGGGTGACCAGGATGTACAGCGCGGCGAAGGTCATCTCCTTGGCGCGGATCTTCTTGCCGAGGTACTCCGGCGTGCGGCCGACGAGCAGCCCGCCGATGAAGACCGTGATCACGGCGAGCACGAGCATGCCGTAGAGGCCGGAGCCGACACCGCCGGGGGTGACCTCGCCGAGCATCATGTTGACCAGCGCCATCATGCCGCCGAGCGGGGTGAAGCTGTCGTGCATGGCGTTCACCGCGCCGGTGGACGTCGAGGTCGTCGCGGTGGCGAAGAGCGTCGAGCCGAGGATGCCGAAGCGGACCTCCTTGCCCTCCATGGCGGCACCGGCGGCGTGGGTCGCGGCTCCGCCACCGGCGAGTTCGGCGAGCGACATGGCCGACAGGGACACCAGGAAGATGCCGCTCATGACGCTGACGATGGCGGTGCCCTGGCGGGTGTCGCCGACCATCTTCCCGAAGGTCCTGGGCAGCGAGAACGGGATGACGAGCATGAGGAAGACCTCGAACAGACTCGTCCAGGCCTGCGGGTTCTCGAACGGGTGCGCGGAGTTGACGTTGAAGTAGCCGCCGCCGTTCGTGCCGAGCTCCTTGATGGCCTCCTGCGAGGCGACGAAGCCGTCCGGGATGTGCTGCGCGCCGCCGGTGAGCGTCGTGACGTCGGTCCCGACGCCCCAGGACTGGATGACCCCGCCGGCGACGAGCACGAGCGCGGAGACGAAGGCCAGCGGCAGGAGCAGCCGGCCGGTGCCGCGGACGACGTCCACCCAGACGTTGCCGAGCGTGCCGGACCGCCGCCGGGCGAACCCGCGGACCAGGGCGACGGCGACCGCCAGGCCGACGGCCGCCGACAGGAAGTTCTGCACTGCCAGACCGGCCATCTGCACGGTGTACCCGACGGTGGCCTCGGGCGAGTACGACTGCCAGTTCGTGTTCGCCACGAACGACGCCGCCGTGTTGAACGCGAGCGCCGGTCCCACGGCGGGAAGCCCGAGGTCGCCCGGCAACACCACCTGGATGCGTTGGAGCAGGTAGACGAGCAGCAGCCCGGCGACGCTGAACAGCAGCACGCCGCGCAGGTACGCGGCCCACGACTGCTCGGCGTCGGGGTCGACGCCGATCAGGCGGTAGACCCCTCGCTCGACGCGGCCGTGGCGGGTGCTCGTGAAGACGCGGGCCATCCAGTCACCGAGCGGCCGGTGTGCAACGACGAGGAGCAGCACGAAGAGGGCGACCTGGGCGATGCCCGCCCAGGTCTGCGTGGCACCCATCAGAACTGCTCGGGGCGGACGAGCGCCCAGACGAGGTACACGACAGCGGCGATGCCGAGGACGGCGGCGGCGATGGTGATCGCGATCACAGCCGCTCCACCCCCTTGGCGATCAGTGCCACCACGCCGAACGCGGCGAGGACACCGGCGACGACGAAGACGTCGAACACGTGGGACTCCTGGAGATCGAGGTGCCCGCGGCAGACGCCGTGGACCGCACCGGTTGTGGTGCGGTACCGATGCTGCGTCCGGGGGCGGGCCTCCAGGCCGGTCCTCACGGTTCCCTGACGCCCGGCTGGGCGACACGTGCGGAGCGCTAACGGCTCCGAGCCGGCCTCAGCGGAAGTCGCCGACCTGGTCCTCGACCGGGACGGTGCCCTCGACCACGACGTCACCGGTGTGCGCGGTCGTGACGGTCTCGATGAGGACGATCTCGACCTCCTCGTCCGCGATCGGGTTGTGCTGCACTCCTCGGGGGACGACGTGGAACTGACCGGGCGTGAGCACGACCTCCTGGTCGTCGGGCAGCTGGATGCGGAGCCGGCCGGAGACGACGAGGAACATCTCGTCCTCGGCGTCGTGGGCGTGCCAGACCAACTCACCGAGCAGCTTCGCGACCTTCACGTACTGCTCGTTCACCCGCCCGACGACCCGTGGCGTCCAGTGGGCATGGACCTGTCGGAGTTCAGCGGCGAGGTCGATCCCGCGGCGAGCAGTCGTGACCTGATCATCGACCCTGGACCGCACGTCCAGCAGGTCGACGGCGCCAGCGATGGAGTCCCCTGGTTGGAGGAGTCGGACCGCAGCGCGCTGCCCGTCATGCCGGTCCTGCTCCGCGAGTCCCGGCCGCAGCGAGCCGCGCGGCCACCCGGACGACCGCGTCCCGCAGGGCCGCGGGCGCGGTGACGGCGAAGTCGGCGTCGAAGCCGGCGAAGACCGCTGCGAGCGCAGTCCACGACCACGAGCCGGTCGTGAGTCGGCAGGTGCCGTCGCCGAGGTCCTCGAGGACGGCGTCCTCGGCCACGTACGGCGCGATGGCGTGCGCCGACACCTGCAGCACCGCCGTCCCGACACACGGCCAGGCCGAGCCACCACCACCGGCACCACCCGTACCGACCGTGCCGTCCGCGCCGCGGAAGCGGGCTGCGACGAACGCCGCCGGGTCGCCGCCCGGGACGGCCCGGGGGACGAACGGGAGGCCCGTGGGCACCTTGGGCGCGATCCGGTCCACCCGGTAGGTGCGCCAGTCCACCGCTTCGGTGTCCCACGCGAGCAGGTACCAGCGGCCGGCCCGCGCCAGGAGTGCGTGTGGTTCCACCCGGCGGGGTGGCCGGTCGTCCTCCGCTCCCGGCGGCCAGGCGGCCATGTAGCCGAAGCGCAGGACGGTGCGGGTCCGTACTGCCTCACTGACGGCGACCAGCACCGCGGGGTCGACGACGACGGCTCCGGGCGTGGTGACCACCTGGACGGCGTCGATCCGGTGCCGCAGGCGGGACGGCATCACCTGCCGGACGGTCGTGAGCGCACGGGCTGCGGCCTCGGCGATGTCCGCGCCCGAAGCCGGCGCGACGGCGAGAGCGAGGGCGATCGCCACGGCCTGGTCGTCGTCGAACAGCAGCGGCGGCAGGTCCGACCCGGCCGAGAGCCGGTAGCCGCCGGCCGGGCCACGGAGTGCGTCGACCCGGTACCCGAGTCCCCGCAGACGGTCGACGTCCCGTCGCACGGTCCGCGGGCTGACGTCCAGCCGCCTGCCGAGGTCGTTGCCCGACCACTCCCGGCGGACCTGCAGCAGGGACAGCAGCGACAGCAGTCGGGAGGACGGAGCGGGCATGACCCCGAGCATGCCAGGAGGAGCGGACAGGATCTGACCGCATCTGCCGCGATGCTGCTCGGGACGAGGCCGACCGGCGCTCGCACCGACGACGAGGAGTCGACATGACCATCACCACCATCCCCCACGTGAACTTCGACGGACAGGCCGCCGCGGCGCTGGCGTTCTGGAGCGCAGCCCTCGGCACCGAGCCCGTCGTCGTGACGTACGGACAGAGCGGCGCCGTCGCGGACCCGGCGTGGGCGGACCGCGTCGTCTGGGGCCAGGTGACCTCGGTGAGCGGCGTCCGGGTCATGGCGTTCGACGTGTGGCCCGGACAGCCGTACGACCAGGGCACGAACAGCTCGTACGTCTACCTGAGCGGCACGGACGCGGACGAGATCCGCTCGGTGTGGGCGGGCCTCCAGGAGGGTGCCGAGGTGCGACAGCCGCTCGGGCCGTCGGCGTGGTCCCCCCTGGCCGGCCAGCTGCGCGACCGCTTCGGTGTGGTGTGGGCCCTCGACGTGCCGGCTGAGCAGCAGCACTGACGACCGAAGGCGGCGCGGATCGACGGCGGTACGTCCCGGACGCGACCGCCGTCGATCCGTACGCTGACCGCATGGGGACCACGATCACATCCGTGACCATCGCCTTCGTCATCGCCGCCGTCGTCCCGGTGGTCGTGACGTCGGCCATCCGCCGGGGGGACCGGAAGCGGAAGCACCAGCGCGTGCTCGCCGGGGCGGCCCCGGACGCACTGTTCACCGTGCGGCCGAGACGGTGGCAGCGGGTCATCCTGCGGACCATCGGCATCCTGGTCATCGTCCTCGGCGGCGTGCTGCTGCTCGGTGCGGCCTCGACCACGGACGACCCGGACGCGTTGCCGATGGGCATCGCGGGCACTGTCGCTCTGCTCGGCGGGGTCGCGTTCGTCCTGCTCGCCAGCGCCCTGGCACGGACGCGGATCGATGCGCTGCCGGACCGGCTGATCGTCCGGAAGGGCTTCCGGACCGAACGCGAGGTGCACCACACCGCCATCGCGTCGATCCGCCCCTGGACCGGCCCGTACGGCGGGATCCAGGCGCGCGACCCGGAGGGGACAGTGCTGTTCGACACGGTGTCGATCGCCATCGGCTACCCCGATCTCGAGGCCTGGCTCGCCGAACGGGCGCCGTGGGCATGGGTCGCGTACGCGGGGGCAGGCACCCCGGCGCCGAACTGGCCCACAGCGGGCGCTGCGGCACAGGGCTGGCCGACGCTGCGCGGTCCGGCCGAACCGTGGCCGACACCCGACGACACGGGGCCCGGCACCCGTCCGCGCTGACCCCGGTCGAGTCCGACGCTCGTCGCTCAGCGCGCGGGCGTCCAGGTGCTGACGGTCACCGCCGCCGTCACCGTCTCCGGCGTGAACACCGTGTCCGCCGCCACGTGGTGGTGACTCGGCCCCATGTGCACCACGTCGTGCACGTCCTCGGCGGTGAGTTCCATCGTCCAGGTCAGGTCCTCGGTCGAGCGCGGCGTGAACGCGGCTGTCAGGCTGTCGTGCAGCCGGCGTTCCTTCTCCGGGTCCACGCTGATCGTGGCGGCCGCGAGTTCCGCCAGGTGTCCGACCCGGGGCGTGACGACGACGAGCACGCCTCCGGGGTGCAGCACCCGGGCGTACTCGTGCTGGTTGCGCGGCGCGAAGACGTCGAGCACGACGGCTACGGCGTGGTCGACGACCGGGAGGCGCTCGGTCACGTCCCCGACGACGGCACCGACGTGCGCGTGGATGCGTGCCGCACGTCGGATCGCGACGGCCGACAGGTCCAGGGCGATCCCGAGCCTCCCGGCAGCATCGCCGCGTGTCGTGCCGTCGAGCGCGTGCGCGAGGTACGTGCCCGGGCCGGAGCCGACGTCGAGGACCACGCCGGGTGCGGTCGCGTCGGCGACCACGCTCGTGAGCGCCCGCTCGACCGGCGCGTAGTGACCGCGACCGAGGAAACGCAGCCGCGCGTCCACCATCTCCGGGGTGTCCGCGGTGAGTGCTCGACGTTTCACGGGCAGGAGCGTCAGGTGGCCCTGCTTGGCCTCGTCGTACCGGTGCCCGTTGCGGCAACCAGCCTGCCCCGGAGCGGTGCGGGCGAGCGGCTCGGTGCACACCGGGCACGCGAGCACGGGCAGCAGGTCGTCACGCACCGGTCCAGGGTACGGGGCGGCGGGACGGGTGGCCCGGTGCGGTGGTCGCGGTCGTGGAGCGCCCCGGGGGTACGGCCAGGGCCTGGCTCACACGGGTGGCCGCTGGCAGGATCGGTGGGGTGAAGACACTGGAGTTGCCACAGACGGACCTCACCGCCTCCGACGTGATCGTCGGGATGATGCGGATCAACGACATGAGCGACGAGGACATCCGTTCGCTCTACACGGCCTCGCGCGACGCGGGCGTGACGATGTTCGACCACGCTGCCGTGTACGGCGTCTGGCACGGCTGCGAGGAGCGCTTCGGCTCCGCGGTGACGCTGTCGTCCTCCGAGCGGGCCGACATCCAGCTGCAGACGAAGGTCGGCATCCGGCCGACGGAGCACGGCGCGTACTTCGACTTCTCGTACGAGCACATCCTGTCCTCGGTCGAGGAGTCGCTCACCGCCCTGCGCACGGACTACATCGACGTGCTGCTGCTGCACCGCCCCGACGCCCTCGTCGAGCCGGAGGAAGTGGCCCGCGCGTTCGACGAACTGCACGCCGCCGGCAAGGTGCACCACTTCGGTGTCTCGAACCACACCCCCGGGCAGGTCGAGCTGCTGAAGAAGTCCGTGCGGCAGCCGCTCGCGTTCAACCAGGTGCAGCTGAGCATCACCCACGCGAACGTCATCACGCAGGGCCTCACCGCGAACATGGGCGGGCTCGACCAGTCCATCGACCGCGACAACGACATCCTCAACTACTCGCGTCTCAACGACGTGACGCTGCAGGCCTGGTCCCCGTTCCAGAAGGGCTTCTTCGACGGCGTCTTCCTGGGCGACCGTGAGCAGTACGCCGAGCTGAACGACGTGCTCGAGGAGCTCGCCTCGGCGCACGGCGTCACCCCGACCGGCATCGCGGTGGCGTGGATCACCCGGCACCCCGCGCACTTCCAGGTCGTCCTCGGCACGACGAACCCGCAGCGTGTGCGCGACTCGGCCGCCGGGTCCGACGTCGAGCTCAGCCGTGAGGAGTGGTACCGCGTGCTCACGGCGGCGGGGCACACCGTCCCCTGAGTGGGCGGTCCCACTGCGGACGACGCGTCGGCGCAGCGCTCAGGGCGCTGGCGCGTCGTCCTCGTCGGGCTCACGCGGAGGCAGCGCTGCCGCGGGGTCCGCTGATCCGCCGGACACGACCTCGAACCGGATCCCGAGCGCGGCCGGGTCGTCGTCGAGCTCGAGCCCGTCACCGCTGGCCTGCTCCTCGGGGATGGCGAGACCCTTCGACGGGTCGAACGCGCTGCTCATCGACATCCGACGAGCATGCCCGGCCGACCCGGGAGTCCGCGCAACGCGCGCTGGTCAGTCGCCGAGGTCGTCCGGGTGCAGACGGTCGCCGGGATGCGGGGTCCGGAACACCGGGCCGCCGCCGGCCGCGTCCTCGTCGTCGTGCCGGACCGGGGAGTCCCCGGGGTCGCCGATCGCATCGGCACCGGAGACGTCCGCCCCGGACGGCTCGTCAGTGGGGGGAGCCGCACGCGACTCCTCCACCTCGAGCTCGTCCTGGTCGGAGCCGTCCACGGGGACGTCGCTGCCCTGCTGCTGGGGATCGAACGGTGCACTCATCGACATGGGTCGAGTCTGCTCCGCCGAGGTGGACAGCAGGTCAGCCTGGTCACCTGTTGTGGCCCGGTGCGTCTCCGGACTTCCCGGGACCGGTCGCCCCGCCCGGACCACTGTCGGCCGGGCCCTGCTGCGAGGTCGTGTCCACCCCGGTGTCCAGCGGGTCCTGCACGGGCAGCGTCGTGTCGGTGCCCGGCACCGGTGCGGTCGTCGGCAGCTGGTCGGTGGGCTCGCTCGACTCGTCCGACGGCTCCGAGGGTTCCTCGGACGGCTGTTCCTGCGTCGGCTCGGAGGGCTGCTCCGACGGCTGGTCGGCCGGCTGGCTCGGCTGCTGCTGGGCGGGCTCGCTGGACTCGTCGGACGGCTCGGAGCTCGGCTGGTCGTCGGCCGGTGCGGTCTGCTGCGTCGATTCGCTGGGGCTCGGTGACGTGGTGTCGTCACGGTTGAACGCGAGGGCCGCGACGACGATGCCGGCGACCACGAGGACCGCCAGGACGATCAGCGGCACCACCCAGCGCTTCCGTCGGGGCTCGTCGGGGTCCGTGGCGAGCGGCCGGGCCGGAGCAGCGGGCCCGCCCGCACGACCACCGGCGCCACCACCCGGACCGGCTGCTGCGGCTCCCGGCGTCCCGAGGACCGTGGTGGCCACGTCGTCGTCCGCACTCCGCGCCGGCTGGGACTGGGTCGGGAGCCGCCGGGTGGCGTCGTCCGGGCCGGAGGCTCCGTGCACCGGCATCGCGCGCGTCGCCTCGTCCGCGGATGCGGTTCCGGCACCCGCGCCGGCGGCGGCGGCACCGGCCACCCCGGCACCGGCGGCGGCGCGCGTGACTGCCCCCGGGCCTCCCGGCAGGAGCTGGGTGGCAGGCGCGACCTCGTCCCTGCCGAGTGCGCGGAGGCGTGCGGCAGCCTCGGCGGCGGACGGACGGTCCTCCGGGTGCTGCGCCGTCATGACGTGCAGCAGCGTGCGCCACGCCGTCGGCAGGTGCTGGTCGATCTCGGGCGCCCGGGCGAGTCGGGCGGTGGCGGCCTCGACCGCGCTGCCCGGGAACGCCTGCTTGCCGGTCAGGGCCTCGAGGAGCATGAGGCCGAGTGCGTACACGTCGGCCTCGCCGGTGACGGGCTGGCCGAGGACCTGCTCGGGAGCCAGGTACGCGGCCGTCCCGATGACGGTGCCGGTGCCGGTGACGCGGGCGGCGTCGCGGAGCAGCGCGATGCCGAAGTCGGCGAGCTTGACGTGCTCGCCGTCCTGCTCCAGGAGGACGTTGGCGGGCTTCACGTCACGGTGCACGATGCCCTGGGCGTGCACGGCGGCGAGCCCCTCGGCGACCTGCGCACCCACGCGGGCCGTGGTCGTCGGGTCGAGCGGACCCTCGCGGAGACGGGTGGCGAGGTCGCTGCCGGGGACGAGCTCCATCACGAGGAACGAGTCGCCGTCGACGTCGTCGAGGGCCGCGTCGAACAGGGTGACGAGGTTCGGGCTGCGGAGGCCGGCGAGCACGTGGATCTCTGCCTCGGCGCGCGCACGCTCACCGTGGTCGACGGGTCCGATGCGGAAGAGCTTGACGGCGACCTCTCGACCGAGCTGCTCGTCGACGGCGCGGTAGACCGATGCCATCCCGCCGTGCCCGAGGGTCCCGGTCACCCGGTACCTGCCGCCGATCAGCCGTTCTTCCATGCCGGAAACCTACCGGGCTGACCTGACGAGGGCGCGCAGCCCCGTCACGACGGGGTCGGCTCGGCGCCGCGGTGCAGCGCGGTCAGGTACAGCCGGTGCGCGGTGACGACGAGCGCCAGCCAGGCGAGCCCGAGCGCCCACGCCGCCAGGACGTCGGTGGTCCAGTGGTGCCCGAGGAACACCCGCGAGACGCCGACCGACAGCACGAACAGCGTCCCGACGACGATCGTCCAGACCCGGGCCACGACGCGGGTCTGCCGGAGGAGCAGCAGGTACACGATCGTGCCGACGACGACCGTGGCGTTCAGGGTGTGCCCGGACGGGAACGACGGCGAGTGCTCGAACGGCGGGACGGCGTCGGACATCGGCGGCCGGGCTCGACCGATCAGGTCCTTGCCCGCGATCGTCATGGCCAGGGATCCGGCGCTCGCGGCGACGAGGAGCACGAGCGGCGTCCACGCCCTGCGTTGGATCGTCAGGCCGACCAGGAACAGCACGGCGACGATCGGCATCCCGATGGTGCCGGCGATGTCGGTCCACCACGTGACGCCCTGGTCGAGCGCGGGCGACCGGTGCGTGAGCATCCAGTCGAGGACGGGTCGGTCGAGCACGGCGACGTCGTCGGACTCACGCACGGCGTCGTAGACCTCGGAGGCCACCCACGTCGCGACCGCGGCGATGCCGATCCCGACGAGCAGGGTGAGCAGCAGCAGCGGGAGCGCCCCGTAGCGGCGGCCGAGTGCCGCCCACGAGTCGGCGACGCTCCGGCCGACCCGCGTGCGCCACCGGGTGAGGTCGACGTCGCCGACGGTGCGGTCGACGCGCTCGCGCTCGGCTCCGCCGATCACGGGTGGTCGGCCGCCGGGTGCGTGGTGCTCTTCCATCGGACCAGCCTGCCCGTCAGCGGCTGTGCGGGCACGGCCGGCCTCGACCGGGGCGCCACCGCGGCAGCACCCGGGACCCGGTCGGGTCGCTACTTCGCCTGGTCGTACGACCGGACCACCGCGACCGTCAGCGGAAAGGTGACCGGGAAGCCACCGAACATGATCCGCCCGGCGTCGACCGCCGCGGCCCGGACCTGCTCGGCCACCCACTCGGCGTCCGCGGCCGGTGCGTGCACCACGAGTTCGTCGTGCACGAAGAAGACCATGTGCGGCCCGGACGTGACGGGCCCGTCGCCCCGCGCGGCCAGTCGGGTGCGCAGGCCGCCCATCCAGGACAGCGCCCACTCGGCCGCCGTGCCCTGCACCACGAAGTTCCGTGTGAACCGTCCCCAGCTGCGGGCCCGGGACTCGACGGCCCGCTGCATCGCGGGGGTGCCGTCCACGGAGTACGCCCGGTTCCGCGCCTCGAACCACGACTGCTCCGGCACCGGCGACGTCCGACCGAGCCGGGTCGTCACGGGTTCGCCCCGCTCCCCCGCCCGGGCCGCCTGCTCGACCAGGTCGAGCGCCCGCGGGAAGGCCCGGGCCAACCGGGGGACGAACCGCCCGCCCTCGCCCTGCGTCGCGCCGTACATCGCGCCGAGCATCGCCATCTTCGCCTGCTGCCGGGTCTGCACCGCACCGGAGGCCACGACCCCGTCGTAGAGGTCCTGTCCGTCCCCGGCCGCGGCCATGTCGGTGTCGCCCGACATCGCGGCGAGGACCCGCGGTTCGAGCTGCGCCGCGTCGGCGACGACGAGCTCCCATCCGGGGTCCGCGACCACAGCTCCGCGCACCTGCTTCGGCAGCTGCAGGGCCCCGCCACCGTTCGCCGCCCAGCGACCGGTCACCACCCCGCCGACGACGTACTCCGGGTGGAACCGGCCGTCCTGCACCCACTCGTCGAGCCACGTCCACCCGTTGGCGGTGAGCAGGCGGTACAGGCGCTTGTACTCCAGGAGCGGTTCGATCACCGGGTGCTCCAGCCGTTCGAGTTCCCACTTCCGCGTGCTGTCCACGACGAGTCCGGCCCGCCGCAGGGAGCGCAGGACGTCCGCGGGCGAGTCCGGGTTGAGGTCGGGGTCGTCGAGTCGCTGCCGGAGGACCGCGGCGAGCTCCTCGAGCTTCCGGGGCCGCACCCCGTACGGCACCCGCGGGCCGAGGGCGTCGGCGAGCAGCCGCTCGTGCACGTCGGTCCGCCAGGGCAGCCCGGCGTACTTGATCTCCGCGGCGACGAGCGCGCCGGCGGACTCCGCCGCGAGGAGCAGGCGCAGCGCTCCCGGCTCGCTCGCACCGGCCACCGCGTCGAGCTGCGCCCGGAGCTCGGCGACCGGGTCGAGGTCGTCGTCGGCCGGGGCGACCGTGAACAGGTCGTCGTCGAAGAGCGAGGCCTGCGTGGCGGGCGCGGGACGGGCCTCCAGAGCGGCGGCGGCGTCCCAGGCGCTCAGCGGCGCCTGCGCGAGGGCGGAACCGCGGGTGGCGAGGGCGGTGCGGAGCAGCCGGTGGCCGAGTCGGAGGTCCACGCATCGGGCCACGCGACCGCCCGCAGCCAGCACGGCCGGGTACCAGCGTGCGGTGTCGGACCAGACCCAGCGGACGCCCGGTCCCTCGTGCGCCGCGACGAAGGCCGGGAGGCCCGACTCGGTCAGGCGCACCGGCGCACCGTCCGACGTTCCCGCGTCCGTCAGCGGCGTCGCGGTGAGGCCGCCGTCGACACGGGCGAGGACGATGTGCACGCCGACGATTCTGCCGTGCCCCACCGTCCTCGCCGCACCGTCACGCGCCGACTTCCCCGGGGTGCCCGTCACGCCGCAGCCGTGCAGAACGCGCGACCAGCAGCGCTCCGACGCCGAGGGCGAGCAGTCCCACGGCCGGGAGCCCGGCCCACAGGATCCCGCTCCCGGTGAACGCGAGCGCCGCTGCCGGAGCCGGCCTGTGCACGGGTGGGACGGCCGAGACCACGGGGAAGGACGCCGTCATCTCGGTGGACCGGACCGGCACCGCTCCCTCCGGCTCGGACGGGGTCGTCGACGGCGCGTCCGCACGGCCGACGCTGCCGGCCGCGACCGCCACGAAGTCGACGTGCCCACGAGCCGCGTCGGCCGGGGTCAATCGGCGGTCCCGGTCGGCGGCGCACTCCGTGGTCGCACCCGGCTCGAGCGCGTCGGTGTCGCAGGTGATCGTCCCTGCGGCAGCGCTGCTGACACCGATCGTCGACGCGATCAGGTTGCTCGTGTTCGTCACCCGGTACCGCGACGCGATGGCGTCGCCGGCGTGCAGGGTCCGGGCGGAGGGGGTCCAGTCGCTCTCCAGGTACAGCGCCGACGCCGCGCCGAGGCCGACGACGACGCCGTCGGTGGCGCTGACCGGGGCTCCGTCCGGACCGATGGCCACGGCCGTCTCCGCGAACGGGACGGTACCGCGTTCCACGTCGTCCTGGGTCAGCGCCGTGGCCGGTACCGTGCACGGCACGCTCTGCCCGGGGGCGAGCACACCCGCGGGGCAACGTACGGGCAGGTCGGTGCGCTCGTCGATGGTAACGGAGGGGTCTCGGAGCGTGACGTTCCCCGTGTTCGTGACCGTGAGCGCGATCTCGACTCCGTCGCCCGCGTACGGCACCGAGTGGTCCGTCACGGCGAGGTGGGCACTCAGGTCCGTGCCGAGCTCCGCGACCTGCGCGGGCTCCACCTCGTCCTCCGCCTGGGCCGAGACGGTGTCACCGGCCGGGCCCGTGCCGGTCGCCGAACTCGTGAACGCGACGCGGCCCGCGTCGACGTCCACCTGTGTGAGCGCGTGGCCCGTCACCGTGCACCTGACGGTGTCGCCGGGCGCGAGGGGCGCACCGGGGCACGACACGGACGAATCGGGGTGGCTCGGCAGGGTGACGATGACCCCGGTGAGCGTCGTCGTCCCGGTGTTCGTCACCGTCGCGGTCAGTTCGACGAGTTGGCCGGGAACAGCCGGTCCGTCCGACGGGAGGCGAGCGTCGAGCGTGGTCGCGACGGCAGACCGACGGTCGGCGGGCTGCTCCGCTGCCGCGTCGGCCGACACCTCCACGCCCCGTGGTGAGGCCGCCGTCGCCGTGACGGCGTCCTGCACGGAGCCGCGGTCGACGTCCTCCTGGCGGACCGGACGGGAGGCGCTGGCGCAGTCCGTCGACGCGCCCGGTGCCAGCTCGGTCACCGCGCACGTCACGGGACCGTTGGTCCCGGTAACGACGAGGTCGCGCAGCGGGCGGCCGCCCGTGTTCTCGACGGTCTGCGCGAAGCGGAGCCCCTCGTCGAGGTCGGCCCGGCCGTCACCGTCGCCGTCGTCGAGCACCGGCAGGTCGGTGACCGACAGAGCGGCGTCCTCGGCGCGGAACGTGATCTTCGTCTCCCCGGGTGGGTCGAGCCCGATGCGCTCGGCGACCGTTCCGGCGGTGAGTGCGAAAGTGGTGGCCGTCTCGCTCGTCACGTCGACCGCCACGGTGCACGAGCCCTGGCCGGAACGGAGGCCACCGGTGACCGCGACCGCGGTGCCGGTGGGGTCCGCGTCCACCCTGCTGTCGGCGCACGTGGTCCCCGCGTGCGGGTCTGCCGCGAGCGTGAGCCCGTCCGGGAGTGTCTCCCGGAACGACCATCCCGCCTTCGCGCCACCCTCACCGGTGTTCTGCACCGTGTAGGTCAGGCGTGCGGTCTCGCCGACGTACGGGGACGACCCGTCGAAGGCGTGCTCGAGCACCGGCGTGGCGTCGTACACGGTGACGCCGTCGATCGCGCCGTCGTTGCCCACATCGCGCGCCTCGGCGTTCCGCATCACCCAGCCGAGCGTGTCGCCGGTGAACAGCACCGCGGCGTCGGAAACGAAACGTCCGCCACGCACCGTGACACCGAGGGCGTTGATGGTGCGCGATCCCGGCGATGTACACGGGTCGATGGCCGTCGAGGTGACCCGGTGCTCGACACCGCCGTCGAGCAGGCCGAAGCGGAGCCGAGGGTGCGCCGCCTGGGAGCACGAGGTCGCGACCGCGTCGACGCCGAACGTGACGAACCGGTCCTTGACCGGCAGGGGGAGCGGCGTCAGCGTGCGGATCTGCACACCGTCCGCCGGAACGGGTCGGTCCACTGTCCAGGCGCCGACGCCGTGGTTCGTCCTCGGATCGGACCCGTTCACCTGCCCGAGCGCGTGGTACAGCGGCGCGAGCTGCGGGCACGGCAGACCGGGGGTGGTCGCGGCGGCCACGATGCCGTTGCACTGTGCGACGTTGATCCACCCGGGATCCGCCGTGTACCGCTCCCCGTCCGCACCCACGTACTGGTCCAGTCGGGTCGGTCCCGTGCCGACGACGTGCTCGAAGTCCTCGACCAGGAGCACGCGCGGCGCAGCGCGACCGCCGCCGGTCTCGGCGGCTGCGCCGCGCGGCGTGGAGGGGACGAGGGCTTCGGAGGGACCTGCCGACACGAGGACCGTGGTCGTGGCCAGCACCACGATCGTGGCGAGCAGGGAGGCAGGTCGGGACGGCGGATGTCTGGTGGTCATGTTCGGAAGTTAGCAAGGAACTGGAGTATCACATACGGAAATCGCGCTTCCGGTGTGGGCCCAGGTGCCGCTGCGCCAGTCGGACCGCGCGGGCGCCCTCCGGCGGCGTCGCTCAGTCGCCCGGTCGGACGGCGGCGCTGTCGGCGATGTCGATACGGACGTCGCCGGACTCGGTCTCCTCGACCTCGACCCGCGGCGCCTCGTCGTGCTCGTCGGAGCCCGACATCCGACGGAAGGTGTCGTGGCGACGCTCCTCGAAGGTCATGTCGACGCCGTCGTCCAGGTGGTCTCGGTCGGGTGCGCTCATGTCCGTGACGGTACGCCGACCGGAGCGGTCCCGGTGCGCTCCGACCAGTGCCCGCCGGCGGCCCACCGCTCCTGGACGGCACGCTGCAGTCGGCCGGTGGGCACCGCCTGACGCGCGGACGCCAGGTCGGTGCCGAAGACGAACTTCGCCATCGAGTCGTCGCCCTCTTCGTGCGACTCGTGCGGGTCAGGGGGTCCTGGCAGCAGCGTGAACCGGGCTGCGAACCGCGCGGTGTTCGACGACGGCCCCAGTACGGCCGCGACCTCGGGATCGAGCAACCACGACGAGCACACGAACGTCTCGACCATGGACGCCGGGTCGAGCCGTCGGAGCACCGCGGGCGCGGCCGCGAAGGAGCGGTCGCACGCGTCCGGGTCCAGCGGTCCGACCTCCGGCACGTGCACCCCCCACGCCGGTGTCCCATCCGGCAGCTGGGCGGCCCGCTCGAACTGGAGACGCCCCACGGCCACCACGCGACCGGTCGCCACCTGCACGAGCCAGTCCAGACCGGTGCCGTCCAGGCCGTAGCGGTCGACCTTGCGGTCCACGTCGGCGACGCTCGCCGCGGCGTCCTCCGGGCTGCAGCCGTGGGTGACGAGCCACTGCTCGGTGACCGGGAGCACCGCGCGGATGGCGGCGAGGAGAGCCGCCTCCCGCCCCTCCGGGCCGAAGTGTCGCACAGCGTCCTCGAGCGCCGGCGCCAGCCCCGCGGGCCCGCCTGGCGAGCCGACGACGGCGGTGAGGAGCGCGACGGGGTCGGGGCGAGCCTCCCGTCCGACGTCTGCCGCGTTCACTTGAGCCCGGAGGAGGCGAGCCCGTCGATCACCCGGCGCTGGAGCACGATGAACATGATGAGCACCGGCGCCATCGCCATCAGGCTCGCCGCCATCAGCAGCGGGTAGTCGATGGTCCGGTCGCTCGACAGGGTGGCGAGGCCCGCCGCGAGCGGCATGTCCTCGGCGCGGGTCGAGACGACGAGCGGCCAGAGCAGCTCGTTCCAGGACCACAGGACGGTCGTGATCGCGAGCACGCTGATCGACGGTCGGGCGAGCGGCAGCATGATCCGCCAGAAGGTCTGGAACGGGTTCGCGCCGTCCATGCGCGCGGCCTCCTCGAGCTCGGCCGGCATGTTGAGGAACGCGGTCCGCATCAGGAACGTGCCGAAGGCGCTGAACAGGCCGGGGGCGACGATGCCGGCGAGGGTGTCGAGCCAGCCGAGCCCCTGCACGATCTGGTACTGCGAGATCAGGTACACCTGCGACGGCACCAGCAGGATCGACAGGACGATCCCGAGGATGACGGCCCGTCCCCGGAACCGCATCCGGGCGAAGGCGTAGCCGGCCAGGGTGCAGAGCACGATCTGCGCCGCGGTACGGATCAGGGTCACCCAGATCGACGTGCCGAGTTGGCTGAGGAAGGGCAGGCGGTCGAAGACGCGGACGAAGTTACCCCACTGCAGTTCACCCGGCCAGAAGGTCGGCGTGGGCGCGGTCACCTGGGCGTTCGTGGAGAGCGCCATGATGATCTGCCACAGGAACGGGAACGCCATCACGAACCCGCCGATGCCGAGCACCACGTGGATCCACCAGTGGCTGCCGCCGCGGCGACCGGGGCGGGCGTCGGCACGGACCCGGGTGCGGCTGGCGGCCTTCGTCGCCGCCGTCAGCTTGCTGCCGTGCGCCTCGATGATGCCGGTCATGACTGGACCCACTTCCGCTGGACCCGGAACTGCACGACGGTGATGATCCCGATGAGCACGAAGATCACCATCGCGATCGCAGCCGCGAAGCCCTTGTCGTTGTCGATGAACCCGGCGCTGTAGAAGTAGAAGACGAGGGACATCGTCTTCGGGATCACCGGGTTGGTGGAGCCGAGGATGGCGTAGAGCAGGTCGAACAGCTGGAAGCTCGAGATCGTCGTGATGATGAGCACGAAGAAGATGCTCGGTGTCAGCAGCGGCACGGTGAGCGAGTGGAACTGCCGCCACCGGCTCGCCCCGTCGAGCTCGGCGGCCTCGTACAGCTCCGGCGGGATGTCCTTGAGCCCGGCGCCGAGGATGATCATCGAGAAACCGAGCGACGACCACAGCCCGACCAGCGAGACCGCGACGAGCGCGAAGCCCGGGGTCGAGATCCAGTACGGACCGTCGATGCCGAACAGCCCGAGGAACCAGTTCACGATGCCGAAGTCACCGTTGAACATGATGCGCCAGACCAGCGCGATCGCGGCGGGCATCGCCACGTACGGCAGGAAGAACAGCACCCGGTAGAACTGGGCGAAGCGCAGGCCCGGGGTGTTCAGCAGGCTCGCGAGCCAGACCGCGACCGGGATGCCGAGCAGCACGATCACCGTGTAGACGACCGTGTTGAACAGCGACTGGTACAGCTGCGGGTCGGACAGCAGACGCGCGTAGTTCGCGAACCCGGTGAAACTCGATCCGCCGAACACCCCCCAGCTCGTGAACGAGTAGTAGAACGTCTGCAGGATCGGCCAGATGAAGAACGTCCCGACGCCGATGAGCAGCGGCAGCACGAACAGCCACGGCCAGAAGCCGTCGGTGCGTGGGGCCCGCGTCGGCCGCGATGGGTCGGCGGGGCGGGTCTCGGGCGGCGGGGACGCCTGCGCGGCGTCGGGTCGCTGGGTGTGGATCGTCATCAGGTCGCTCCTCGGCCAGGGCGGTCGGATCGGGTGGTCCGGGTGGTGCTGGGTGCAGCGGGTGGTGCGGACGTGCGTGTTCCGGCCGGTCGGGCGTGGGCCCCGACCGGCCGGCTCGTCGTCACTCCTTGGCGAGTGCCGCGTCCATCTTCTGGGCGAGTTCCTTCGTCACCTGGTCGACGGGCTCGGAACCGTCGAACGCACTCGGCAGCAGGTTCGTCTCGAGGGTGTTCCACGCGGCGGTGTTCTTCGACACCGGCAGCGGCTTGGCGTAGTCGACCGCGTCGAGGAAGACCTGCAGGTCGGCGTCAGGCATGGTCTTCGTGAAGGCGTCCTGCGTGCCGGTGTAGGCGGGGATGACGGCACCCATGTCACCCTGCTGCTGCTGAGCGGGCTTGCTGGCCAGGTAGGCCTGGAGTGCCTGCGCGGCGGCCTTGTCCTTCGAGCCCTCGGCGACGACGTTCGAGACGCCGTGGATGACGGTCGCCTGCTCCTTGCCCTTCGGCAGCGGGTAGGCGACGACGTCCTTCTCCATGTCGGAGCCGATCAGCGCCGACCGGAACCAGCTGCCACCCTGGTACATCGCGACCTTGCCGGAGGTGAACCACTGGTCCGCCGTGGTGTCGGTCAGCTGCTTGATCGAGGGCGAGGCGCCGGACTTGATCAGGTCGGTCCAGAAGCCGATGCCCTCCTGCGCGGCCTTCGTGTCGTACTCCGACTCGTCCCCGTCGATGACGGAGCCGCCGGCCTGGAAGATCGTGTCGTAGTAGGTGGTCTGGCCGTCCATGCCCGCGGCGGCGCCGTACGCGCCGTCCGACTTCAGCTTCTCGGAGAGCTCGGCGCCGGTCTTCTGGAAGTCGTCCCAGGTCCAGTCCTTCGACGGCATGGCCACGCCGGCCTTCTCGAACAGGGCCTTGTTCATCCAGACGCCGATGGTGTCGAAGTCCTTCGGGACGCCGTACTGGGTGCCGTCGTACGTGTAGAGCTTGTTGAGCGCTGGCGAGTAGTTCTGCGGGTCGATCGCGCCGGACTTCACCTCGCCGGTGATCGGGGCGAGCTTGCCGTTCCCTGCGTACAGCTGGAAGTTCGGGCCGTTCATCCAGAAGAGGTCGGGGAGCGTGTTGCTCGAGCCCTGGGTCTGCAGCTTCGTGAAGTAGTTGGCGTACGGCGTGACGTCGACGTTCACCTTGATGTCGGGGTACTCCTCGTTGAACCCCTTGATGTTCGCCTTGATGGCCTTCACCTGGTTCTGGTCCCAGACGGCGTACGTCAGGTTCGCCTTGGTGTCCTTCGCGACCTCGCCCGAACCGGAGTCCGAGGACCCGGCTGAGGACTGGCTGCTGCATCCGGCGAGGAGCGCGACGGCGCTGACGGCGGCTGCGAGACCGAGCAGTGCGCGGCGGCGGCCACGGCCCGGACGGGCGGTTGGAGCGGTCATCGGGTGGTCCTTTCGGGAACGTCGTCGCGGTCGGGAGTGGTCGCGAAGTGTCGGAGGGTGGCGTCGGGGAGGGGCGGCACGTCGATGGGGACGGAGCCGTTGCGGAGCGAGCGGGTGGCGAGTGCCCCGGCGGCGACGGCCGCACGGGCCGCGATCGGGGACAGGGTGGTCGGCTCCCCGAACGCCAGCGAGCGGAGGAACTCGGTCATGGTGAGCAGGTCGGCGTCGGCGTGGCCGTCCTCGACGCCGTCGATCGGGTACTCGACGTCCCCGGCGACGTCCCAGTTGCGACGGTGGTTCCACACCTTGACCACGCCACCGCCGGTGTCCCCGATGTTCTCGAGGCGCCCGTGGGTGCCGATGACCGTGTAGTTGCGCCAGTAGTCGGGCGTGAAGTGGCACTGCTCGTAGCTGGCCTGCACGCCGTTCTCGAGGGTCATCATGACCATCGACACGTCCTCGACGTCGACGACGGGGTTCAGCCCGGTCTGCTCGGCGGGCGGCCAGTTGTCGAAGGAGAACCAGTCGGTCATCAGTTCGTCGCTGCGGTCGCGGCGGTCGGTGACGTCGCCGTAGACGGACAACGAGCCCATCCCGACGACCCGGCTCGTGTACGCACCGGCGAGGGCGTGCACGACGTCGAGGTCGTGGCTGGCCTTCTGCAGCAGGAGCGAGTTCACGCGGCTGCGGTCGGCGTGCCAGTCCTTGAAGTAGTAGTCGCCGCCGTTGCCGACGAAGTGGCGGACCCAGACGGCCTTGACCTCGCCGATCTCGCCGCGTGCGATCACGTCGAGCATCAGGCGCACCACGGCCGCGTGGCGGAAGTTGTGGCCGACGTAGAGCGGGGTGCCGGTCTCGGCGGCGGTGTTGAGGACGGCGTCGGCGTCCTCGACCGTGATGGCGAGGGGCTTCTCGAGGTAGACGGCGATGCCGGCGCGGAGCAGGTCGATCGCGATCTCGGCGTGGGTCCAGTCCGGTGTGGTGACGATCGCGGCGTCGACGGCGTTCGGGGCACCGTCGGTCCCGATCAAGGCGCGGTGTCCGTCGACGACGGTGGCGTCCGGCCAGGCCTCGGCGGCTCGTCGCCGGCCGGACTCGGTGACGTCGGCGGCGGCCACGATCCGGGCGTCGACCCCGTCGGCGTCGAGTCCGGCGGCGGCGACGTGGTTCGCGATGTACGACCGCTGGCCGATGCCGACCACGCCGACTCGGAGTGTGCGCGTGCTCGTGATGCTCATCTCGCTCCCTTGCGTGATTGTGACGGCCATGATGCCAAATCGATCATGAATGCACAATATGCGCTCACGGATCGCTCACGGAAGTGTGATGCGAGGGTTTAACACGCCGGTAACGTGACCGCGCTCGGTCGGGCGGCGCGAGGCGGGTTCGCGAGCGTCGGGCAGGCCCCGGAGAGTCGGGCGCGGCGACGCACGTGCTCGCCGGACGTGCCGGTCAGTCCGCGACGACGAGCTCCGCGCCGGCGGCGGCCAGGTCCGCGGCGAACCGCGGCGGGACGTCCCGGTCGGTGACGAGCACGTCGATGCGGTCGAGCGGGCAGATGCGGGCGAAGGTCGAGCGCTCGATCTTCGTCGAGTCGGCGACCACGATCACCCGGCGGCCGACCGAGGCGAAGTGGCGACTGACCTCGGCTTCACCCTCGTGCATGGTGGTCGCGCCGTACTGCCCGGTCAGACCGTCGACGCCGAGGACGACGACGTCGAGGGCGAACTCGTCGAGCGTGTCCCGCACCAGCGGCCCGATCAGCTCGTAGGACTGCCGACGGGCGACGCCGCCGGTCACGACGATCTTGACGTTCGCGCGGACGGACAGCTCGTAGCCGATGTTCAGCGCGTTCGTGACGATCGTGATGCCGTACTCGCCGTCGGCTCGGATGAAGCGCTCGCTCTTGCCGAGTTCCCGCGCCACCTCGGTCGTCGTCGTGCCGCCGTTGAGTCCGACCGTGTCCCCGGGTGCCACGAGGGCGGCCGTCGCCCGGGCGATCGCGGTCTTCGCCTCGGCCTGGCGGGCGATCTTGTACTGCAGCGGCAGCTCGTACCCGGCACCGAGGGCAGCGGCGCCGCCGTGCGTCCGGGTGACCAGACGCTGGTCAGCGAGCGTGGCGAGGTCGCGACGGGCGGTCGCCGCGGAGATCCCGAGCTCGTCCCCGATCTCGGTGATCGAGACGTTGCCGCGGTCGCTCACCAACTCGAGGAGGGCGTTGAGCCTCTGCTGCGGGGTCATGGCGTCATCCTACGGGCGCTCCTCCGCGGGCTCCATGATCGGAAATGACGTTTTGCACTTGCATCGAGCACGATCGATCGTCATGCTGGCCGATATCCGATCACCAAGGATCGGTCCGACCGGAAGGACACCATGTCCGACACCTTCGTGGGCGACGAGCTGGCATCGCAGCCGGCCTCCTGGCGCTCCGCCGCGGCACTGCTGCCCTCGTTCATCGACGTCCTCCCCCAGCCGGGCGAGCGCGTCGCCGTCATCGGCTGCGGCACGAGCTGGTTCATCGCGATGAGCTACGCCGTCGCCCGTGAGTCCGCGGGCCTCGGCCTGACCGACGCCTTCGCCGGCTCCGAGTACCCCGCCGGCCGCCAGTACGACCGCGTCGTCACCATCTCGCGCTCGGGCACCACCACCGAGATCATCGACCTCCTGCGCGCCCTGCCGGACCAGCGCACCGTCCTGATCACGGCGGTGCCGGACAGCCCGGCCGCAGCGGACGCCGACGACGTCGTCGCGCTGCCGTTCGCGGACGAGCGCTCCGTCGTGCAGACCCGCTTCGCCACCACCGCGCTCGCCCTGCTCCGCGCATCCCTCGGCGACGACGTCGAGGCCCTCGCCGTCCAGGCCGAGACCGCGCTGACGCTGCCGATCGACGACCTGCTCGGCGCCGAGCAGGTCACGTTCGTCGGCCGTGGCGCCGCCGTGGGCCTGACGTTCGAAGCCGCCCTGAAGACCCGGGAGGCCGCACAGTTCTGGGCCGAGTCGTACCCCGCGATGGACTACCGCCACGGGCCGATCGCTATCGCGCAGCCCGGCCGCCTGGTGTGGTCGCTCGGCTCGGTGCCGGACGGTCTGGCCGACGAGGTCGCCGCCACCGGAGCCCGCCTGGTGCACCACGACCTCGACCCGCTCGCCGGACTCGTCGTCGTCCACCGGTTCGCCGTCGCCCTGGCGGAGCGCCGCGGTCTCGACCCGGACCACCCGCGCTCGCTCACCCGTTCGGTCATCCTCACCTGATGACCGCACGCGGGGCAGTGCTCGGGGTCGACGTCGGCGGCACGGGCATCAAGGCCCGACTGACCGCCGACGACGGACGGTTGCTCGGCGAGCAGCGCGTCCCGACCCCGCGTGACGACCCCGCTGCCGAGGCCCTCGCCGTCGTCGTGGCCGAGCTCGCCGTGCACGCGCGCTCGGTCGCCGGACAGCACGGCGTCGCACTCGACGCCGTCGGCCTGGTCGTCCCCGGCGTGGTCGACGAGGACGGCGGCCGCTCGGTGCTGTCCGTGAACCTCGGCTGGCAGGACGTGCCGGTCCGCCAACGGGTCGCCGCGGCGCTCCGGGCGACGGGCACCGACGTGCCGCTCGCGTTCGGCCACGACGTGCGCGCCGGGGCCCTCGCCGAGGTGCAGGCCGGCGGGCTCGACCACGGCACGGTCGCGTTCGTCCCGGTCGGCACCGGGCTCGCGAGCGCCCTCGTCGTCGACGGTCGGGTCGTCAGTGGTGGCGGCTGGGCCGGCGAGATCGGTCAGGTCCGCATCGTCCACGGTCCGCACGCGGGCCTCCGGGTCGAGGAGATCGCCTCGGCCGGTGCCGTCGCGCGCCGGAGCGACGCGCCGACCGCGCACGCAGCGATGCTCCGCGTCCAGAACGGCGAGCTCCTCGCCCGCCAGGTGTGGGACGACTGCGTCGGCGTCCTCGCCGACGCCCTCGCCTGGCTGACGGCCGCCGCGGGGTGTCACACGCTGGTCATCGGCGGCGGACTGGCGCAGTCCGGTCCGCTGCTGCTCGACCCCCTCACCGCGGCGCTGAGCGACCGGCTGGTGGGCGTCCGGGTCCCGGCCCTCGTCGGCGCACGACACGGTGACGCCGCGGGCGCGATCGGTGCCGCTCTCCTCGCACGGGAGCTGCTGGGGCGCGACCTCCCCGCCCGTCACCAGCGCGTCGACGACGGCCCGACCGCGGTGTCCGCGTGACGACGCTCGTCCGCGCCCCCCGGGTGGTCACCGCGGAACTCGACCTGGTCGACGGCTGGATCGCGGTCAGCGACGGTCGGGTCGCCGCGGTCGGCGCCGGACCGGCACCGGCACACGACCGCGTGGTCGATGCCCCGGGCACCGTCGTCCCGGGCTTCGTCGACCTGCACGCACACGGCGCGCTCGGCCACGACTTCGCCTCGTGCTCGGCCGACGAGGCCCGCGCCGCCGTCGCCCACCACGCCGGACGCGGTACCGCGCACCTGGTCGCGTCGATCGCGACCGGGGCGGTCCCGGACACGGTCGCCGCGCTCCACCGGCTGCGCCCGCTCGTCGTCGACGGCACGCTCGCCGGGCTGCACCTCGAGGGCCCGTGGCTCGCACCTGCCCGACGAGGTGCGCACGCGGTCGCCCTGCTGCACCCACCGACCCCCGCCGAGGTCGAACTCCTGGTCGACGCCGGAGGCGGGGCCCTCCGGGTGGTCACGCTCGCCCCCGAACTCCCCGGTGCGATCGAGACGATCCACCATCTGGTCGACGCCGGCGTCGTCGCCGCGATCGGGCACACCGACGCCGACACCGAGCAGGTGCAGCGCGCGGTCGACGCCGGTGCGACCCTGGTCACCCACCTCTTCAACGGCATGCCGCCGCTGCACCACCGTGAGCCCGGTCCGGTCGGGGTCGCCCTGACGGACGAGCGCCTGACCGTGGAGTGCATCGTCGACGGCCACCACCTCGACCCGGTCACCGTCGACCTGGTCCGCCGCGCTGCCGGTCACCGGTTGGTGTTCGTCTCGGACGCGATGGCCGCCACCGGCTGCGCCGACGGGCCCTACCGGATCGCCGGATCGGACGTCGTGGTCGACGGCGGGGTCGCGATGCTCGCCGACGGGTCATCGCTGGCCGGCAGCACGATCACCGTCGGTGACGCCGTCGCCCGGGTCCTCACCGCTCGTCCCGACGACGCCGCTCGTCCCGACGTCCGGGAGGCCGTGGCTGCCTCGTCCGTGCGCGCCTCCGCCCTGCTCGGCCTGCGTCCACCCCTCACCGTCGGTGCCGCTGCCGACCTCGTCGTCCTCGACCCGGAGGGCCGCCCCACCGCCCTGGAGGTCCCCGCGTGATCGTCGTCGTCACCCCGAACCCCGCGGTCGACGTCACCTACCGCGTCGCCGATCAGGTCGTCGGGGTCACCCAGCGCGTCCTGGACGTCGTCCGCCGTCCCGGCGGGAAGGGCGTCAACGTCGCCCGGGTGCTCGACGCCGCCGGGGTGCCGACGACCTCCGTCCTGCCGCTCGGCGGGACGAGCGGTGCCTGGGTCGCCGCGGCGCTGCAGCGGGACGGCCTCACGACGGCCGCCGTGCCGGTCGTGGGCGACACCCGGACCACGGTCACCGTCGTCGACGACCACGTCCACCCGACGATGTACGGCGAGCCGGGGCCGGCGGTGACGGCGGACGAATGGGCCGCCGTGACCGGTGCCGTGCGCAACGCGCAGGCGGCTGCGAGCGCCCTCGTGGTGTCCGGGTCCCTGCCACGCGGGACCGACCCGAGCGTGGTCCGGCCCTGGATCCGCGGCGCGGTCGACGCCGGCCTGCTCGTCGTCGCCGACCTGTCGGGGCCGTCGTTGCTCGAGGCGGCCGCAGCCGGCGCCACGGTCTGCAAGCCGAACCGGGAGGAACTCCTCGACGCCACGGGCGCGCGGGACGAACGCTCCGGTGCCCTCGACCTGCTCGCACGCGGAGCCGGGGTCGTCGTCGTCTCCGCGGGATCGGCGGGCATCACCGCCCACACGCCGGACGCGGTCGTGACCGTCCCCGCGGTGCCCGACGTGCACGGCAACCCGACCGGTGCCGGGGACGCCGCCACCGCCGGGCTCGTCCTCGCGCTGACCGCACCGGGCCCCCGGACGGCCGCCGACGTCACCGCACCCGACGTCCTCCACCGCGCCCTGGTCTCCGCAGCCGCGTACGGCGCCGCCGCGGTCCTCCGCCCCGTCGCGGGCGAGGTCGACCTCGCCGCCGTCGACCGATTCACCACCCAGCTCGACCGAACCGGGAGCCCCACATGACCACCGCCCTCGCCCTCACCGGCCTCCTCGATTCCGCACGCACCGCCCGTCGGGGTGTCGGCGCGTTCAACGTCGTCCTGCTCGAGCACGCCGAGGCGATCGTCACCGGTGCCGAGCGGGCCGGCCTGCCCGTGGTGCTGCAGGTCAGCGAGAACTGCATCCGCTACCACGGCGGGCTGGCGCCGATCGTCACCGCGACCCAGGCCGTCGCGCGGGCCGCCGACGTGGAGGTCCTCGTGCACCTGGACCACATCGAGGACACCGCACTGGTGCACGCGGGCATCGACCTCGGCGTCGACTCGATCATGTACGACGGGTCGCACCTGGACTACGACGCGAACGTCGCCGCGACCCGGGCGCTGGCCGACCGGTGCCACGCAGCGGGCATCGCGATCGAGGCCGAGCTCGGCGAGGTCGGCGGCAAGGACGGCGTGCACGCTCCCGGCGTCCGCACCGACCCGTCCGACGCTGCCGCGTTCGTGGCGGCGACCGGGGTCGACGCCCTGGCGGTCGCCGTCGGCACGTCGCACGCGATGCAGACGCGCGAGGCGTCGGTCGACCGTGACCTCGTGGAGCGGCTGCGGGCCTCCGTCCCGGTGCCCCTGGTCCTGCACGGCTCGTCCGGGCTGTCCGACGACGAGCTGCGGGGCGCGGTCCGCGCGGGCATGACGAAGATCAACATCTCGACGCACCTGAACGGGCTGTTCACCCGGGCGCTGCGCGACGTGCTCGACGAACGACCGGACCTGGTCGACCCGCGCCGCTACGTCGCCGCGGGCCGGGACGCCGTCGCCGCCGAGACCGCCCGGCTGCTCACGCTGCTCGCCGGGTAGGTCCGGGGCGGTCGGGCCCGGCCGGGGCCTGGCCGGGGTCACCCCCGGGTGCGGCTCGCCCAGATCGCCGACGTGCCCTTCCGGAGCACGACGTTCCCGTCCGACTGCATCCGGAGCGTGACGCCGGCTCCACCCTTCCGGCCCGTGCCGGTCGACCAGCGTGTGGTCCCGAGGGGCCCCGCGAGCACGAGGTCGCCGTTCGGCAGGAGCAGCAGGGACGACCCCGCACCACCGCCGGTCTTCTGGAAGAGGCGCGTGCTGCCGGAACTCGCGACGAGGAGCCCGTTCGACCGGACGCCGAAGCGCCGCGTCCCGCTCGCGTCCCGGATCGACTGCCCGGCGACGAGGGTGGCGCCGGGCACGAGCTGGTCGGTGCCCGGTGCGCCGTTGTGCCAGAGGAGCTTCCCGTCGCGGGCGGTCAGTCGCACGTCGCCGGCGTCGTCGACGGTCAGGCGGGCGCCGCCGGAGGTGGTCCGGGACGACGTCGACCAGAGGACCGCACCGGACGGGGCGACGACGGCGAGTCGACCGGTCGCGTCGAGTCGGAGCGCCGCGCCCGCGGCCGTTCCGCTGCTCCGCCACAGCCGTCGACCGTTGCCCCACTCGACGAGCGAGCCGTCGCCCTGCAGGTCGAGCCAGTACTGCCCGTACGGTGAGTGGATCGACGTCCCGGCGGGCACGGTCCGGCTCCCGGAGGCGATCGAGGTCGCGGTCGCCCCGGCTGCGGCGGCGGTCGTGGTCGGCGCCGTGCAGTCCGAGGCCTTCGGGAGCACGCGCCCCAGGGCCGACCAGTTCGGCGATCCGAGTCCGGTCGCCGCGTCCCAGCCGCGGGCTGCCCGCGCCGTGCCGTTGCCGCCGGTGACGACGTCGCGGAACGCGGCCGGGTTCCGGTAGAGCGCCTGGTGGACGTCACCGACGCCGGCGGCGCACCCGCGGGCGGTCAACGCGACCGCGAGCTGGCCGGCGAGCACCGGGGACGCCAGGCTGGTCCCGCCACCGAGCACGAACCCGTGCGCGGTCGACAGGTACACCCCGAGCCCCTTCGCCGGGTCGGCGAGTGCGGCGACGTCGGGCAGCAGGCGCTTCGTTCCGCTGATGCCCGTCCCGGTCTGCCACGCGGGCTTGGCGTAGGCGCTCGAGGTCCCGCCCCCGCCGCCACCCAGGGAGTTCGACCAGCCCGCCTCGGTCCAGGCGGTCCCCGTCTTCGTCCCCGTCTTCGTGAGCGAGGTACCGCCGACGCCGACGACCGCGGGCGAGGACGCCGGGTACGACACGTCGCGGATGGTCGTCGTCGGTCCGGTCGGGCAGCGCGCGCCGTCGTCTCCGGTGGCGGCGAAGACGGTGGCACCGGCAGCGACGATGCGCGCCAGGGCGGCGTCGAGTGCGGCCCGGGCCGCCGCGGGGGTCTGCGTCTCGCAACTGCCCCAGGAGATGCTCACCGCGGTGATGCCGGCGGTCCGCACCTCGTCCGCGATCCGGCTGTACGCGTCGTAGCTGCCCCGGAACGAGTTCTCCGTCACGTACACGCGCTGCCGGGCTCCCGGGGCGACGGCGAGCAGGGCCTGCTGGTCGAGGGCGACCTCGGTCTCACCCTGGGAACCGTCGCCGACGTGTGGGTCCGCTCCCGCGACCGCGATCTGGTCGAGCGCCGGCAGTGGACGCCCCGTCGCTGCGGCGGAGGCGCTGAGGTCGTTGCGGTCCCACCCGGAGAACTGCACGGTGGCGATCGTCGCGCCGGCCCCCGCCGTGGCCGAGCCCGAGGACCGGTACGCGCCGGCGAGGTCGGCGGGCGCGTACCCGGCGGGGACGGCCGCATGGGCGAGCGCCGGGCGGGCATCGAGCCCGAGCACCGAGACGACGGACCCGCCGAAGGACTGCGGCAGCGCCGGCTCCGCGGTCGGGTGCATGCCGTCACCGGTGCCGACCAGGCCCACGTCGAACAGGGCCTCGGCCTGGGCAGCGGTGCCGTGCGCCTCGACCTCCCACGTGTCCGAGTCGGTCACGGTGAAGCCGGCGCCGGTCAGGACCGATCGTGCGCGCGACCGGGCGTCGTCGACGGGGGCCACGGCCTCCACGGCGTCCGCGCGCTGGGCGGCGCTGTCCCCGGTGGTCGCCACGGGCAGGGCGGCGAGCGCGGCCGGGTCGACCGGCCGGAGCACCAGCGTCAGGTCGACGGGGGTGTCACCCGGGGTCGCGCCGACCGTGGGGTCGGTGGGTGCGGGGACGCCACCGGCGGCCGGCACAGCGGTCGCTGGCGCAGCGGTCGCTGGGGCGGCGGTCGCGCTGGCGGCGGTCGATGCCTGCGCCGGCAGGCCCGTGCCGGTCACGGCGAGTGCCGCGACCACGGCGGACACGGCGAGGAGGGTCGGGGTGCGGCGTGACATCGGCGATCGCTTCCGGAGATCCGAGACGACGACCGTCCCTGGCCGCCGGTCCGGCAGGTTCCGGACGGTGCACGCTACCCCGCCGCTCGACGCCCGCCGCAGCCCCAGTTCCGGGGCCGGGTCAGCAGAGCGGGACGTTCACCGCGAGACCGCCCATCGCGGTCTCCTTGTACTTGTGCGACATGTCCGCGCCGGTCTGGCGCATGGTCTCGACGACCTGGTCGAGCGAGACGTGGTGCACGCCGTCGCCACGGAGCGCCATCCGGGCGGCGTTGACGGCCTTGTTCGCCGCGATCGCGTTCCGCTCGATGCACGGGATCTGCACCAGGCCACCGACCGGGTCGCACGTCAGTCCGAGGTTGTGCTCCATCGCGATCTCGGCCGCGTTCTCGACCTGCTCGGGCGTCCCGCCGAGCAGTTCGGCGAGTCCCGCGGCGGCCATCGAGGCGGCCGAGCCGACCTCGCCCTGGCATCCGACCTCCGCACCGGAGATGGACGCCCGCTCCTTGTAGATCGAGCCGACGGCGCCCGCGGTCAGCAGGAAGCGGACGATCGCGTCGTCCCGTCGGTCGGGCGTGATCGTCGGCACGTAGGTGAGCGCGTAGAAGAGGACCGCGGGGATGATCCCGGCTGCGCCGTTCGTCGGGGCGGTGACGACACGGCCTCCGGAGGCGTTCTCCTCGTTCACGGCCATGGCGGTGAGGTTCGTCCACTCCATCGCGAAGAGCGGGTCGTGACCGGGGTCGTCACGGGTCAGCTGCTCGAACCAGTCGGCGGCTCGGCGCCGGACCTCCAGCCCGCCCGGCAGGGTACCGGTGCGACGGACGCTGCGGTCGACGCAGTCCTCCATCACGGCGTGGATGCGGAGGAGCCGGTCGCGCACCTCGGCCTCGGGGCGGGTCGCCGTCTCGTTGGCGAGGGCGACGCCGCTGACCGGGAGGCCCGTGGTCGCGCAGGCCGCCAACAGCTCGGCTCCGCTGGAGAACGGGTGGGGCACCGCGTCGGTCTCGACCGGGATCGCGGTGCCGGCGACGTCCTCGCCCGGCTCCTCGTCGCCGTCGCGGGCGATGAACCCGCCGCCGATCGAGTAGTAGGTCTCCACGGCGGTCTCGGTGCCGGTGGCGTCGAAGGACCGCAGGCGCATGGCGTTCGGGTGCCGGGGCAGCATGGTCAGCGGGTGCAGGACGATGTCCGCCAGCCGGAACGCGACCGTCGGGCCGCCCGCCAGCGTCAGGAGACCGCTGGACTCGAGGCCCTCGAGCGCGGCGGTCATGACGTCGGGGTCGATGTCCTCCGGCCGGTGTCCCATCAGGCCGATCGCGACGGCGCCGAGCGTCCCGTGCCCGTGCCCGGTCGAGGCGAGTGAGCCGTAGAGGTCGACCCGGATGCTCGTGACCGGCAGTCCGACGACACGTCCGGCGAAGTCGACGCCCGCGCGCATCGGGCCCACCGTGTGGGAGCTCGAGGGCCCCACACCGATGCTGAACAGATCGAAGACGGAGACCGGCACGCCGACACCCTACGCCGTCCGGACGGGACGGCTGTGCGTGGTGCCGACGACCGGCGCCGGGGCGACCTCAGCGGTGCTGACCCTGCACCGGCATGATGATCCAGAGCACGACGTAGGCGATCCAGAGCGGACCGGGGAACAGGCTGAGGACGACCCAGAGGGCGCGGACGCCGGTGCGGGACCAACCGAAGCGGTCCGCGATGCCGGCGCAGACACCGGCGAGCAGTCGGCCGGCACGGGGGCGGTGCAGTGTGTTCGTCATGTCCTCGACGCTACGGGTCCACGCCGCGCGACGGCATGGGGCAGCCTCCCGTCCCGGGGTGGGGACAACCCCACCAGCGCGGCACGGGCCTCCCGGCCTGGGGCTGCTCTCGGATGACCAGTCCTACGGGAGCAGGACGATCTTGCCGCGGGTGTGGCGCTCCTCGAGCTGGGCGTAGGCGTCCTGCACCGCGTCGAGCGGGAAGGTGGCGGCGATCGGGACCTCGACCGAACCATCCGCCACCATGTTCGCCAGTGCCGACAGGATCTCGGGGTCGGCAGTGTCGGCGCTGCCGGACGCCTTGGCGCCGACCTCGGCCGCGGCCGCGAAGGCGATCGTCGTCTCGATCCGGTCGGTGGGCACGCCGAGGGTGATGCCGAGATGCACGTACTCGGCGCCGAACGTGTCGATGACGGCGTCGATGCCGTTCGTGGCGAGCTCGCGGATCCGGTCCTCGAGCCCGTCGCCGTACGCGACCGGACGGGCGTTCTTGGACCGCAGCCAGTCGTGGTTCGACTCGGAGGCGATCGCGATGACGTCGACGCCCTCGTTGGTCAGCAGCTGCGTGACGAACGAGCCGACGCCGCCGGCGGCACCGGACACGACGACGGTCTCGCCGGCTCGCGGGTCGACGGCGCGGACGGCGGCGGCAGCGGTGGTCGCGGCGACGTCCAGGCCACCGGCGGCCTCCCACGAGAGCAGACGGGGCTTCGGGACGAGCTGCCCGGCGGGGACGGAGACGTACTCCGCCTGGCTCGAGCGCTCCCACGACCAGCCGAGGACCTCGTCGCCCTCCTCGAACCCGTCGACGTCGAGGCCGATCGCGGCGACCGTTCCGGCGAGGTCGGTGCCCTGGCCGGAGGGCAGCTTCTCGGGGTCGTGGTCGTCGACGAGGCCCTGGCGGATCGCGGACTCGCCGGGGTTGACGCCGGCGGCGCGGACCTTCACCAGCACGCGGCCGGGAGCGACCTCGGGAACGGGGACCTCGGCGACGTGCAGGACGGAACGGTCGCCCCACTCCTCGAAGCGGACGGCGCGCATGGTGTCAGGGAGAGCAGTCATCCCCGGTCACGGTACGCCAGGGCGGCGACGGACGCCGCACTCCTCGCGGACGGATGTGTGATGGACCGCTCCATCGTTGCCACGTGGGACACTGACGACATGCCCATCCTCCACAAGGACATGCAGCTCTGCATCTCACTCGCCGCCCGTCCGAGCAACATCGGCACCCGGTTCCACAACTTCCTCTACGACGAACTCGGGCTGGACTACGTCTACAAGGCGTTCACCACGACGGACCTGCCCGGGGCGGTCGCGGGCATCCGGGCGCTCGGCATCCGCGGGTGCTCGGTGTCGATGCCGTTCAAGGAGGACGTGATCCCCCTCGTCGACGAACTCGAGGAGTCCGCGGCCGCGATCCGCTCCGTCAACACGATCGTCAACGACGCCGGGGTCCTCACCGCGTCGAACACCGACTACGAGGCCGTCGCCGCACTGCTCGACTCGCACGGGGTCGACCGTGACGCCCGCGTGCTCCTACGGGGCTCCGGCGGCATGGCGAAGGCGGTCACGGCGGCCTTCCGCGGTGCCGGGTTCGAGCACCTCACCGTCGTCGCCCGCAACGAGGCGACCGGCAGCGCCCTGGCCGACCAGTACGGGTACACGTGGGTCGGCGCCGAGGAGCAGGCCGGGGACGCCGACGTGCTCGTCAACGTCACCCCGCTCGGCATGCGTGGCGACCAGGAGGCCGCGCTGTCGTTCGCGCCGGACCGCATCGCCGCCGCGGGCACCGTCTTCGACGTGGTCGCGTTCCCCTCCGAGACCCCGCTCGTCCGGGCCGGCCGCGACGCCGGTGCGCACGTCATCACGGGCGCGGAGGTCATCGCCCTGCAGGCGGCACGCCAGTTCGAGCGGTACACGGGCGTCGCCCTGACCGCCGACCAGGTCGCCCGCGCGAGCGCGTTCTCCCGCGAGGAGTAGGCGGGCGCCGGTGGCTGCGAGACGCCGCCGAGTGCGCACGACGCCGCCGACTCAGGCGGCGTCTCGCACAGACCGTGGCGTCTCGCGTCGATGGGGGCGTCTCGCGGAGGGCTCAGTGGCTGCGCGCGCGACCGGCTGCGACCCAGCCGAGGCGGCGTGCCGTCTCGTGGTTGCGGACCCAGATGCCGGGCTGTGCGAGGAAGCCGGGAACGAGCGTCCCCGGGCCCTTCACGGGGTTCTCCCGCAGGGTGACCCGGCAGCCGCGGGGGTGGGGTTCGACCTCGACCTCGACGCGGGCCTCCCCCACCGGCCACCCGCGCGCCTGGATCACCATGCGTCGGGGCTCGTCGTACTCAAGGACACTCGTCGTGTCGTTGATCACGAGCGGCCACACCCCGAACGAGTGGTGCAGCTTCGTGCCGACCGCGGGCCAGCCGGGGTCCTCGCCGCGCATCCGGGACGCGCCGACCACCCAGGTGGGGTAGAGCCAGCCGTCGCGGAGGACGTCGAAGACCTCCTCGGGCGTGCAGTGGATGATCCGGACGTTCTTCGCCATGTCAGCTCCTCGGTGCCAGGTCGACGTCCACCGGCAACCCGTAGGTGTGTCGGAGGGCGCTCTTCGCCGCGTGCCAGCCTGCCATGCCGTGCACCCCGGGACCGGGAGCCGCGGACTGCGACACCAGGTACATGCCGCCGCCCATCCGCCACGGGTCACTCGAGAGCACGGGCCGCTTCACCAGCTGCCAGAAGCTCGCGGCACCGGCGGCGATGTCCCCGCCGGAGTAGTTCGGGTTGTACTGCTCCATGTCCTCGGCGGTCCGGCTGTTCGTCGCGACGATGGTGTCGCGGAAGCCCGGGGCGAACCGTTCGATCTGACGGATGACGGACTCCTGGTGGTCGACCGTCGAGCCGGCGGGGACGTGGGCGTACGCCCAGAAGACGTGTCCGCCCGCGGGGGCCCGGCTCGGGTCGACGACGGTCGGCTCGGAGCCCAGGACGTAGGGGCGGTCGGGGTCCTGACCGCGGGCGACCTGCGCCTCGGCCTCGGCGATCTCGGCCCGGGTGCCGCCGATGTGCACGGTGCCGGCGCGGTGGAGCTCGGGGTTCGTCCACGGCACCGGCTCGGACAGCGCGAAGTCGACCTTGGCCGCCGCGTTGCCGAACCGGAAGTGCCGCAGGGCGCCGCGCTTCGGTGCGGGCAGCTGGTTGCCGGCGATCCGGAGCATGGACGGGACGCTCGTGTCGAAGAACACCGCCTTGGCCGGGGTGAGGTCGCCGAGGGAGTGGACCTCCCGCCCGGTCTCGATCGTGCCGCCGTGTGCGACCAGGTCGGCGGCGAGCGCGTCGACGATCGCCTGGCTGCCGCCGATCGGCACCGGCCAACCGCGGGCGTGCGCGTACACGCCGAGCGACAGCGCTGCGGCCGCGGTGGCGAGCGAGGGCATGTGCTGGATGGAGTGCGCCGCGACACCGCTGATCATGGCCGGAGCGACGTCGTCGCGGAAGCGTGCGTTCCACGCGCGGGTCCCCTGCTCGAGCGCACGGAGCCCGAAGCGGGCCACGGTCACCGGGTGTCGTGGCACGTGCAGGAGGGCGTCCGTGGCGAAGTCGGAGACCTCGTCGGCGTGCGACACCAGTGGGGCCATCAGCTGCCGGTAGGCACGGCCGTCGACTCCGAGCGCGTCGGCGGTGCGGTCGAGGTCCTGGTACGCGATGCCGGCACGGCCGCCGTCGAGCGGGTGACCGTACTGCACCTCGGGCAGCCGGAGCTCGATGCGCCGTTCCATCCCGAACGCCCGGAAGAACTCGGACTGCAGTGCCATCGGGTGCACCGCGGAGCAGACGTCGTGCAGGTAGCCGGGCAGCGTGAGCTCCTTGGTCCGGGCCCCGCCGCCGATCGTGTCGTTCCGCTCGACGACCTCGACACTGAGGCCGGCCCGAGCGAGGGTGACCGCTGCGGCCAGCCCGTTCGGTCCGGCTCCGACGACCACCGCATCAACCATGCGGGCGAGCCTACGGAGCGACGGCTGGACACGGGTCGAGGCCCGCGTCCGGCACCGTGCGCCCGGTCAACTCGAGGTGGTGTCCGCCTCGGCCGGGTCGGTGCCGTCATCCGGTCCGTCGGTGTCCGGCTCGTCCGCGCCGACCGCGGTGCCGGATCCGACCGGGTGCTCGGCGACGAGGGTCGCGAAGTCCTCGTCGAGGAGCTGCTGCAGCCGTTCGTCGCGCCCGACCTCGTAGTCGTCGGCGGGCCGCTGGGCCCAGCCGAGACGGCCGACGACGGTCGTGCCGATGTCGTCCCATGCGCGGGC
This sequence comes from Curtobacterium sp. MCBD17_030, assembly GCF_003224255.1. Taxonomy (NCBI): domain Bacteria; kingdom Bacillati; phylum Actinomycetota; class Actinomycetes; order Micrococcales; family Microbacteriaceae; genus Curtobacterium; species Curtobacterium sp. MCBD17_030. Next base: position 12,155 of record NZ_QKLI01000007.1, on the reverse strand, counting down.
ACGGGCGGCGAGGACGATGCCGTCGACGAAGTGCTGGTCGTCCCGGCGGGCGTCGAGGCGCGCGGCGAGTTCCTCGTACGTCGCCTCGCGGGTGCGGAGCTTGAGGTCGTCGCCGCGCCGGTAGTCGTGCTGGTGCTGCGAGCGCCCGCCCTGCTTGCTCGACCGGACCCGGATCTCCCGCATCCGTTCGGCGTCGCCACGCTGCTCCTCGGCCATCCGGTGCAGTTCCTGACGCGCGGCGTCGGCGATCAGGGCATGGTCGAAGTACCCCTGGTCGCGCAAGGCGTTGGTGATGATGCGGTTCGCCACGGCGACGATCACCGCTGCCCGGGCGATGAGGAACCCCTCGTCCACCGCGCGCTTCAGCTCGACCTGGCTGACGGGCCGATCGCGCACGTCGGGCTTGCGTCGTCCGAACAGTGCCATGCGTCGACGATACCGGCGACCGGGTCCCGGCGGGCGGCGGAACGGACGGTCGGGAGGCGCGGTGCCAGCTGACACCTGGGCCCACGTCGGTCGGTTCCGGACTGACGCGCCAGCGGCAGGCCGGCCGTGACCGGTGGGGAGCCTCCCGCCCTGACATCGTCACGTCGCGACCTCAGGGCTTCGTGATGAAGCCCTCCTTCACCATCCACTCGAACGCCACGTCCGCCGGCTCGCGTCCCTCGACGTCCACCTGCCGGTTGAGTTCCTGCAGCACCGCGTCGGTGAGCTTCGGCGAGATCTGGTCGTAGATGCCCTCGAGCTGCGGGTACTCCTGGAGCGCCGAGCTCGACAGCACCGGCGCGACGTTGTACGCGGGGAAGAACCCGCGGTCGTCCTGCAGGACCGTCAGCCCGAGTGACTTGATGCGGCCGTCGGTGGTGAACACCTCGCCGAAGTTGCACGTGCCGCGGTCGGTCGCCGTGTAGACGGTGCCCGTGTCGAGGATGTCGACGTTCTTCTTCGCGATGGCGTTGTCGCCCGAACCGCCGAGGTCCAGTCCGTACTTCTCGAGCATCGGCTTGAAGCCGTCCGCGCGGGAGTTGAACTCGGACTCGACGCAGAACGTGCGCTCGTCGGCGGGCAGGTCGGCGATCTGCGAGAGCTTCGTGATGCCGTCGAGGTCCTTCACCGCCTCGTCACGCACCGCGAATGCGTACGTGTTGTTCATCGGCGCCGGGGGGAGCCAGGTCAGCCCGTTGCCGGCGTCCTCGTCCTTGACCGCCTGCCACTGCTCGGTCTTGTCCGGGATGCCCTTCTTGTGCCCCATGAAGGTCAGCCACGCGGTACCGGTGTACTCGTACGTCAGGTCGGCGTCGTGCGAGGTCATCAGCTGCCGGACGGCCACCGAACCGGGCACGTTCGTCTCGTCCGTGACGTCGAAGCCGGCGGCGGAGGCGGCGAGGACCGCGATCTTGCCGAGGACGAGCTGCTCGGTGAAGTTCTTCGACGTGACGGTGAGCGCCGCGCCCTCCGGCAGGTCGTCGATGTGCTTGATCGTGCCGGGCGCTGCGGCCGGCACGAACGACGCCGCCGGCTGCAGACCGCATCCGGCCAGGAGGCTCGTGGCCACGCCCGCCAGCGCGGCGGCGGCGAGCAGACGGCGGGCTCGGCGGCCCGGGGTGCGCGTGCGGCGGGTCATCGGAGTCCCTTCGGTCGGGCGAACGTCTCGACGATGCGGCCGAGCCAGTCGATGGAGAGGGCGAGGAGCGCGATGAGGAGCGCCCCGGAGACGAGGACCTTCGGCAGGAACAGGTTCACGCCGGTGGTGATGAGCAGTCCGAGGCCGCCCGCACCGATGAAGGTCGCGAGGGCGGCCGACCCGACCAGGAGCACGAGCGCGGTGCGGATGCCCGCGAGCATGACGGGGACGGCGAGCGGCAGTTCGACCTTGAGCAGGACGGCGGCGGCGCTCATGCCCATGCCCCGACCGGCCTCGACGAGCCGGGCGTCGACGCTCTCGATGCCGATGATCGTGTTCCGGAGCACCGGCAGGATCGCGTAGAGCACGAGGGCGACCACCGCGGCCCAGAACGTGAACCCGAGCCAGAACGCGAGGAGCACGATCAGGCCGACTGCAGGTGCGGCCTGGCCGAAGTTGGCGACCGCCAGGATCGCTCCGCTCGCCTTCCGCAGGGGCCCGCGGGTGAGCGCGATGCCGAGCGGGATGGCGACGACGAGCACGATGACGGTCGACATGAGGGTGAGCATGAGGTGCTGCCGGGCGAGGTCGAGCAGCCCGGACGGGTTCAGGGTCGTGCGCTCGGTGGGGGTCAGGTCCGCGGTGGCGAGCCAGACGGCGAACGCGCCGAGGACGACGAGGATCACGACCGGTTGGATGACCAGTCCTCGCCAGCTGGTCCGCTCCCCGGTCGCCGGGGATGCGGTGACGACGACGTCGCTCACCGGTCGTCCCGACCGTCGGAGTGCGCAGCGTCGGTGGCGAGCGAGTCGTCGGCGGAGCCGGCCGGCTCGTCATCGAGGTCGACGACGGGCGTGCTCGGCATCCCCTCGATCGGGTTCGTGTTCGTCCCGACGGGCGTGTAGGCCTGCTCCTCGGCGGCAGCGGCACGGGTTCGGGTGATGGCGTCCATCACCGTCTCGACCGTGATGACGCCCCGGAACGCGTCCCGACGACCGGTCACCAGCGCTGCACCGGCACTCGAGACGAGCATGGTGTCGAGCGCGTCGTTGAGGGTGGACGCCTCGGACACGACGGGCAGACCGGCCTCGATGCCCTCCGGGATCCGGTCGAGACGCTCGAGCTGGCGGCGCGACGGCCACCCGATCGGCCGCTGACGCCGGTCGACGACGACGGCGTGCCCGTGACCGCCGGCCTCGCGCATGCGCTGGAGCACGGCCTCCGTCTGCTCGCCCGGGGAGCAGGTGACGGCGTCGGCCAGTCCGACCTCGCGGACGCGGGTCAGGGTCAACTGCTTGAGGCCGGCACCCGAGCCGATGAAGTTCTCCACGAACTCGTTCGCGGGTTCGGCGAGGATCCGCTCCGGGGAGTCGTACTGCACGATGTGCGCGCCCTCGGAGAACACCACGATCCAGTCGCCGAGCTTCACGGCCTCGTCGAAGTCGTGGGTGACGATCACGATCGTCTTGTGGAGCTCCGCCTGGATGCGGATCAGTTCGTCCTGCAGGCGCTGCCGTGTGATCGGGTCGACTGCACCGAACGGCTCGTCCATGAGCAGGACGGGCGGGTCCGCGGCGAGGGCGCGGGCGACCCCGACACGCTGCTGCTGTCCGCCGGAGAGCTCACGGGGGTAGCGGTCGCGGTAGGTGTCCGGGTCGAGCGAGACGAGGTCGAGGAGTTCGTCGACCCGGGCGGCGATCTTGTCCTTCGACCAGCCGAGCATCTTCGGCACGACCGCGATGTTCGCCGCGACCGTCATGTGCGGGAAGAGTCCGCCGGCCTGGATGACGTAGCCCATCCGGCGACGCAGTTCGTCGCCGTCGATCTTGGTCACGTCGTCGTCGCCGACCACGATGCGACCCTCGGTCGGCTCGATGAGCCGGTTGATCATCTTCAGCGTGGTGGTCTTGCCGCAGCCCGAAGGGCCGACGAGCATGACGATCTTGCCGGCCGGGATCTCGAGGGTGATGCCGTCGACGGCGGGCTTCGCCTGGCCCGGGTACCGCTTCGTCACCTTGTCGAGCAGGATGCTCCGGCCGGTGACGTCGGTGTCGGGCGCGGTGGTCGGGGACTCAGTGCTGGACACGGATACCTCTCGAGGTGGTCAGACGGCCGAGGCCGAGGAGCAGGAGGTCGAGGACCAGGGCGAGCAACACGACGCCCACGGTCCCGACGATCACGGAATTGAGGGAGTTCGCGCCACCGAGGCGGGACAACCCGGAGAAGATGAAGCTGCCGAGTCCCGGGCCGAGTGCGTACGCGGCGACCGCGGCGACGCCCATGACCATCTGCGCGGAGACCCGCACGCCGGTGAGGATGATCGGCCACGCCATCGGCAGTTCGACCTGCACCAGGGTGCGGAAGCGGCTCATGCCGATGCCGCGCGCCGACTCGACGACGGCCGGTGGGATCTCGTTGAGCCCGACGACCGCGTTGCGGAGGATCGGCAGGGCGGCGAAGAAGGTCACCGTGACGACGGACGGCACGACGCCGAACCCGAGCGGCACGAGCAGCAGACCGATGACCGCGAAGGACGGCAGCGTCAGGCCGACCGTGGAGACCTCGTTCGCGGCGGAACGCAGGCCGGGTACCCGGTAGACGAGCGCCGCGAGGACCACGGCGATGATGGTCGCGAGCACGACGCACTGGACGACCAGCGAGAAGTGCTGCCAGGACGAGAACCAGATCTGGTCCCATCGCTCGGCGATGTACTGGAACACCGGTTCTGCACTCCCTCGGGTCGACGGTCCGGCCCACGGATCAGGGAACGGACGGCCTCCAAGCTACGCAGATGCTCAGCCCCGGCGGGGTCCCCATCGCGAGAACGACGGTTCCACTCAGCAACCATTGTCCCGATAAACCCTGGTCAGCGGCACAGCACCGAGCTGATCCTGGGAGGTGTGTAACGATCTCAACCGACGACGGGTACTGCCCCCGAGTGTGCACGGAGCGCGGATGCTCGTCCTGCGACCCGGTCGGACTCCTGCAGGGCGACCCGCTCGGCCGTGAGCAGAAGCCCGGAGACCTGCTCGGCGGTGCGCCCGGCGCTGTCGTTCCAGCGGGTGAGGTCACGCACGCGGCCCATCCGGATGTCCGGCGCGGGACACCAGGTCACCGGCGACCCCTCGGCCGCCGCGAGGGCATGCCAGACGAGGTCCAGGGAGCGCTGCACCGGCTGCGAGTGCACGGCGTGCGGCCCACCCGCGGCGTCGACGACGGCTCCGACCAGGCACGCGCCGACGAGGGGACGGCCGGCCACCTCCGTCGCGGCGGCACTCGACGCGGTCCGGGTCCGCCCCCGGTCGTCGACGTAGGCGAACCACGCGTGCTGGATCCACCCGCGGTCGACGACCGCGCGGGCGTCCGACAGCACGCGCTGCAGGTCGGACAGCTCGACGAGGTCGGCATCGAGCCGACGCAGCTGCGCAGCGGTGCGTCGGGCGGCGAGGTGGTCGAGGACCCGACGGACCCGGCCCCGCGGCGCGGTCCGGGACGAGGGGGAGGCGTCGGTGGCGACGTCGTGCTGGACGCGGAACTCGAGGGTCATGAGGCCCCTCCCGATCTTCACGTGCACGGATTGGTGTGGGGAGACGGTAACCCCGTGGTCGCGCTCGCGGTAGCCCCCGTCTCGATGACGTGCGCGAACCGGAGCAGGTCGTCAGTCGTCGAGGACGGCGTCGATCGCGCGTCGCGCCACCGCGTGGGACGCCGACTCGTCACCGACGGCGAGCGCCGACGCGATCGACACGGCCCAGCCCAGGGCCCGCCCCCAGGAGTGCTCGTCCAGGCTGGCGTCCTGGGCGGTGACCTGGGTGCGGAAGGCGGACCGGGCCTCCCGGTCGAGCGTCAACCAGGCGGTCGCGAGGTCGACGGCGGAGTCCCCCGCCGTCACGTCACCGAAGTCGACGACCGCGGACAGGTGGTCGCCCCGCGGGCCGGTCTCGACGAGCAGGTTGAACGGGTGCAGATCACCGTGCACCCAGACGGGAGGCCCGGCAGCCACCGGCAGGTCGGCCGCCGTCCGCCAGGCGGTCGCCAGCTCCTGGGCGCGCGGGACCGGTCCGGACCCGAGTCGTTCCAGGACGGCGTCCGTCCGGGTGCGGAGCGGGACGGCCCGGACCGCGTTCAGCGGGGCGTCGTCCGGGGCCGGCACGTGCAGGGCGGAGACGAAGTCGGCGAGCGCCTCCCCGACCCCCGGCCCGCCGGCGTCGCTGCCGAGCGTCCTGCCCGGGAACCAGGGCACGACGCTCCAGGCCCACTGGTAGCCGAGGGCGGGGCGACCAGTGCGGAGCGGCACCGGGACGGGCACCACGGCACCGACCAGGCGGGCGAGCTCCGGCAGCCAGCGCTGTTCGTGCTCGACGAGCACCGCGGCGGCGGCGCGTCGGGGCATGCGGACGGCCAGATCGGTGCCGAGGCGGACGACCACGTTGTCCCAGCCCGAGGCGACGACGGCGAGCGGACGGTCGGCGAGGTCCGGGTGCTGGTCGACGAGCAGCGCGCGGACGAGGGCGGTGTCGACCTCGACCTCCGCTGCTGGTGTGGGCACCTCGCGATGCTAGCCGGGCGGTCGTCCGGGTTCGTGTCGTACCGTTCCGGCATGCATGGATGGCGCACGCCCGCACGGTGGGCCAGGACCGGGCGGTGGCTGCTCGTGCCGATCGCCGTGCTCGACTGGTTCTCGCTCGTGCCGCAGCCCGTGTTCGTCGCGGCCTTCGCGCTCGCCGTCGTCGGGCTGGTGGGCATGGGGGCGGCGCTCGTCGTCCGGATGCTCGGCGGCCGTCGGGGCACGATGGCCGCCCTCGGGGTCGTGCTGCTCCTCGGCGGGCTGGCGATGTTCGGGCTCGACCCGTTCCCGGGCTCGGTGCCGTTCCTCGACCCGTGGTGGCCGGACATCGTCACGCAGCCGCAGCACGTCGCCAGTGCGTACTGGCAGCTCGCGGCGCTCGGCGTCGTGCTGACCGGGTTCGGGATGCTCGCGACCCTGCTCGTGGCGGCGTTCGCGGGGAAGCCCGGCGCGCAGACGCGCTGAGCAGCCGGTCCCGAGCCGGCTGACCACCTCAGTGCTGGCTGACGACCTCAGTGCCGGGTGACGACGACGAGGGTCAGGTCGGTCGCCGGGTCGCCCTCGGGCAGCAGCGTGCGGACGTGCTCGACCGCCGCCGTGCCGTCCGGCTGCGCGGCGACGAGGGCCGCGATCGCCTCGGGTCCCTCGACACCGGGCACGGTCGACCACGCGTCCGAGGCCAGCACGAGCCGGTCGCCGGCTGCCAGCTCGACCGACAGCGTCGACCGGGCTCCGGGTGTCGACGCGGTACCGAGCCCGACGGGCAGCTCGGTGGACCGCACCGGACGGACGCTGCCGTCGGCGCTGACGACCACCGCGGTGCCGAGCCCGGCGTCCACCAGGTCGACGCGCCCGGTCGTCGGGTCGAGCCGTGCGTGCACCAGCTCGGCGACCGCGTCGGCGACCCGGAGGTCGGGGGCGACCTGGGCCTCCAGTCCGGCGACCGCCTCGGCGATCGGGAGGTCGGTCCGCGCGGCCAGTGCGCCACGGACGTCGGCGGCGAGGAGCGCCGAGACGCGTCCGGCGACCACCGCGCCGACCGTCAGGTGCAGTGCGCCGTCGGGGACGACCCGCCAGTCGGTGAGCCCGCCACCGCCGTCCGGGCGCTGCACGGCGAGCGTCGCGACGTCGTGGCCGGGGACCGACAGCGGGTCCGGCACCAGCGCCGCGCGCACCCTCGCGAGCCGGTCACGCTCGAGCGCGTACCCGAGTTCGCGTTCGGCCCAGCGCGCCAGGTCCCGCAGGAGCGCGAGGTCCATCGCCGAGAAGGCGCGCGGCTGCGAGTCCATGATGCAGAGCGTGCCCACTCGGGTGCCGTCGAGCATCGAGAGCGGCGCGCCGGCGTAGAAGCGGATGCCGTGCTCGGCGACGGCCGCGGTGTGCGCGAACCGCGGGTCGAGCGTCGTGTCCGGGATCACCAGCGGCTCCGGCGTGAGCACGGTCGTGGCGCAGAACTGCTCGTTCGCGGGCACGCTCGTGCCCTGGTTCCATCCGAAGGTCGACTGCGTGGTCACGAGGTCGTGGTGCACGAGGTTGAGGAACGTCAGCGGCACCCCGAACGCCTCGTGGGTCATCCGGGTGATCCGGTCGAAGCGTTCCTCCGGTCCCGCACCGAGGACGTCGAGCGCCTCGATCAGGGCCGTGCGGCGGTCGACCTCCTGCGGTGTAGTCACCCCTCCTGTCTACGCGACGAGTCGGCCAGGAACCAGTCCCTCGGGTGGGGGTCGGCGGTGAGCTGCCGGCGTGGACCGGTCGGCGCGGCCCACTCGGCGGCGTTCGCCAGGACCCGCTGGATGTCGGGGTGGTGGTACACCGGGTACTCCTGGTCGCCGGGCGAGAAGTAGAACACCCTGCCCAGCCCGCGACGGTAGGCGACGCCCGAGCGGAACACCTCACCGCCGGCGAACGTCGACAGGAAGACCTCTTCGTCCGGGCGCGGGATGTCGAAGTACTCGCCGTACATCTCCTGGCGGTCGATGACGATCGGGTGGGGGACCCCGGCGGCGATCGGGTGCTCGGGTGCGGTCGTCCAGACCAGCTCGCGCTCCCCGTCGTTGCGCCACTTCAGCGAGCAGGTCGTGCCCATCAGCCGGGTGAACGGCTTCGAGTAGTGGCCGGAGTGCAGCACCACCAGGCCCATGCCGGCGTGCACGTGCCGGACGACGCGGTCCACGACCTCGTCGGCGACCTCGTCGTGGGCGATGTGGCCCCACCAGAACAGGACGTCGGTCGCGGCCAGGCGCTCCTCGGTCAGGCCGTGCTCCGGTTCCTGCAGCGTGGCGGTCGTGACGATGTGGGCGGAGGGGAGTCGCGCCTCCAGGCCGGCGGCGACGACGGTGTGGATGCCGTCGGGGTAGTGCTCGCGGACGGTCTCGTCACCGCGGGTCTCGTGGACGTTCTCGTTCCAGACGACGATGTTCATGCGATGACCTCCACTTCGTGGCCTGCCTGCGCCGACGCGTAGACGGCGTCGACGACCCGCGTGCGGTGCAACGCGAACTCGCCGTGGTGGCCCTCGTGCGTGCCGGACCGGATGGTGGCGAGGAACTCCTCGATGACGCGCTGGTGGTGGCCGGCCGGGACGTGCACGGCGGGACGGGTGACCGCGGGGACGCCGTCGATGTCGGAGTACAGCTCGACCGTGCCCTCGGTGGCGTAGTTCCGGACGAACAGCCGGGCACCGCCGGTCGAGCCGAGGAGCTCGACCTCGATGTCCTCGTCGTCCTTCGAGTAGGACGCCCACGAGGCCTGCAGCTGCAGGCTCGAGCCGTCCTCGAAGCGGAGCAGGGCGTTCGCGAAGTCCTCGACGTCGAACGGGCGGCCGGTCGCACCGGAGACGGGTCCGCCGCCGGTGCTGCCACCGCGTCCGGCGGTACCGAGCTCGTTGTACGCGACGGCGCTGACGGCCACGACGCGCGGCTCGCCCATCAGGTGCATCGCGATGTCGAGGACGTGCGAACCGAGGTCGATGAGCGGACCGCCACCGGCTGCGTCCTTGTTCGTGAACCACGACGTGATGCCGGGGATGCCGGCGCGTCGTCGCCAGCTCGCCCGGGCGTGGTAGACGTGCCCGAGCGGGCTGTCCTGCCCGTCGACGGGGCGGACGTGGTCGGCCAGGAACTGCACGTCGGCGCGGCGGCGGTGGTTGTAGGCGACCTCGAGCACGCGGTCGTTCGCCACGGCGGCGTCGACCATCGCCTGCGCCTCGGCGCCCGTGGTCGCGAGGGGCTTCTCGCAGAAGACGTGCTTGCCGCTCTCGAGCGCGGCGATGGCGATCGGGGCGTGCAGGGAGTTCGGCACGCCGATCGACACGATGTCCAGGTCGTCGCGGGCGACCAGGTCCTGCCAGTCCGGGTACGTGTCCGGCACCTGGCGGGTCTCGGCGAGCTCGTGGAGCCGGCCGGTCTCCTTGCCCGCGAGCGCCACCACCTCGGTGCCGGGGAGTGCGGTGTAGGCGTCGAGATGCGTCGTCCCGGCGAACCCGAGCCCGACCACCCCCACGCGCAGCGTCTTCGATGCGTCCGTCGTCTGCGACATGTCGACCACGCTACCCAAGATCAGATCGAATCGATACGAGGAACTGGTGCTGGTGTTTTCTGATCGGTTGACCTACCTTCAGATCACATTCGCGCAGGTGCCGACACCAGGGGGTGTCGATCCGCACCCGCGCCGAGGACAGGGGCTCGTCCGATGCAGCACCGCACCATCACCACCGCCGCACTCGCGGCCGTGATCGCACTCGCCGTGCCAACCAACGCGTGGGCGTCGTCGTCACACAGCGACCGTCACCCGACACCGACCAGCTCCACCGTGACCTACACGGCGAGCGATGCCGTCATCCCGAACCCCCAGCGCGGGTTCGACCACACCACCGAGACGCACTACCGCGCCGACGGTACCGGTTACACCCCGCTGGACGCCGCCACGCTCGAGGGCTACCGGGCCGACGGCGTCACCCAGATCGTCCGCGTGTTCTACATGGAGGCGTTCGTCGACCAGCGGCGCCTCAGCCCGGCCTGGCTGAAGCTGGTGCAGCACGACTACGACACCGCCCGCGCCGCCGGCGTCAGCGTGATCACCCGCTTCGCGTACGTCCAGGGCGGCAACTGGCCGTACTCGGCGCCGTACGGCGACGCCGACCTGCCGACCGTGCTCGCACACATCAAGCAGCTCACGCCGACCCTCCGCCGGAACGCCGACGTCATCCCGACGCTGCAGGAGGGCTTCATCGGCCTCTGGGGCGAGGGCTACTACACGGACCACTTCGCCAGCGACCCGGCCAACCCGGGCGTGCTGACCGACGCCGACGAGGACGCCCGACGCCAGGTCGTCAAGGCCGAGCTGGCTGCGCTGCCGTCCAGCCGCTCGATCCAGGTGCGCACCATGCAGATGAAGCAGGACGCACTCCGCACGACGTCGGGCACCGCCGGCGCACTCACGCCGCAGCAGGCGCACAACGGCTCTCCCGCCTCCCGGATCGGCCACCACAACGACTGCTTCCTCGCCTCGCCCGACGACTTCGGCACCTTCCTGACCGACCCGCTGTCGCTCGACCAGGACTACCTCGCCGCCGACTCCCGGTACGTCCCGGTCGGTGGTGAGACCTGCGCAGTGAACGCACCGCGGTCCGAGTACCCGTCCGCCTCGGCCGAGATGGCGAAGTACCACTACAGCTACCTGAACCTGGACTACAACAAGGACGTCCTGTCGACCTGGGGCCAGGCCGGCATGACCGACGCCGCGAAGAAGCTCGGCTACCGGTTCACGATGACCTCGAGCACCGTGACCTCCGGCAAGCACGCCGCGGTCTCGGTGTCGGTGCGCAACGACGGCTGGGCAGCGCCGTACAACCACCGTCCGGTGCAGCTCGTGCTGACCAACGGTCACCGGCACGTCACCGTGCCCGTCCGTGCCGACGCGTCGTCGTGGCAGCCCGGCACCACCGCGACCGTCACCGCGTCGCTCGCCGAGGTGCCGTCCGGCAAGTGGCAGGTCGCGCTCGCGATGCCCGCCGCCGAGCGCTCGGTCGCACGTGACCCGGCCTTCGCGATCCAGACTGCGAACGTCGGCACCTGGGACGCCGCCGCCGGTGCGAACCAGCTCGGGCAGGTGGTGACCGTCCGACGCTGACGCGGACTGCCGAACGACACAGACAGGACGCCCCGGGCTCTGCGGTCCGGGGCGTCCTGCTGTGGTTGGTCCGGGGCGTCCTGCTGTCGTTCCGCGCTCGTCCACGCGACTTCCACCCGGCGTCCGTCACGATGGAGGCCATGACCCCTCGATCCCTGTTCCGCGGCCTCGCGATCGCCGAACTCGTGACCTGGACGATGCTCCTGGTGGGCATGCTGTTGAAGTACGGCCTGGGTGCCGGTGACTGGCCGGTCCGGGTCGGAGGCGGGGTGCACGGCTTCGTGTTCCTGGCGTACCTGGTCGTCACGACGGTCGTCGCGGTGAACCAGCGGTGGTCGTTCGGCGCCACGGTGCTCGGGTGGGTGAGCGCGATCGTGCCGTACACGACGCTGCCGTTCGAGGTCGGAGTCGCCGGCCGCGGCATGCTCGACGGCGGCTGGCGTCGGCGCGTGGCAGCCGGGGAACGTCCCGGTCCGCTCGACCGGCTGCTCTTCGTGGTCGTGCGGCGCCCGGTGCTCTCGGCGCTGGTCGGTGTCGTGCTCGTCGCCGCCGTGTTCGGCGTGCTGCTGGCCCTCGGCCCGCCGGTCCCGTCCCGCTGAGTCGCCGCGCCGCAGCCGGGTCTGGGACGCGAAAGCGACAGATGTGCGCGGGAGAACCGGCGCGAACTGTCGCTTTCGCGTCTGGGACCGGCCCCGCGGTACGCCGCCGTGCGCGCAGGCAGGGCGCGCACGACGGACGGGAGGCCCGGTGCCAGCTGTGAACTGGTCCCCGGATCTTGGACTGCTTAGTTGGTTCGAGATCCGGGGATGGTTCTGTTGGGTGGTAACGCGTCAT
>NZ_QKLI01000006.1:0-213289 GCF_003224255.1 Curtobacterium sp. MCBD17_030 | reverse complement strand
AGATGTGTATAAGAGACAGCTCCCACTTCCGCCGCGCCGCCGGCTCCCCTTACGATGCTGCTCGGGCCCGCGCTCGCGGCTGCCCATCTCCCTCTCGGACGCCCCTCGAAACGGGCGCTCCTCGTCGTGCCCGGAGTCGCGCGTGTTCGTCGGTGTCATCGAGTTCCTCGGATGGTTCGGAGCAGTGACCGTTCTTGCCGGTTACCTGCTCTTCTCGCTCGGCAAGATCCCGAACGGCCCGGTGTACCAGCTGTTCAACCTGGTCGGAGGAGTCTCCGTGGCGGTCAACGTCGCCGCGCACCACGCCGTGCCGTCGACCATCGTCAACGGCATCTGGGCGGTCGTCGCGGCCGTCGTCCTGGTCCGGATGGGTCTGCGCCGAGCCCGCCGCCGCGTGACCGGATCGTCTGAGAATCGTCGCCCCGACCTCCACGCCGAACTGCCGACGACCACCGCGGTCCTCCCCGTCATCGGTCCCGCGCTCCGCGACCACGACGACGACGTGACGTCCGTCGACGACGCGGCCCCGAGCCTCCCGGCCGTGGCCGTGCCCGTGCCCGGAACGGGAACCGGCACCGGTACCGATGCCCCCACCCCGATGACGGAGTCCGTCCCCGTCATCACCGCGACGATCGCCCTCGCCCTCGTCCGAGCCGCGACCCAGCAGCACACGGCCCAGCAGCACACGGGCCCGCAGCACACGACCCAGCAGCACCGGACGCGGCACGACACGACCCCGCGGCCCGCCGGCCACGCCCCCGAGCCGGAACGCGCCGACGCCCCGTAGCCGCGTCGCTGCCCGTCAGCAGGGGAGGGCTACGATCGGCCCATGTCCCGGTGGTTGGTGGCGACGATGACGTCCGTCCTCTTCATCGCGCTCGTCATCGCGGTGGCGGGCTTCGAAGCCCTGCTCGCCGATGCCGAGGCGATCCGCCAGCCCGACGCGACCCCGTACCTCGGCCCGGCAATGGTCGTCGGTGCCGCACTCGTCGTGTTCCTCTCGACCGCGATGGGCGCCCGGGAGGGCAACCCCGGCGTCACCGGTCTGGTCGCCGCCGCGACCACCTACCTCGTCATGCTCGGGGTCGGTGCGGTGGGCTACTCCCTGGTCCGGTCCGACGTCGCCGAGCTCCTGGTGTTCCCCGCGGGCTACGCCCTCAGTCCCTTCGTGGTGGGTGCGGTCGTCGTCGCCCTCCTGACCGTCGTCGGCGGCATCTCCGCGGTGCGCTGGCAGGCGAGTCATCCACAGGGGTCACAGCGGCCGCCGGTCCGTCCACAGGACTGACGGGAGGCGCGGCCCACCCCCGCCCCGGCCGGTACGATTCCGGGGAAGCGCTGACCGATGCACCATGGGGGACCGATGACCGACCGAGCTGACCGCACGCCGGGCTGGGAGTCGGTGCCGGACGACGAGTCGTTGCACGGCGACCGTGTGCTGCCGCCCGCCATGACCCTCACCCAGTCGTCGCCGACCTCGAGCGGCGGACGTCGACCGATGCGCCGTGGCGTTGTCGTCGGGATCGTGGCCGGTGTCGCAGCAGTGGTCCTGCTCGTCGTCGCCGGGGGCATCGGGTGGTCGGTCGGATCGGACAGCCACTCGGCCGAGCGGCCCGTGGAGTCCTTCCTGGACGACGTCGAGCACGGCCACCTCGCCGACGCCCTCCGGACCGCCGGCATCGACCGCGGCCGCGACGACGTGCTCCTCACGGACGCGGCCTACGCGCGTGCCGGGGACAAGATCACGGCGCACCGGATCACCTCCGTCCAGCAGGGGTCGGACCGGGCGACCGTCCAGGCCGTGCTGACCCAGGCGGGCCGGATCGTCCCGGCGACGTTCGAACTCGAGCGGTCGGGCACCGACTGGGGTGTCTTCCCCGTCTGGTCGCTGCGGGCGCCGGCGCTGGGGTCGGTGCAGGTCGTCGTGCAGGGGCCGCCACGCAGCACCGTGCACGTCGCGGGCGTCGACGTCCGGACCGACGCTTCCGGTGCTGCTGACCTCCGCGCGTTCCCGGGCTCGTACGGGGTGCACCTCGACGGGGGCAAGTGGTTCACGGCGACGGACTCGACCGCGGCGGTCCCGGGCTTCGGCGCTGCCGGCACCCCGGTCGTGGTGGCGACGACCCTGACCGACGCGGGGGCACAGGCGGCGTCGACCGCCGTGGACGCGTGGGTGGACGCCTGTGTTGCCTCGACCTCCGCAGCTCCCGACGGCTGCAGCTTCTACGCCTACGGCGAGGACCCGGCGAACACCTACTCCGACCAGGAATGGACGCTCGATGCGCGGCCGTCGGTCGCCGTCGGGGGTTGGGCGTCGAAGGGATGGGCGGTCGAGACCCGTTCGGCGGGATCGGCGACGTTCCGGGCGCAGTTCACCGGTCCGGCCGGCCGGGGCACCGCCACCGCCGGGCCGATCACGGTGAACGCCTCGGGGTGGATCACCGCGTTCAGCGACGACGGAGCGACCTTCGTGTCGGCCGTCGGCAACGGCCAGTCCGACTCCGGGTCCTGACGTCGACGACCCCGGTCACGCCCACAGCGGACGCGCCGGTGTCCGACCTATCACGGATTGACCTCGTCTGTCGCGACGGCTAGGCTCTTCCGGGTGTGCGCCTTCGGGCGCGCCCAGATCTTGCAGGCCTCTGGCCTCCCGATCACTCCATCCCCCATCTCCCTCCGCCGTCAGGCGTTGGTCCGCGTGGGATGAGGAAGCCGACGGACCGCGTCGGCCAGAGAGCACGAGCGAAGAACCAGGAGAACAGTTGCCTACCATCCAGCAGCTCGTTCGCAAGGGTCGTACGCCCAAGGTCGTCAAGACCAAGGCGCCGGCACTGAAGGCGAACCCCCAGCAGCGTGGCGTGTGCACCCGCGTCTACACCACCACCCCGAAGAAGCCGAACTCCGCCCTGCGCAAGGTCGCTCGTGTGAAGCTCTCGAACGGCACCGAGGTCACGGCCTACATCCCCGGTGAGGGCCACAACCTCCAGGAGCACTCGATGGTGCTCGTCCGCGGCGGTCGTGTGAAGGACCTCCCGGGTGTGCGTTACAAGATCATCCGCGGTGCCCTGGACACCCAGGCCGTCAAGAACCGTAAGCAGGCTCGTAGCCGCTACGGTGCGAAGAAGGGTTGAGTTAGATGCCTCGTAAGGGTCCCGCCCCGAAGCGCCCCGTCGTCGCCGATCCGGTCTACGGCGCCCCCGTCGTCAGCCAGCTCGTCAACAAGATCCTCCTCGACGGCAAGAAGGGCCTCGCCGAGCGCATCGTCTACGACGCGCTCGAAGGGGTCTCCTCCAAGAACGGCCAGGACGCCGTCGTCACGCTCAAGAAGGCGCTCGACAACGTCCGACCGACCCTCGAGGTCCGCAGCCGCCGCGTCGGTGGCTCGACCTACCAGGTCCCGGTCGAGGTCAAGCCGCACCGCGCGAACACCCTCGCGCTCCGCTGGCTGACCTCGTACGCCAAGGGCCGTCGCGAGAAGACGATGACCGAGCGTCTCATGAACGAGATCCTCGACGCGTCGAACGGTCTCGGTGCCGCGGTCAAGCGCCGTGAGGACACCCACAAGATGGCCGAGTCGAACAAGGCCTTCGCGCACTACCGCTGGTAGTCATCCGGCACCGCCCGGGTGCCTCGGCCAAGAGCCGCGGCACCCGGACGGCCGCCACCCTCTCCTACAACTCTCCCGGAGGAACCTGTGGCACAGGACGTGCTCACCGACCTGAACAAGGTCCGCAACATCGGCATCATGGCGCACATCGATGCCGGCAAGACCACGACGACCGAGCGCATCCTGTTCTACACGGGCATCACGCACAAGATCGGTGAGGTCCACGACGGCGCTGCCACGATGGACTGGATGGCGCAGGAGCAGGAACGCGGCATCACGATCACGTCGGCCGCGACGACCTGCTTCTGGGACAACAACCAGATCAACATCATCGACACCCCGGGTCACGTGGACTTCACGGTCGAGGTGGAGCGTTCGCTCCGCGTCCTCGACGGCGCGGTCGCCGTCTTCGACGGCAAGGAGGGCGTCGAGCCCCAGTCCGAGACCGTGTGGCGTCAGGCGGACAAGTACAACGTCCCGCGCATCTGCTTCGTCAACAAGATGGACAAGCTCGGCGCTGACTTCTACTTCACCGTCGACACGATCATCAACCGCCTCGGTGCGGAGCCGCTCGTGCTCCAGCTCCCGATCGGTGCCGAGAACGACTTCACCGGCGTCATCGACCTCATCGAGATGCACGCCAAGGTGTGGCCGGGTGATGCCAAGGGTGACGTCACCATGGGCGCCCAGTACGAGGTCCAGGAGATCCCCGCGGACCTCCAGGAGCGTGCCGAGGAGTACCGCGCCAAGCTCGTCGAGCGTGTCGCGGAGACCGACGATGCACTGCTCGAGAAGTACTTCGGTGGCGAAGAGCTGACCAAGGCCGAGATCAAGGCTGCGATCCGCAAGCTGACGATCAACTCCGAGGTGTACCCGATCCTCTGCGGCTCGGCGTTCAAGAACCGCGGTGTGCAGCCGATGCTCGACGCGGTCATCGACTACCTCCCCTCGCCCCTCGACGTGCCGCCGATGATCGGCCACGACGTCAAGGACGAAGAGGTCGAGATCATCCGCAAGCCGGAGTCCTCCGAGCCCTTCTCGGCGCTCGCGTTCAAGGTCGCGGTGCACCCGTTCTTCGGTCGCCTCACCTACGTCCGCGTGTACTCCGGTCACATCGACTCCGGTGCCCAGGTCATCAACTCGACCAAGGGCAAGAAGGAGCGCATCGGCAAGATCTTCCAGATGCACTCCAACAAGGAGAACCCGGTCGACTCGGTCACCGCCGGTCACATCTACGCGGTCATCGGCCTCAAGGACACCACCACGGGTGACACCCTGTGCGACCCGTCCAACCAGGTCGTCCTCGAGTCGATGACGTTCCCGGAGCCGGTCATCGAGGTCGCGATCGAGCCGAACACGAAGGCCGACCAGGAGAAGCTCTCCGTCGCCATCCAGAAGCTCGCTGAAGAAGACCCGACGTTCCGCGTCGAGCAGAACGCCGAGACCGGTCAGACGACGATCAAGGGCATGGGCGAGCTCCACCTCGACATCCTCGTCGACCGCATGAAGCGTGAGTTCAAGGTCGAGGCGAACGTCGGCAAGCCGCAGGTGGCCTACCGCGAGACCCTGACCAAGGTCGTCGAGCGCTACGACTACACCCACAAGAAGCAGACCGGTGGTTCCGGTCAGTTCGCGAAGGTGCAGATCGCGCTCGAGCCGATGCCCGTCACCGCTGAGAAGGTGTACGAGTTCGTGAACGGCGTGACCGGTGGTCGCGTCCCGCGTGAGTACATCCCCTCGGTCGACGCGGGCATCCAGGACGCGATGCAGGTCGGCGTCCTCGCCGGCTTCCCGACCGTCGGTGTCAAGGCGACCCTCAAGGACGGCGCGGCGCACGACGTCGACTCGTCCGAGATGGCGTTCAAGATCGCCGGCTCGATCGCGTACAAGGAAGCGGCCCGCAAGGCCGGTCCCGTGCTGCTCGAGCCGATCATGGCCGTCGAGGTCCGTACGCCCGAGGAGTACATGGGCGACGTCATCGGCGACCTGAACTCGCGTCGTGGCCAGATCTCCGAGATGACGGATGCGTCCGGCGTCAAGGTGGTCCGTGCGAGCGTCCCGCTGTCCGAGATGTTCGGCTACGTGGGCGACCTGCGCTCCAAGACCTCTGGTCGTGCTGTCTTCTCCATGGTGTTCGAGACCTACAACGAGGTCCCGCGCAACGTGGCGGACGAGATCATCCAGAAGAGCACCGGGGCCTGACGCTCCCGCGTCATCCCCAGGCGAGGGTGCCCGGCGACGGGCCCCTCGCCACCAAGTAAAGTAGAGACACACACACCGCGCGCCAACAGCGCAGGACCGACCAGGTCCTGCTGGGGGCGACGCATCCGAGTCCTGAGGAGGACCCACAGTGGCCAAGGCCAAGTTCGAGCGGACCAAGCCGCACGTCAACATCGGAACCATCGGTCACGTCGACCACGGCAAGACCACGCTCACGGCGGCGATCACCAAGGTTCTGCACGACCAGTACCCGGACCTCAACGAGGCCCGCGACTTCGCGCAGATCGACAACGCTCCCGAAGAGCGCCAGCGCGGCATCACGATCAACATCTCGCACGTCGAGTACCAGACGGAGAAGCGCCACTACGCGCACGTCGACGCTCCTGGTCACGCTGACTACGTGAAGAACATGATCACCGGTGCGGCCCAGATGGACGGCGCGATCCTCGTGGTCGCCGCCACCGACGGCCCGATGCCCCAGACGCGTGAGCACGTGCTGCTCGCCCGCCAGGTCGGCGTCCCGTACATCGTCGTCGCGCTGAACAAGGCCGACATGGTGGACGACGAGGAGATCCTCGAGCTCGTCGAGCTCGAGGTGCGCGAGCTCCTCGGCTCGCAGGAGTTCGACGAGGACGCCCCCGTCGTGCAGGTCTCGGCGCTCAAGGCGCTCGAGGGCGACGAGAAGTGGGTCAAGTCCGTCCAGGACCTGATGGCCGCCGTCGACGAGAACGTCCCGGACCCGGTGCGCGCCACCGACCAGCCGTTCCTCATGCCGATCGAGGACGTCTTCACGATCACCGGTCGTGGCACCGTCGTCACCGGTCGCGTCGAGCGTGGCGAGCTGGACATCAACTCCGAGGTCGAGATCGTCGGCATCAAGGCGACCCAGAAGACCACGGTCACGGGCATCGAGATGTTCCGCAAGCTGCTGGACAAGGCAGTCGCCGGTGACAACACCGGTCTGCTCATCCGTGGCCTCAAGCGCGAGGACGTCGAGCGCGGCCAGGTCGTCGTGAAGCCGGGTTCGGTCACGCCGCACACCGAGTTCACCGCGAACGCGTACATCCTGAACAAGGAAGAGGGCGGTCGTCACAACCCGTTCTACGCGAACTACCGTCCGCAGTTCTACTTCCGCACCACGGACGTCACCGGCGTCATCACGCTGCCCGAGGGCACCGAGATGGTCATGCCCGGTGACACCGTCGCCATGACGGTCGAGCTGATCCAGCCGATCGCCATGGAAGAGGGCCTCCGCTTCGCCATCCGTGAGGGTGGTCGTACGGTCGGCGCCGGCACGGTCGAGAAGATCATCAAGTAACTCCGGTCACTTGCGTCAGCGGGGTCGGACCTTCGGGTCCGGCCCCGCTTTCCGTTCGGCCCGGCCGTCCGGGCCAGCACGCGCACCGGGGTACGTTCCTGCTCAGTCGGGCAGCCCCCATGGTGTTGCATCAGGAACGTGACACGTCTGCGCCGTTCCTCGACCAAGGGTCGGGGCTACCACCGCGTTCGGAGCGGCAAGGGCTTCTCGTACAAGGACCCGCACGGTACGACCGTGACCGATCCGGAGGTCCGCCAGCGTCTCGAGGACCTCGTCATCCCGCCGGCGTGGGACGACGTGTGGATCTCGCCGTACGAGAACGGGCACATCCTGGCGACCGGCGTCGACGGCGCCGGACGACGGCAGTACATGTACCACCCGTCCTGGCGCGATCGCATGGACAAGATCAAGTACGACCGTGCGCTCGCCCTGGCTGAGTCCCTGCCAGCCGCGCGACGGATGGTGACACAGGACCTGCGCCGTCCGGAGCCGGACCGACGCCGTGCGCTGGCCGCGGCGTTCCGGATGCTCGACCAGGGTTCCCTGCGCGTCGGGTCCGAGCGGTACGCCACCGAGCACGGCAGCCACGGCCTGTCGACGCTCCTCTGCACGCACGCCCACATCTCGGGCGATGACATCGAGCTCGAGTTCCCCGGCAAGAGCCACCAGGCGTGGTCGTCGACGATCCACGACGCGGACCTGGCGCGCGTGCTCGTCGGCATGAAGCGTCGCGGTCCGAACGCCCGCCTGCTCTCGTTCCGAGAGCGCCGCGGTGACGACTGGGAGCCGGTGACCGCTGAGGACATCAACGCCTACGTCAAGGAGCGTGCGGGGGAGGACTTCACCGCGAAGGACTTCCGGACGCTGCACGGGACGGTCGCGGCCGCCGTCGACCTGGCCCAGACCGGCGTACTGTCGAGTCAGGCGAAGCGGAAGAAGGCCGTCTCGCACGCCGTCAAGGCCGCGAGCGATGTCCTGGGCAACACACCGACCGTCGCGAGACAGAGTTACATCGACCCCAGGCTGCTCGACGCGTACGAGCACGGCGAGACGATCGACCCCCAACGTCTGCACGCGGCCGAGTCCGAGGTCCGGGCGCTGCTCTACCGACAATGACGTGGTGGAGTGGTGAACGGTCGCAGGCAGTGCCGTGATGACGTAGCGTTGGTGGTCGTGCCCGCCCACCCCACGAGGCACGGAAGGACCCATCAGTCGTGACCGACGAGTGCATCCACGGTTTCCCCATCGAACTCTGCGACATCTGCTCCCCACGGCAGCGTGATCCGGAGGACATCATCAAGACCCCGACGCCGCGTCGGACCCGCGTGACCACGTCACTGCGGTCGACCCCGTCGACGCCGGGCGGCAAGGTCCCCGAGCAGGTGCTGCCGGCGACCCGGGATTTCGGTGCGCTCCGCGCGCACCACGTCACCCACATCGACAACCTGGCGGGCATCGTGGCGGACGGCGCGATCCTCGCGTCGGACCAGGCCACGCCGGCCGTGGACGTCAGCTCCGCCGCCACCCGGGAGGCCCGTGGTGCGGCCACCGCCCCAGACGGTTCGAGCGTGGCCGGCCACGTCCCGTTCACCCTCTCGCCCGACGCCCGCCGGTGGGACGAGCTGCGCTCCGGAGCCGAGGAGGACCGCTGGTCCGACGCCGCCCGGCGCACCCGCGCGACCGAGTTCGTCGTCCTCGTGGTCCCGACGACCGCCTTCGGTGCGTCCGTGATCCTGGCCGACACCGACGCCGACGACCCGGACGTGCGCTTCGCCGTCGGGCCGGATGCAGCGACCAACCTGCTCCGCCGCACCGACATCACCGACCCGTCGATGCACGGCGTGGAGCTGCTCGCCGGCCCACAGGTGCCGATGTCCTCGGTCGCCCTGGTGGGGGTGCCGAACGACAAGGTCCGTCAGCAGGTGAAGGCCGTCTTCGCCGAACACGGTGGGCCCGCTCCGCGTGTGGCCGTCTTCCCGCCGTGGTTCGTCCCGCCGCTGCCCGAGGACTGATCCCCGGATGCACAGAACGCCCCGGACCGCACGTGCGGGCCGGGGCGTCGTGGTGTCCGGGGTCAGGCGCTGCGTCGGCTGCGGGCGTAGAGGACGATGCCGGCGACCACGGACACGTTGAGCGACTCGACGCGGCTGTCGATCGGCACCGAGACCGTGTCCGCCGCGAGGGCCTGCAGCACGTCCGAAGCGCCGGTCTTCTCGGCACCGAGCAGCAGGGCCACGTCACCCTCGAGCTCGCCGAGCGACTCGGGCGAGAGCGAGCCGTCCATGTCCACGTCGACGACCCGCAGGCCGGACTCGGCGAGCCAGCGGGCGACCCGCTCCCGTGACTCCAGCAGCACCGGGACCGAGAACACGTGACCGCGGCTCGCGCGGACGACCCGGCGGTCGGCGATGGTCGGCAGGTCGCTGTCGACGAGGACGACCCCGCGTGCGCCGAGGCCGACGGCGGTCCGGACGATGGCGCCGATGTTGCCGACGATCTTCACCCCGTCGAGGACCAGCACATCGCCGGTGCCCTCTGCCAGCGCCGAGAAACGGGCCGGTGCGGGGATGTTCGCGACGCCGAAGACCTTCGGGCGCTTCTCGCTGCGGAACACCTTGGTGAGCACGGCCGGCTCGACGAGCCGGACCGGCACCCGGAGCTCGGCGCAGAGAGCCGCGAGGTCGTCGGGGAACTCCCGCGTGGACTCGCCGTAGACCTCGATGAACCGGACTCCCGCGCGGAGGGCCTGCACGAGCGGCTCCTGGTCCTCGATGATCGCGGTCCGGACGGCCCCGCGGGCGGGCTTGGCGAGGTCGCTGAGCCGCTGGACGGCGGGGTCGGAAGGATCGGCGAGCACATCGAGATCGGGCATGCGCGAAGGCTAGCAGCGGCGTTCCGAGGGCCCGACGGGGGCCGACCTGGCAGGCGCGGGCAGTGCCTCCAGTCCGGACTTCGGACCGGCAGTGGGAGCCCGGCCGGGAGGCTCGTCACGCGCTCCGCAACACGCCGTCGAGATCGCGACACGCCCGGGTTGCACGGAGGCATGGCCTATGCGAGACTTATCCGGTTCCGAAATTCCGCGGGCGTTCGCGCCCGTGGGGTCACTGCTCTGGCAGTGCACAACCCCCCTGTTCAGCAGGGCTGGGTTGGGCCGCAGGCAGCAGAACACGCTCGACATCCGCCAGCACCACGGTGTGCGGGTGACGACATGCCCACGCGTGTGCCCCGGGTACTCGCGCGGTTGACAGGAGAACAGCGGTCATCCCTGCGGATGGAGCCGGTGGTTCACGTAAACAGCCGGGCACGCGACAGCGGAGCCCCGGCGGCGTCAGGCGGCCTGAGGGTGCGCGGCGCAGAGAGGACAGGAAAACACATGGCGGGACAGAAGATCCGCATCCGGCTCAAGTCGTACGACCACGAGGTCATCGACACGTCGGCCCGGAAGATCGTCGACACGGTGACCCGTGCCGGTGCGACCGTGGTCGGCCCGGTGCCGCTCCCCACCGAGAAGAACGTGATCCCCGTGATCCGTTCCCCTCACAAGTACAAGGACTCGCGCGAGCACTTCGAGAAGCGCACGCACAAGCGGGTCATCGACATCGTCGACCCGACGCCGAAGGCCGTCGACTCGCTCATGCGTCTCGACCTCCCGGCCGACGTCAACATCGAGATCAAGCTGTAAGGGGGCTGGAACTCATGGCGAACTCAACCAAGACCGTCAAGGGCCTCCTCGGCAAGAAGCTCGGGATGACCCAGGTGTGGGACGAGAACAACAAGTTCATCCCCGTCACCGTGATCGAGGTCGGCCCGAACGTGGTCACCCAGATCCGCAACATCGAGCGCGACGGCTACGAGGCGATCCAGATCGCCGCGGGCCAGATCGACCCCCGCAAGGTGAACAAGCCGGCCGCTGGCCACTTCGAGGCCGCCGGTGTCACGCCGCGACGCACCCTCACCGAGATCCGCACGAACGACTCCGCGGAGTACTCGCTCGGTCAGGAGCTGACCGTCGACACGTTCGAGGCCGGCCAGAAGGTCGACGTCGTCGGCACCAGCAAGGGCAAGGGCTTCGCCGGTGTCATGAAGCGTCACAACTTCGCCGGTGTCTCCGCCTCGCACGGTTCGCACCGCAACCACCGCAAGCCCGGTTCCATCGGCGCCTCCTCGACCCCGTCGCGTGTCTTCAAGGGCATGCGCATGGCCGGTCGTATGGGTGGCGACCGCGTGACCGTCCTCAACCTCACGGTCCACGCCGTCGACGCCGAGAAGGGTCTGCTGCTCGTCAAGGGCGCCGTCCCCGGTGCTCGTGGCCGTTCCGTCTTCGTCCGCACCGCCGTGAAGGGTAAGTGATCATGGCCACCACGACCGCAACCACGATCGACGTCCTCGACGCCTCGGGCGTGAAGTCCGGCTCCGTCGAGCTCCCCGCAGCGATCTTCGACGTCGAGACCAACGTCCCGCTCATCCACCAGGTCGTCACCGCGCAGCTCGCCGCCGCGCGTCAGGGCACCCACAAGACCAAGAACCGTGGCGAAGTCCGCGGTGCCGGTCGCAAGCCGTTCAAGCAGAAGGGCACCGGCCGCGCCCGTCAGGGTTCGGTCCGCGCCCCGGAGCACACCGGTGGTGGCGTCGTCCACGGACCGACCCCGCGTGACTACTCGCAGCGCACCCCGAAGAAGATGATCGCCGCAGCTCTGCTCGGCTCGCTCTCGGACCGTGCCCGCGGTGGCCGCATCTCCGCTGTGGAGGGCTTCGTCGAGGCAGAACTGCCGTCGACCAAGACCGCCCGCACGCTGCTCGAGAAGGTCGCACCCGTCAAGCACGTGCTCATCGTGCTCGAGTCGGGCGACGAGCTGACGCTCAAGAGCGTCCGCAACCTGCCGAACGTCCACGCGCTCTCGTACGGCCAGCTGAACGCCTACGACGTCCTCCGTGCGGACGCCGTCGTCTTCAGCAAGAGCGCCCTCGACGCCTTCATCGCGTCGAAGACCGCGAAGGAGATCACCGCATGAGCGGCTTCAACAAGGACCCGCGCGACATCATCATCTCGCCGGTCGTGTCGGAGAAGAGCTACGGCCTCATCGACCAGGGCAAGTACACGTTCCTCGTGGACCCCCGTGCGAACAAGACCGAGATCAAGCTCGCGATCGAGAAGATCTTCGACGTCAAGGTCGCCGGCATCAACACGCTGAACCGTCCGGGCAAGACCCGCCGGACCAAGTTCGGGATCGGCAAGCGCAAGGACACCAAGCGCGCCATCGTGACGCTCAAGTCCGGTTCGATCGACATCTTCACGGCTGTCGGCTGAGGACCAGAGGGATAAATCATGGCTATTCGTAACTACAAGCCCACGACCCCCGGTCGTCGCGGCTCCTCGGTCGCCGACTTCGCCGAGATCACCCGTTCCACCCCGGAGAAGTCCCTGCTGCGCCCGCTGCCGAAGACCGGTGGCCGGAACAGCTCGGGTCGCATCACGACGCGTCACATCGGTGGTGGCCACAAGCGCCAGTACCGCGTGATCGACTTCCGTCGTGCCGACAAGGACGGTGTCGACGCGAAGGTCGCACACATCGAGTACGACCCGAACCGCACGGCGCGCATCGCGCTCCTGCACTTCGTGGACGGCACCAAGCGCTACATCATCGCGCCGAACAAGCTCAAGCAGGGCGACGTCGTCGAGACGGGCCCCGGCGCCGACATCAAGCCCGGCAACAACCTGCCGCTGCGCAACATCCCCGTGGGTACGGTCGTGCACGCGATCGAGCTCCGCCCCGGTGGCGGCGCCAAGCTCGCCCGCTCCGCCGGCGCCTCGGTGCGTCTCGTCGCCAAGGACGGCCCCTACGCGCAGCTCCGTCTGCCGTCGGGTGAAGTCCGGAACGTCGACGCCCGCTGCCGCGCCACGATCGGCGAGGTCGGCAACGCCGAACAGTCGAACATCAACTGGGGCAAGGCCGGCCGCATGCGCTGGAAGGGCGTCCGCCCAACGGTGCGTGGTGTCGCGATGAACCCGGTCGACCACCCGCACGGTGGTGGTGAAGGCAAGACCTCCGGTGGCCGTCACCCGGTCAGCCCGTGGGGCCAGTCCGAGGGCCGTACGCGCAAGCCGAACAAGCCGAGCGACAAGCTCATCGTCCGTCGCCGTAACGCCGGCAAGAAGCGCAAGTAGGAGTTCCGAAGATGCCACGCAGTCTGAAGAAGGGCCCCTTCGTCGACGAGCACCTGCTCCGCAAGGTCGTCACGCAGAACGAGGCCAACACCAAGAACGTGATCCGCACGTGGTCGCGACGGTCGATGATCGTCCCGAACATGCTCGGTCACACCATCGCGGTGCACGACGGCCGGAAGCACATCCCGGTGTTCGTCACCGAGTCGATGGTCGGTCACAAGCTCGGCGAGTTCGCGCCGACCCGCACCTTCCGCGGCCACGTGAAGGACGACAAGAAGGGCCGTCGCCGCTAAGGCGGCGACGAAGAGGAGGAACGAAATGGTGGAGTCGATCGCACGCGTGCGACACATCCGCGTCACGCCTCAGAAGGCCCGTCGCGTCATCCAGCTGATCCGCGGCAAGCAGGCCCACGAGGCGCTCGCCATCCTGAAGTTCGCCCCCCAGGGCGCTTCGGAGCCCGTGTACAAGCTGGTCGCCTCGGCGATCGCGAACGCACGGGTCAAGGCGGACTCGACGAACAGCTTCCTCGACGAGCGCGATCTCTACGTGAGCAGCGTCTTCGTCGACGAGGGCACGACCCTGAAGCGGTTCCAGCCGCGCGCCCAGGGCCGCGCCTTCCGCATCAACAAGCGCACCAGCCACATCACGGTCGTCCTCGCGACGCCGGATGAGGCCGAGGCCGCCGCGACGAGCAAGAAGGCGAGCAAGTAATGGGCCAGAAGGTCAACCCGTACGGCTTCCGTCTCGGGATCACGACGGACCACATCTCCCACTGGTTCGCCGACAGCACGAAGAAGGGTCAGCGTTACGCCGACTTCGTGGCCGAGGACGTCAAGATCCGTCAGTTCCTGACGAAGAGCCTCGACCGCGCGGGCGTTGCCCGCATCGAGCTGGAGCGCACCCGTGACCGCGTCCGCGTGGACATCCACACGGCGCGCCCGGGCATCGTCATCGGTCGCCGCGGCGCCGAGGCCGAGCGCATCCGGAGCGAGCTCGAGAAGCTCACCAAGAAGCAGATCCAGCTCAACATCCTCGAGGTCAAGAACCCCGAGACCGAGGCCCAGCTCGTCGCGCAGGGCATCGCCGAGCAGCTCTCCGCTCGTGTCGCGTTCCGTCGCGCCATGCGCAAGGGCCTGCAGGGTGCACAGCGCGCCGGTGCCAAGGGTGTCCGCATCCAGGTGTCGGGCCGCCTCGGCGGCGCCGAGATGTCCCGTTCGGAGTTCTACCGCGAGGGCCGCGTGCCCCTGCACACCCTCCGCGCGAACATCGATTACGGCTTCTACGAGGCCCGGACCACGTTCGGCCGCATCGGCGTGAAGGTCTGGATCTACAAGGGCGACATCACGAACAAGGAGCTCGCTCGCGAGCAGGCGAACCAGCGTTCGTCCCGCCCGGAGCGTCGTGGCGGCGGCAACGACCGTCGTGGCGGCGGCCCCCGTGGCGACCGCAACGACCGCGGTGGCGACCGTCGCGAGCAGCAGGCCCCGCAGGACGCGCCGGCCGGCGCAGGAGTTGAGGCGTAACCATGCTTATCCCCCGTCGAGTCAAGCACCGCAAGCAGCACCACCCGAAGCGTTCGGGTCAGGCGACCGGTGGCACGAAGGTCTCCTTCGGTGAGTACGGAATCCAGGCGCTCACCCCGGCCTACGTGACCAACCGTCAGATCGAGTCCGCTCGTATCGCCATGACGCGTCACATCAAGCGTGGCGGCAAGGTGTGGATCAACATCTACCCGGACCGCCCGCTGACCAAGAAGCCGGCTGAGACCCGAATGGGTTCCGGTAAGGGTTCGCCCGAGTGGTGGGTCGCCAACGTCAAGCCGGGTCGCGTGCTCTTCGAGCTCGCCGGTGTGAGCGACGACGTCGCTCGCGAGGCACTGACCCGTGCAATTCACAAGCTGCCCCTCAAGGCACGCATCATCAAGCGCGAGGAGGGCGACGCATAATGGCGATCGGTTCCAAGGAGCTCCGTCCGACGGAGCTCGACACGTTCGAGAACGAGCGTCTCGCTGACGAGCTGAAGAAGGCCAAGGAGGAGCTGTTCAACCTCCGCTTCCAGTCGGCCACCGGCCAGCTGGAGAGCCACGGCCGTCTCCGTGCCGTCAAGCGCGACATCGCGCGCATCTACACCGTGCTCCGTGAGCGCGAGCTCGGCATCCGTGCCACGCCCGCGCCCGTCGAGACCGCCCCGAAGGCCAAGAAGTCGTCGAAGAAGGCCGAGAAGCCGGCTGAGTCGACCGAGGCCGCGACCGCCGAGGAGAACTGATGGCCACCGAAGAGAAGGACTCCGCCGCCGTCACCCGCGGCTACCGCAAGACCCGTCGTGGCTACGTCACGAGCGACAAGATGGACAAGACGATCGTCGTCGAGGTCGAGGACCGCGTGAAGCACCCCCTCTACGGCAAGGTCATCCGTCGCACGTCGAAGGTCAAGGCCCACGACGAGCAGGGTTCCGCCGGCATCGGCGACCTGGTCGTCATCAGCGAGACCCGTCCCCTCAGCGCCACGAAGCGCTGGCGCCTGGTCGAGATCCTCGAGAAGGCCAAGTAGGCCTCGGCCCGCTTCGGAATAGGAGACAGCAGTGATTCAGCAGGAATCCCGCCTGAAGGTGGCTGACAACACGGGCGCCAAGGAGATCCTCACCATCCGTGTTCTCGGCGGCTCGGGTCGTCGCTACGCCGGCCTCGGTGACGTCATCGTCGCCACGGTGAAGGACGCCATCCCCGGCGGCAACGTGAAGAAGGGTGACGTCGTCAAGGCGGTCATCGTTCGCACCAAGAAGGAGACCCGTCGTGCCGACGGCTCCTACATCAAGTTCGATGAGAACGCGGCAGTGATCCTCAAGGCTGACGGCGACCCGCGCGGTACGCGCATCTTCGGGCCGATCGGTCGCGAGCTCCGTGACAAGAAGTTCATGAAGATCATCTCGCTCGCGCCGGAGGTGCTGTAAGCCATGGCGAACATCAAGAAGGGTGACCTGGTCCAGGTCATCACCGGTGCCACGCAGGAGCGTGGCGGCGACCGCGGCAAGCAGGGCAAGGTCATCGAGGTCCGCGGCGACCGTCTGGTCGTCGAGGGCATCAACTTCGTGACCAAGCACGTCCGCGTCGGTCAGACCCAGCGCGGTTCGAAGACCGGTGGCATCGAGCAGCACGAAGCTCCGATCCACGTGTCCAACGTCGCGATCGTCGACCCGACGACCAAGAAGCCGACCCGCGTCGGTTTCCGCAACGAAGAGGTGGAGAAGGACGGCGTCACCAAGACCGTCCGCGTCCGCTACGCCAAGAAGTCTGGTGAGAAGCTCTGATGACTGACACGACTGCCGCGACGACTGAGAAAGTTCAGCCGCGCCTCAAGCAGAAGTACCGCGACGAGATCAAGGCGGCGCTGACCGAGCAGTTCGGTTACGCGAACGTCAACCAGGTCCCCGGCCTGGTCAAGGTCGTTGTCAACACCGGTGTCGGTGAGGCCGCGCGCGACTCGAAGATCATCGAGGGTGCCATCAAGGACCTCACGGCGATCACCGGTCAGAAGCCGCAGGTCACGCTGGCCCGCAAGTCGATCGCGCAGTTCAAGCTGCGCGAGGGCCAGGCCATCGGCGCACACGTCACCCTCCGCGGTGACCGTGCGTGGGAGTTCCTGGACCGCCTGCTGTCGCTGGCGCTCCCGCGCATCCGCGACTTCCGTGGCCTGAGCGACCGCCAGTTCGACGGCAACGGCAACTACACCTTCGGTCTCTCGGAGCAGAGCGTGTTCCACGAGATCGACCAGGACCGCATCGACCGCGTGCGTGGCTTCGACATCACCGTCGTGACCACCGCGAAGACGGACGACGAAGGCCGCGCGCTGCTCCGCCAGCTCGGCTTCCCGTTCCGTTCGGGTGAGCAGACGGTCTAAGCTACTCCGGGCGGTGCGGGCCGGAGGAGTTGATCTCCTCCGGCCCGCACGCACGAAGTCACACCGATCCCGGGGAACCGCCCTGGGATCACATCGATCGTCGAGGTCGGCACTCGTGGAACGGGTGATCGAAACCGGACGAAGAACGGATACGCATCATGACGATGACCGATCCGGTCGCAGACATGCTGACCAGATTGCGGAACGCGAACTCGGCGCACCACGACGCCGTCTCGCTTCCGAGCTCCAAGCTCAAGCAGACCATCGCTGACATCCTCAAGCGCGAGGGTTACATCAGCGAGTGGAAGGTCGAGGACGCCCGTGTCGGGCAGACCCTGACCATCGAACTCAAGTACGGCCCCGATCGCGAGCGCTCGATCGCCGGCATCAAGCGCGTCTCGAAGCCGGGCCTCCGTGTCTACGCGAAGTCGACCGAGCTGCCCCGTGTCCTCGGTGGCCTCGGCGTGGCGATCCTGTCGACCTCCTCGGGGCTCCTGACCGACCGCGAAGCCGAGCAGAAGGGCGTGGGTGGGGAAGTCCTCGCCTACGTTTGGTGATCGATCATGTCTCGTATCGGACGTCTCCCCATCGACATCCCGGCCGGAGCGACCGTCTCGGTCGACGGCCAGAACGTCGCCGTCAAGGGCCCGAAGGGCGAGCTCACGCTCGTCATCGCTGAGCCCATCCAGGCCACTGTCGAGGACAACCAGGTCCTCGTCAGCCGTCCGGACGACGAGCGTTCCTCCCGCGCGCTGCACGGCCTGACCCGGTCGCTCATCGCGAACCAGATCATCGGCGTGACCCAGGGCTACTCCAAGGGCCTCGAGGTCGTCGGTACCGGTTACCGCGTGGCCGCCAAGGGCAGCGACCTCGAGTTCGCGCTCGGGTACTCCCACCCGATCACGGTCAACCCGCCGGCAGGCATCAGCTTCGCCGTCGAGGGCAACAACCGGGTCACCGTGAACGGCATCGACAAGCAGCTCGTCGGTGAGGTCGCGGCCAACATCCGCAAGCTGCGCAAGCCCGAGCCCTACAAGGGCAAGGGTGTCCGCTACGCCGGCGAGATCGTGCGCCGCAAGGCCGGAAAGTCAGGTAAGTGATCATGGCCATCGGAACTCGTACTCGAGGCAAGAGCAAGGCGGCAGCCAAGGCCCGCCGCCACAACCGTCTCCGGAAGAAGATCACCGGGACCGAGACCCGTCCCCGCCTCGCCGTCACCCGTTCGTCACGTCACGTGTTCGTCCAGGTCATCGACGACGCGAAGGGTCACACCCTCGCCAGCGCATCGACGATGGAGGCCGACCTCCGCTCGTTCGACGGCGACAAGACCGCCAAGGCCCGTCGTGTCGGCGAGCTCGTCGCCGAGCGCGCGAAGTCGGCTGGCGTCGAGGCCGTGGTCTTCGACCGCGGTGGTAGCAAGTACGCCGGTCGCGTCGCCGCGATCGCCGACGGTGCCCGTGAAGGAGGGCTGAACCTGTGAGCGACATCGCGAACACCAACGACGACGCCGAGGTCAAGGCCGAGGCCACGACCGACGCCGAGGTCGACACGACCGCTGCGGCGCCGACCGAGGCGGACACCGCCACGGAGAGCACCGACGCTGCCGAGACGACCGACGCAGACGCCAAGGCCCCCGCGGTCAAGGAGCCCGAGGTCCCCGTCGTCGAGCGTCCCGTCGAGACCGCGGCGGGTTCGGCTTCGAACAACCGCGACTCCGTCGACAACCGTGGTCGCCGTGGTGGCGGCAGCGGTGGCGGCCGTGACCGCCAGCAGGGTGGCCGTGGCGGCGACCGCAACGGGCGGGGTGGCGACAGCCAGTTCCTCGAGCGCGTCGTCACCATCAACCGCGTCTCCAAGGTCGTCAAGGGTGGTCGTCGCTTCAGCTTCACCGCGCTCGTCGTCGTCGGTGACGGCAACGGTCTGGTCGGCGTCGGCTACGGCAAGGCCCGCGAGGTCCCGACCGCCATCTCGAAGGGCGTCGAAGAGGCCAAGAAGAACTTCTTCCGCGTCCCCCGCGTCGGCAACACGATCCCGCACCCGGTGCAGGGTGAAGCCGCTGCTGGCGTCGTCCTCCTGCGTCCGGCCGCTGCCGGTACCGGTGTCATCGCCGGTGGTCCGGTCCGCGCCGTGCTCGAGTGCGCCGGCATCCACGACGTCCTGAGCAAGTCGCTCGGCTCGTCGAACACCATCAACATCGTGCACGCCACGGTCGAGGCCCTCAAGCAGCTCGAGGAGCCCCGCGCCGTCGCAGCACGTCGTGGCCTCCCCGTCGACCACGTCGTGCCGGCTCGCCTGCTGCACGCCGAGGCAGCCGCGCGTGCCGCCGCGAACGAGAAGGCAGGTGCCTGATGGCCATGCTGAAGATCACGCAGACGAAGTCCGTCATCAGCGAGAAGCAGTACCAGCGCGACACGCTCCGCAGCCTGGGTCTCAAGCGCATCGGCCGTACGGTCCTGCGTGAGGACAACGCCCAGAACCGCGGGTACGTCGCCACGGTGGCGCACCTCGTGAAGGTCGAGGAGGTCGACGCATGAGCGACGAGAAGAACGAGCGCGTCCAGATCCTGAAGGTGCACCACCTTCGTCCGGCCGCTGGCTCGAAGAAGGACCGCACCCGTGTGGGTCGCGGTGAGGGCTCGAAGGGCAAGACCGCCGGCCGTGGTACCAAGGGTCAGAAGGCCCGTTACCAGGTCAAGGTCGGCTTCGAGGGTGGGCAGATGCCGCTGCACATGCGCACCCCGAAGCTCCGCGGGTTCAAGAACCCGTTCCGCGTCGAGTACCAGCCCGTGAACCTGGACAAGATCGCGGAGCTCTACCCGAACGGTGGCGACGTCACCGTCGCGGACCTGGTCGCCAAGGGCGCCGTCCGCAAGAACGAGAAGGTCAAGGTTCTCGGTCAGGGTGACATCAGCGTGAAGCTCACGGTCACGGTCGACAAGGTCTCGGCATCCGCCGAGGAGAAGATCGTGGCGGCGGGCGGCACCGTCACCAAGTAGTCCCCGTCGGCGGCCCGCGCATTGCGCGCGGGCCGCCGTTACGGTTTCCTTGATGGCAGGCCCGGCAAGACTGCGTCGTTCGACGTGCGTCAACGGGCCACGGGGTCGGCGCTTCCGGCCACGGGCACCTCGCCCGGCTCGACCGGCTCGACCGGTCACAGAAGTTCGGAGTAACTCGTGTTCAGAGCGGTCGCGCGCATCATGCGCACCCCAGATCTTCGCAAGAAGATCGGCTTCACCCTGGCGATCATCGCGCTGTTCCGCCTGGGCTCGTACATCCCCGCACCGTTCGTCGACTACGCCAGCGTCCAGGCCTGCCTGGCGTCCGCGTCGTCCTCCGGCGGCCTCTACGACCTGATCAACCTGTTCTCCGGCGGCGCGCTCCTGAAGCTGTCGGTGTTCGCGCTCGGGATCATGCCGTACATCACGTCGTCGATCATCGTGCAGCTCCTGCGCGTGGTCATCCCGCACTTCGACTCCCTCTACAAGGAGGGCCAGTCGGGTCAGGCCAAGCTGACGCAGTACACGCGCTACCTCACCATCGCGCTGGGCGTGCTGCAGTCCACCACCCTGATCACCGTCGCCCGCTCGGGCGCGCTGTTCGGCACGAGCGCCTCGGCGTCCTGCACGTCGATCATCTCGAACGACAGCTGGTACGCGATCCTGCTCATGGTCATCACCCTGACCGCCGGTACCGGCCTCATCATGTGGATGGGTGAGCTCGTCACCGAGCGCGGCATCGGCAACGGCATGTCGCTGCTCATCTTCACCTCGATCGCCGCGCAGTTCCCGTCGGCCCTGTGGGCGATCGAGCAGTCGCAGTCCTTCGAGCTGTTCCTCTTCGTGATCCTGGTCGGACTGGTGATCATGATGGCCGTCGTGTTCGTCGAGCAGTCGCAACGACGGATCCCGGTGCAGTACGCCAAGCGCATGGTCGGGCGGCGTACGTACGGCGGCAACAACACGTACATCCCGATCAAGGTGAACATGGCCGGCGTCGTGCCCGTCATCTTCGCGTCGTCGCTTCTCTACCTGCCGGCCTTGATCGCGCAGTTCAACCAGCCCTCGGACGGCTCCGCGCCGGCCCCGTGGGTGACCTGGATCCAGAGCAACCTGACCTCGGGTGACAACTGGTTCTACATGGTCCTGTACTTCCTGCTCATCGTCGGCTTCACGTACTTCTACGTCGCGATCACCTTCAACCCCGAAGAGGTCGCCGACAACATGAAGAAGTACGGCGGGTTCATCCCGGGCATCCGTGCCGGACGTCCGACGGCCGAGTACCTCGACTACGTCCTGACCCGGGTGACGTTGCCCGGTGCGCTCTACCTCGGTCTCATCGCGCTCATCCCGCTCGCAGCACTGGCGCTGTTCGGGGCGAACCAGAACTTCCCGTTCGGCGGTGCCAGCATCCTGATCATCGTGGGTGTCGGCCTCGAGACGGTGAAGCAGATCGACTCGCAGCTGCAGCAACGTCACTACGAAGGGCTTCTCCGTTGAGCGCACGTCTCGTCATCGTCGGACCTCCCGGAGCCGGGAAGGGCACGCAGGCCGGTCGGATCGCGTCGTCCTTCGGGATCCCCGCGATCTCGACCGGGGACATCTTCCGGAAGAACGTCTCCGAGGGCACGCCCCTCGGTCAGCGTGCGAAGGCGATCATGGACGCGGGCGACTACGTCCCGGACGACCTGACGAACGAGCTGGTCCGCGACCGCCTCGCCGAGTCGGATGCCGCTGACGGGTTCCTCCTCGACGGTTACCCGCGGACGCCGGCCCAGGTCGAGTACCTGGACGGGTTGCTCGCTGAGCAGGGCACCGGGATCGACGCCGTCGTGCAGCTGGTCGCGGACCAGGACGCGCTGGTCGGGCGACTGCTCAACCGTGCGGCCGACCAGGGCCGCGCCGACGACAACGAGCAGACCATCCGCCGCCGTCAGCAGGTGTACCAGGAGCAGACCGCTCCGCTCGTGGCGGTCTACCAGGAGCGTGGGCTGGTCGTGGACGTTGACGGCCTCGGCGCGGTCGACGAGGTCGGCGACCGGATCGCTGCGGCGCTCTCTGCCCGCGGCCTCGCAGCCTCGGTCTGAGTTCCGTGTCGCGTCTCCGGAAGCCATCGATCTACAAGACGCCCGAGGAGCTCCGCGCCATGGTGCGCCCCGGGCTGCTCACGGCGCAGGCGCTCGACGCCGTCCGCGCCGCTGTCCGGCCGGGCGTCACCACGGGTGAGCTCGACGCGATCGCGGAGCGCACCATCCGCGACGGCGGCGGTGTGCCGAACTTCCAGCTGGTCCCCGGCTACCGACACACGCTGTGCGTCTCGGTGAACGACGAAATCGTGCACGGCATCCCGAGGGACCGCACCCTCGAGCCAGGTGACATCGTCTCGGTCGATGCCGGCGCCGAGGTCGACGGGTGGAACGGCGACAGCGCCTTCACCGTCGTCGTGCCCGGTGGTGACGCCACCACGGCCACGGCGCGTCAGAAGCTCTGCGACACCACCGAACGCGCGCTCTGGCACGGGGTCGCCGCCCTCGCGCACGCGAAGCACCTGCACGAGGTCGGCGCGGCGGTCGAGGACGCCATCGACGAGACCGGTGACTGGGGCATCGTCGAGGACTACACGGGGCACGGCATCGGGCGTTCGATGCACGAGGAACCACCGGTGTTCAACCACCGGGTCCGTGGCGCCGGGCCTGCCGTCAAGCCGGGCTTGGCCGTCGCCATCGAACCGATGGTCACCGCGGGCACGATCGACAGCTCGACCGACGCCGACGAGTGGACCGTGCGGACGCTCGACGGTTCCGACGCCGCCCACTGGGAGCACAGCGTCGCGGTCCATCCCGGTGGGATCTGGGTCCTCACGGCGGCCGACGGTGGTGCCGCTGGCCTCGAGCCGCTCGGCGTGACGCCGGTCCCGGTCCCCTAGCGGACTGCGCCAGGGAGCCGGACGGCCACACGGTCCACGGGGCTGCGGAACGGTTCCCCGACTCCGCCCGCGTCGGGGTCGTGCTCCGAGGCGTGCCGACGCACCGGCCCACATGACGGGAGGCCCGTCGCCTGCTGGCGACGGGCCTCCCGTCATGTCGTGGTCGCGCCGCGTCGTGACCGTGGGCCGTCGGGGTCAGTTCCCCACCGAGCAGGTCTGCTCGGCGGCGCTCTGGCCGGTGATGGACGAGGGGAGCGGCGTCGAGGACGGGCTGCTGGTCGTCGTGGTCTCCGGAGCGGGTGTCTCCGGAGCCGTCGTCGCAGCACCGGGCGTCGTCGCGGGGGCCGACGGTGACGCGGAGGCCGACGGGCTCGCGGTGTCGGGCGACTCCCGCGAGGCTCGACCCGTGGAGGAGTCGTTGAGCGTCGTCCGCTCGTCCGTCTGCAGGGCGACGTTGAGGGTGTGGGCGTTCGCCTCGTCGACGATCACGCGGGCAGAGTCCGCCGGGTCGTCGACGACGGGGTACTGGACGAACAACATGCTCGACGTGCTCATCCCCCGGAGTGCGGAGGCGAGCCCGACCAGGGTGCGGGTCTGGGCGAGGCCGTCCGAGAGCGTCATGTTCGACAGCGCCGCACCGGCGAGCTTGTAGAGCGTGATCGGGTTCGAGAGCGTGCCGTTCGACGTCACCTGGCGGAGCAGCGCCGACAGGAACACCTGCTGCGAGCTGATCCGCGCCAGGTCGCTGCCGTCACCGACGCCGTGCCGGGACCGCAGGAAGGCGAGGGCGTCCGAGCCCTGCAGCGAGTGGGCGCCGGCGCTGAGGTGCAGCCCCGTGTACGTGTCGTCGATCGGGGAGGCCACGCAGACGTCGACCCCGCCGAGGGCGTTCGACATCTCGATCACGCCGTCGAAGGTGATGAGTCCGGCGTACGGGACCGTCAGACCGGTGAGGTTCTCGACCGTGTCGACGACGCAGGAGACACCACCGTTCCCGAGCGCCGTGTTGAACTGCGCGGACGACGCCGCCGGGTAGGTGGTGCCGGTCTCCGGGTTGGTGCAGGCCGGGATCGGGACCATGAGGTCCCGGGGGAAGCTGACGGCGGTGAGCTGCTGATGGTCCTCGGACACGTGGATGAGCATCGTGACGTCGTTCCGGGCGCCCTCGACGTCCTCGTCGGAGTCGAACTGTCCGATGCGGGTGTCGCTGCCGATGAGCAGGATGTTCGCACCGCCCTTGATCGCGGTGACGTCGGCGG
Organism: Curtobacterium sp. MCBD17_030; assembly: GCF_003224255.1. NCBI lineage: Bacteria > Bacillati > Actinomycetota > Actinomycetes > Micrococcales > Microbacteriaceae > Curtobacterium > Curtobacterium sp. MCBD17_030. The sequence goes on along the minus strand of NZ_QKLI01000006.1, from coordinate 188,905 downwards.
TCTTCGCGGTGCTCTGGTCGTCGGTGCTCAGCTGCACGGTCCGCGGTGCGGCGGCGAGCTGCGCTGCGGCGATGGTGGCGACGCTGGTGCCGCTGACCAGCACCACCGCGGCGGCGGCGGCGACGACGGTGAGCAGGGTCGTCCACCCGCGTCGGCGGGGGAGGCGACCGTGTCGCGCGGCAGGGCGCGTGCGGCCGGGGGCGTCGGGCACGGGGTTCTCCTTCGGTCACTGCTCCCGTCACCGTACGGCTCCGGGCTCGGTGGCGACGACGGTGTGGCCAGGAGATCCCTGTGGAACAGCGCATCCGCGGACCCGGACGGACGATCCACCCCCTGCACTGGGGTGCTCGGCCCCTGCCGCACGGGGTGCTCGCCGCGCGCCGGACCGGGGCCCGACGCGCGCAGCACGGAACCCGCACTTGGCAATCCGCCGACTACCACATAAGATCGATCTTTGGTGTGCCATGCCTTCTGGCGTGGCGCCCGAACCCGCAGACCGGCTCGGGGATCACACCGGTAATCCAACCAAGCGACAGTGAGGCTATGGCCAAGAAAGACGGCGTCATCGAGATCGAAGGCTCGGTGCTCGAAGCTCTGCCCAACGCGATGTTCCGCGTTGAGCTGACCAACGGACACAAGGTCCTCGCGCACATCTCCGGGAAGATGCGCCAGCACTACATCCGCATCCTCCCCGAGGACCGCGTGATCGTGGAGCTGAGCCCGTACGACCTGACCCGCGGCCGGATCGTCTACCGCTACAAGTGATCCGCGAGCTGGAAAGGAACGGCAAGGCGAACCCGCCGAGCACGAAGCCAGCGAGCACGAGGAACGAACAATGAAGGTCAACCCCAGCGTCAAGCCCATCTGCGAGCACTGCCGCGTCATCCGCCGCAAGGGCCGCGTCATGGTGATCTGCAAGAGCAACCCGCGTCACAAGCAGCGCCAGGGTTAGTCCCTGACGGACCAGCGAGAGCTGCTCCGGAACGGACTCCGGTCCGGTTGCACGACCGGGGCCGCCAGTCGAGAGACTGCCAGCGGCTCGAGCACGACCCACAACTGAACATCGACAACGCAGTGTCAGATCCCATCCGCACCAGCGGTCGGGGGACACCTCGGGTCGGAGGCCCGGGCACCGGCACTGCGCCACACCTCCATCGACAACAGGAGCAGCCAGCACAATGGCACGTCTAGCAGGCGTCGACATCCCGCGCGAGAAGCGCGTGGAGATCGCACTCACCTACATCTACGGGGTCGGCCGTACCCGCGCCGTCCAGACGCTCGCGGAGACCGGCATCTCCGGCGACATCCGCGTCAAGGACCTCACCGACGACCAGCTCGTCGCCCTCCGTGACTTCATCGAGGGCACCTTCAAGGTGGAGGGTGACCTCCGCCGTGAGGTCGCCGCCGACATCCGCCGCAAGGTCGAGATCGGTAGCTACGAGGGTCTCCGCCACCGTCGCGGTCTCCCGGTGCGCGGTCAGCGCACCAAGACGAACGCTCGTACCCGCAAGGGCCCGAAGCGCACCGTGGCAGGCAAGAAGAAGGCTCGATAGGAGATCACGATGGCTACCCCCAAGACCGCCGCGCGCAAGCCGCGCCGCAAGGAGAAGAAGAACGTCGCTGTGGGCCAGGCCCACATCAAGAGCACGTTCAACAACACCATCGTCAGCATCACCGACCCGTCGGGTGCCGTCCTCAGCTGGGCGTCCTCCGGGGCCGTCGGCTTCAAGGGCTCGCGCAAGTCGACGCCGTTCGCGGCGCAGCTCGCCGCCGAGTCGGCTGCCCGCCAGGCAGCGGAGCACGGCGTCAAGAAGGTCGACGTCTTCGTCAAGGGCCCGGGTTCGGGTCGCGAGACGGCGATCCGTTCGCTCCAGGCCGCTGGCCTCGAGGTCGGCTCGATCAACGACGTGACGCCGCAGGCGCACAACGGGTGCCGCCCGCCGAAGCGCCGCCGCGTCTGACGCGAGGAGCAACCGGCCGTTCCCCGCTCGTTCCCTGACCGGGACGAGTGGGGGCGGCCATTCCTGGTCGTTCGATCGCGCACTCCTGTGCGCGTGATCACAACTGAAACAGACCCGTCGGGGCCCGGCCGGCCCCGTCGTACCGCCAAGTGTCATATAGCGGACACTTCGCCGAAAGGAATTCCACAGTGCTCATTGCACAGCGCCCCACCCTGAACGAGGAGTCCATCTCCGAATTCCGCTCGCGCTTCGTCATCGAACCGCTCGAGCCGGGCTTCGGGTACACCCTCGGCAACTCGCTGCGCCGCACGCTCCTCTCGTCCATCCCGGGTGCTGCCGTCACGAGCATCCGCATCGACGGTGTCCTCCACGAGTTCAGCACCGTTCCCGGTGTCAAGGAGGACGTCACCGAGATCATCCTGAACATCAAGAGCCTGGTCGTCTCCAGTGAGCACGACGAGCCGATCACGGCCTACCTGCGCAAGCAGGGCGCCGGACAGGTCACCGCTGCGGACATCTCCGCGCCGGCCGGTGTCGAGATCCACAACCCGGACCTCGTCATCGCGACCCTGAACGACGCCGCTCGCTTCGAGCTGGAACTGACCATCGAGCGTGGCCGCGGCTACGTCTCGGCGACGCAGAACCGTTCGGAGTTCAGCGAAGCCGGTCAGATCCCGATCGACTCGATCTACTCGCCCGTGCTCAAGGTCACCTACCGCGTCGAGGCGACGCGTGCCGGTGAGCGGACGGACTTCGACCGTCTGGTCGTCGACGTCGAGTCGAAGCCCGCGATCACGCCGCGCGACGCCATCGCGTCGGCCGGTCGCACGCTCGTCGAGCTGTTCGGGCTCGCCCGCGAGCTCAACACGGCGGCTGAAGGCATCGAGATCGGCCCCGCGCCGGTCGACGCCGTGCTCTCGAACGAGCTGCAGACGCCGATCGAGGACCTCGACCTGTCGGTCCGGAGCTACAACTGCCTGAAGCGCGAGGGCATCAACACGGTGTCCGAGCTCGTCGCCCTCTCGGAGACGCAGCTCATGAACATCCGCAACTTCGGCCAGAAGTCGGTGGACGAGGTCAAGGACAAGCTCACCGAGCTCGGCCTGTCCCTCAAGGACACCGTCCCCGGATTCGATGGTGCCCACTTCTACAGCGGGTACGACGAGGACGAGTCCAGCAACTGACCTCGCGCTCACGCGCACGCGCTCCTGACACGGGGCGCACCACCATCACCACTGGAGAACTGACATGCCGAAGCCCACCAAGGGCCCCCGCCTCGGTGGCGGTCCCGCCCACGAGCGCCTGCTCCTGAGCAACCTCGCCAACGCCCTGTTCACGCACGGCCGCATCACCACGACCGAGACGAAGGCCAAGCGCCTCCGCCCGGTCGCCGAGCGGCTCATCACGTTCGCGAAGCGTGGCGACCTGCACGCTCGTCGTCGTGTGATCGCAGCGCTGCGCGACAAGACCGTCGTGCACACGCTGTTCACCGAGATCGCGCCGCAGGTGGCCGACCGCCAGGGCGGTTACACCCGCATCACGAAGCTCGGCTTCCGCAAGGGCGACAACGCGCCGCTCGCCTCGATCGAGCTCGTCCTCGAGCCCGTGTCGAGCACGCCGGCTCCGGTCTCGCGCACGGCTGCTCCGGCCGCCGCAGCGCCGGCCGCGACGGAGTCCGACACCACGGAGGCCCCGGTCGAGGAGACCGAGACCACCGAGGAGTCGACGCCGGTCGCCGAGGAGACCACGACCGACGCTGCCGCTGAGGTCGAGGCCGACGCCGCCGCCAAGTCGGACGACGCCGCGGACGCCTCCAAGTAGTCGCACCGCACCACACAGGAGGGCCCTCGCAGCGCAGGCTGTGGGGGCCCTCCGGTGTTCGTGCGTGGACCCGCGCGGCCGGGAGGCACGCCCAGCGCCCGCCGCCACGGTGCCGGCCGACGAGACGAGAGCACCCATGCAGTTCCAGCACATCGCCGGGGTCGGCACGCGCGTGTGGCGGTGGAGCCGGAGTTCCGGAACACAGCCGCGCCTGCTGCACGCCGGCAAGGCCGCCGCCGCCGCAGCGCTCGCATGGATGATCGCCCGGCACGTCCCGGGCGTCGCGTCCGACTACCCGTACTACGCCCCGCTCGGTGCGGTGGTCGCCATGCAGACGACGGTGTTCGCCGGCCTCCGCAGCGGCGTGCAGACCCTGGTCGGCATCGCCCTGGGCATCGCTGTCGCCGCCTTCACGATGTGGGTGGGGCACTCGGGAGTCCTGGCGGTCGCCCTCGCGGTCGGCGTCGGTGTGCTCGTCGGTGGGTTCCGGATCCTCGGCGAGGGCAGTTCGTGGGTTTCCACGGCGGCGCTCTTCGTTCTGCTCGTCGGTGGCGCCCACGCCGAGGGGTACTCGCTCGGGTACCTCGTGCAGATGACGGTCGGTGTGCTCGTCGGCCTGCTGGTGAACTTCCTGGTGTTCCCACCCCTGCGGTTCTGGGACGCCGAACGTCGGATCGACCAGGTGAACGGCGTGCTGGCCGAACACCTCGACGGACTGGCCGACGTGCTCGAGCAGGGGGAGCGGGACGAGCGGGCGTGGGACCGCGCGCAGGACCGCCTCGACCGTGCCATCGCCGACGTCCGGAGCCGGGTGTCGATCGCGCAGGAGAGTCGTCGCATCAACCCCCGCGGAGCGCTCCGGGGATCGCGTGCGCGGCTGCAGCGCGACGGTTCCCGGTTCCGCGCACTCGAGCGGGTCGCCTGGTACACGACGGACCTCACCGAACTCGTCGCCCGTTCAGGGCCGGTGTCGTCGAACCTCGGTCGGCCGGACGAGGCGTTCACCGTGCCGCTCACGACGGCGGTCCGGCAGGTGGCGGCGATGGTCCGGGGTGACCACCCGCCGGAGGAGGGCGACCGGGCGATCTCCGAACTCGAACGGGCGCTCGACGCATCGCGCGAGTACCCGTCGGACGTGGCGGTGACTTCGTCCGCGCTGGTGTCGCTCCGCGGCATCGTCGAGTCCGAGCGCCAGGCGACGCAGGACCTGGACACCGCGACCGGGCCCTCGGACGACACGGACCGGTCGCCAGTTCCCCAGCGGGTCAGCACCGGGATCGGGTGGCGGCTCCGTGCGGCCCGTCCGGAGCGGCGCCGGGAGCGGTAGGCGGCTCAGGCGGCCAGCGAGGCCTCCACCCAGCGGACGACCGCCGAGGTGGTGTCCGGCGCGACCGCACGCCAGAGCCCGAAGTGCTCCCAGCTGCCGCCCCGCAGGACGTCCACCGAGCAGAGCGTGTCGTCGCAGGTACGCCAGGCTGCGTCGCCGCTCTCGAGTCCGTCGAGGTCGAGTCGGCCGGACCGGTCGACCGTGCCGTTGCCGAGCCGCTGTTCGAGCACCCACCCGCCGTCGGGCAGTGCGGAGTATGTGGCACCGGTCAGCGGGTAGCGCCCCGAGCCGTCGTACCGGAAGACGCACACGGCGCCTTCGACCCGGTGCATCGCGAAGTCGCCGAGTTCGGCGGCGGTGTCGGTGGCGACGTCGGACGGCGTCGAGAGGTCGACGTCGCTGACGTCGTCCACCCGGCTGCTGTCGCACACCGTCAGTCGGCTGCTCGCTGCGGCATGACCGGTGGACACCGACGCTCCGGCGGAGCTCGCCACGTCCTGCTGCACGTGTCCGAGGAGCGTCCGGAAGGCGGGCAGCACGGCCTCGGGCACCGCAGCGGCGCTGTCCTGCGCCCGGACGACCGTGACGTCGACCCAGGCGTCACCGGCGAGGACGCCACCCTGACACTGCACCCGTGCGGCATCCGACGCGTCGCAGCGGACCTCGGTCACGGACATGCCCGCACTGGCCGCGTCGCTCCCGCCCGCAGCCCGGAAATCGGGGCCCGCGTCGGGGAGCACCGACACGTGGACGCCCTGGAACACGGGGTCGTCCCGTCGGGCTTCCGCGACGTCATCGAGGGTGGACACCCCGTTGGTGGCCCAGCAGGACGCGCCACCGGCGGCTTGCGGGAACGCCCACGCGCCCAGGGTGTGCGCCTGCCCGGTGAGCGGGTCCTCGACGGCGACGCCCGGGACGACCGCCTCGACCAGGCCACCCGGCAGCAGCTGCGCACAGCTCGGCCATCCGGCGCTGTCCGGGGTGCGCCCGAAGGAGACCCGCTGGTCGGCACCGTCCTGGTCGGACCCGGCAGCCCCGGTGTCCGGCGTGGAGGTCGTCCCGCTCGCAGCTCCCGACGTCGGACCCGGCGCGGACGACGAGTCGGTGCCGGAGCAGGCCGTCAGACCGAGGACGACCGTGACCGCGACGGCGGCGGTCGTGATGCGGCGGAAGCGTGTGGACACATGCTCAGGGTACGGGCGGGCACGACGGCAGCAGAGGCCGTTCCCATCACGATCGCGTGACGAGGCGCGCCTAGACTCCGAGCGTGCCCGAGCTCCGTGTCGCCGTCCTCGGTCCGGTGCTCGCCGAGGACCGGACCGGTGCCCTCGTCCCGGTCCCCGGGACGCTGGCTCGGACGTTCCTCACCGCGCTCGTCCTGGCGCGCGGCCGCGCCGTGACCACGGAGTCCCTCATCGACGACCTGTGGGCCGACGAACCACCCAGGGGCGCCCGCGCGGCCCTGCAGACGCTCGTCTCGCGCCTCCGCCGCGCCACCGCCGACGGGCTCGTCGTCTCCACCCCGTCCGGGTACGTCCTCGGCGTGGACACCGACGCGACCGACCTCGGTGCGGCCGAACGGATGCTCGGCGGCACCCCGGACGCGCCGGTGCTGCGCGCGGCCCTGGACCGCTGGCGCGGCGAGCCCGGAGGGGACCTCGAGGGTTCCGTCGCCGGGGAGCTCGCCGACCGGGCGGGCGCGGTCCGACGGGACCTCCGTCGTCGACTCGCCACGGTCCTCCAGTCCAGTGGCGACCCGGATGCCGCCGCAGCCCTCTGGCGCGACGAGGCCGCGGCCGACCCGTTCGACGAGGCAGCCGTCGCCGGGCTGGTCCGTGCCCTCGCCGGTGCCGGACAGGCAGCCGAGGCGCTCGCCGTCTTCGCCGCGCACCGCGACCGGCTGTCCGACGAACTCGGCGCCGATCCGTCCGCCGACCTGGTGCGACTCAACGCCGAGGTGCTCCGCAGCACCGGTCCCGTCAGCGGCTCGGTCCGGCGGGTCGGGCTGCGGGCCGCGCCGAATGCGCTCATCGGACGGGAGGCCGACCTCGCCACCGTCACGCGCCTCCTGTCCCAGGCGCGGCTGGTGACGATCCTCGGTGCCGGCGGTCTCGGCAAGACGCGACTCGCGCAGGCCGCGGCGACGACGGTCCCGCCCGCCTGCGGTGTCGTCGTGGTCGAGCTCGCGCCGCTCACCACCGGCGAGGACGTGGTGCCCGCGATCGGTGCGCTGCTGGGGATCGCCGAGGTCCGCAGCGCACGGAGCCTGCGGGACGCCGTGGTGGCCGACCTGCGGAGCCGGGTGGTCCGAGCGCTCGGCGAGGAACTCACCCTGCTCGTGCTCGACAACTGCGAGCACATCCTCGAACCCGTCGCCGCGATCACCGCCGACCTGCTCGCGGAGCTGCCCGGACTGCGGGTCCTGACGACCTCGCGCGCGCCGCTCGCGGTCGCCGGCGAGGTCGTCGCGCCGCTGGCGCCGTTGCCGGTCGAAGCAGACGGGGCCGCCGTCCGCCTGTTCACCGACCGGGCACGCGCGGCACGACCGGGTGCGGTGCTGCCGGTCGACGCGGTCCGCCGGATCTGCACCCGGCTCGACGGGTCCCCGCTGGCGATCGAGCTGGCCGCCGCGCGGATCCGCGGGATGAGCGTCGACGAGATCGAACGACGACTCGACGACCGCTTCGCGCTGCTCCGCGGTGGCGACCGGTCGGCCCCGGAACGGCACCGGACCCTGCTCGCCGTCATCGAGTGGAGTTGGCGACTGCTCGACGACGGGGCCCGGGACCTGCTGACCCGACTCACACTCTTCCCGGACGGCCTGTCCGTCGACGCCGTCGAAGCGGTCGCCGCACCGTCCCGGGTGCACGACGCCCTCGACGACCTGGCCGAACTGGTGGAGCAGTCCCTCGTGCAGCTCGTCGAGCAGGAGGGCGAGCCCGTCCGCTACCGCCTGCTCGAGACCGTCCGCGAGTTCGGTGCCGCACGGCTGGAGGAGTCCGGCGCCACCGGGGACGTCCGCGCCGCGATGACCCGCTGGGCCTGCCGGGCCGCGGCCGAGCACGACCTGTTCATCGTGCGGACCACGGACCAGGTCGTGCGCTTCCGGGTGCTCGAACGCGAGGCCGACAACCTCGTCACGATGCTGCGCTGGAACCTGCGCGCCGAGGACGCCGTCGCGGTCGCGCCGCTCTTCTCGGCACTCGCCGGGTACTGGTCGTTCCGTGGGGCGCACGGCGAGGTCGCGGCGATCGCGTCCGACGTCGTGGCCGTCCTCCGCACCGTCCCACCCGAGCCCGAGCCCGAGCCCGCGACCGGCGTGCGGACGGCCGCCGTCCTCGGCCTCGTCATCGCCTGCGCGACCGCCGCCTTCTCCGACCGCCGCACCTCGGTGCGCGCCCGCGCCGCGCTCCGCCGCCTGCACCGGGCCGGCGTGACCGGCGTCCCGGTGGTCGACGCCCAGGCCGAGCTGCTCCTCACCCTCGGCCGTCGGGCCGCGGGTGAGACCGCCCTGACCCGACTCCGCGAGGACCCGGACACCGGAGTGGCGTGCCTGGCGCACCTGCTCAGCGCGCCGTTGACCGAGAACGACGGTGAGCTCGAACGCGCCCTCGGCTTCTCGACCCGCGCGCGGCTGCTCGCCGAGCAGGCCGGTGACGTCTGGACCTCGGGCACCGCGGCCGTCTCGGTGACGCAGCTCGCCGGGCAACTCGGTCGGTACGAGCAGGCACTCGCCGCGGCGGCCACAGCCCGGGAACGGCTCGAGCAGTTCGGCGCCGAGGACGACCTGGTCGAGGTCGGGTGGAGCGTCGGGTTGAGCGCCGCGGCGACCGGGGACGTCGACCGCGCCCGCTCGTTGGCGGCCGAACTCGCCGCGCTCCCGGCGTCCCCCGGTTCCGGACCGGTCGGTGGCCCGGGTGGCGGCCCCGGCGGGGAGCGGGCACAGATGACGCTGCTCGCGCACGCGGTCCGGGCCGAGGTCGCACGGACCGAGGGGGACCCCGCCCGCGCGGTCGTCGAGTACCGGCGGGCCTGGGACCAGGCGGTGCCGCACCGGCGCGAGGCGAGCCAGTGGGTGATGGTCATCGGTGCGGCGCTCCTGGCCGCGCAGGACGAGGCGGCGCAGGCCCGGTCCGCCGGGGCCGCAGCGGGCCTCCAGGACGCCGGTCGGGAGGCCCGTGCGGACCTCGCCCGGCAGGTCCGGGTGAGTGCCCTGGTCGCGCTCCGCATGCCGTCGCTGTGGAACGACCTGCCCGTCGTCGGGACGGCCGTCGTCGGCGCCGCGCTCGAGGCGATCGACCGCGGAGTCGATTCGGCCCTCGTCGCCGCTGCCTGGGGCAGTGCGCTCCGTCTGGGTGCCCGACAGGACTTCGCGGTCCTCCGTCACGGACGGCTCCGGCCGCTGGTCGTGGCCGCGGTCGGCGAGGCCCTCGTGGTGGACGCCGAGACGGCCTCGGCCGGGATGTCCCGGGCCGAGGCCGTCGCTGCCGCGCGAGCGGCGCTCGAGGCGGTCAGGCCTTCCGCATGTAGGCCCGGACGGTGAGCGGGGCGAACACCGCGACGACGACCGCTGCGCCGAGCAGGCTCAACCACAGGTCGCCGCCGATCGTGCCGTGGTTGACCAGGTCGCGGACCGCCGTGATGAGGTGCGAGATCGGGTTCACGTCGGAGAACCAGTGCAGCCAGTCCGGCAGCGTGTCCGCCGGGACGAACGCGTTCGACAGGAACGTCAGCGGGAAGAGCACCAGGTTCGAGATGCCCGACACGCTCGACGCCGTGCGGGCGACGACGCCGAAGTAGGCGAAGACCCAGCTGATCGCCCACGCCACGACGACGACGAGCAGGCCGGCGACCAGCACCGCGCCGATGCCACCGGCGGGACGCAGCCCCATGATGAACCCGACGGTGAAGGTGATGGTGGTGGCGATCGCGTAGCGGACCGTGTCGGCGAGCAGCGCTCCGGCGAGCGGGGCGATCCGGGCGATCGGCAGCGACCGGAAGCGGTCGAACACGCCCTTGTCCATGTCCTCACGGAGCTGCACGCCGGTGACGATCGACGACGTGATGTTCGTCTGCACGAGGATGCCCGGGATGATGATCGGCAGGTAGCTGCTGACGTCCCCGGCGATCGCGCCGCCGAAGATGTACGTGAACATCACGGTGAAGACGATCGGCATGAGCGTCACGTCGAACAGCTGCTCGGGCGTCCGTCGGACCTTGACCAGGCCGCGGTACGCCATCGTCAGCGACTGCCGGACGGTCGCGGCCAGGCCGGATCCGCCGACACCCGGCCGCGGGGCGACCCGCGGGGTGCCCGACGGTGCGGCGGCCAGGTCGGGGGTGGTGAGCGTGCTCATGCGTTGCTCCCTTCGAGCGCGCGGGCGGCGGGTGCAGGCGTGGCAGCGCCCACCCCCTCGCCGGTGATGGTGAGGAAGACCTCGTCGAGCGTCGGCTTCTGCACGCTCATCTCGGCGAGGGAGATGCCGGCGTCCCGCAAGGACACGAGCAGGTCGGTGACACGGTCGGGGTCCGCCATCGGCGCGGTCAGGCGGGAGCCCTCCGGGCTCGCCACCGCCGCGGTCCCGAGCACGCGGAGCACCAGGTCGGACGCCTCGGCCAGTCGTGCCGACGTCGAGTCGGCCAGCCGGAGCTGCAGCGACGCGGTGCCGATCGAGGCCTTCAGCTCGTCACTCGTGCCCTCGGCCACGACCCGGCCGCGGTCGATCACCGCGATGCGGTCCGCGAGCTGGTCGGCCTCGTCGAGGTACTGCGTCGTCAGCAGCACCGTCGACCCGGTCGCGACGAGCTCCCGGATCGTGTCCCACATCTGCGCCCGGGTCCGGGGATCGAGACCCGTCGTCGGTTCGTCGAGGAAGATCAGCGGCGGCTGCGCGATGAGGCTCGCAGCCAGGTCCAACCGTCGACGCATGCCGCCGGAGAACCCGCGGAGCGGTCGTCGTGCGGCCTCGCTCAACCCGAAGCGCTCGAGCAGCTCCGTCGACTTCCGCTTCGCCTCCGTCCGGGACAGCCCGAGCAGCCGGCCGAAGACGACGAGGTTCTCGGTCGCGCTCAGGGTCTCGTCGACGCTGGCGTACTGGCCGGTCACACCGATGAGCTGCCGCACCACGTGCGGCTCCCGGCGGACGTCGTGGCCGAACACCCGCGCCTGGCCACCGTCCAGGCGGAGCAGGGTCGCGAGCATGCTGATCGTGGTGGTCTTGCCGGCACCGTTCGGTCCGAGCACCCCGTAGACGGTGCCGGCCTCCACGCGGAGGTCGACCCCGTCCACGGCCCGGTTGCTGCCGAACGTCTTCACGAGGCCAGTGGCCTCCACCGCGAGCGGTGTCGTGGTCATCGTCGTGTCCTTCCGTCGACGTCGTGTACGGGGAGGACACTGCCGAGCAGCGCTCACGCGGCACTGACGCGGCGCTGACATCGGTACCGTGGAGGACGTGAGCGACACGGCCCGGACACCAGACGACACCGGCGCAGACGACACCGGCGTGCGACTGCGGATCGACCTGGCGTACGACGGTTCCGGCTTCTCCGGGTGGGCACGCCAGCCCGCACTCCGGACCGTGCAGGGCGTGCTCGAGGACGCCCTCGCCACCGTCTTCACCCGGTGGGGCGAACCACCCCAGCTGACGGTCGCCGGGCGCACCGACGCCGGCGTGCACGCCACCGGACAGGTCGCACACTTCGACCTCAGCCCGGACCAGTGGGCCGCCCTGACCCGGCCGAAGCGTCCGAGCGCCGACGGCACCGTCCGCGACCCCTTCGCCGGGCTCGTCCGACGGCTCAACGGGCTCGCCGGCGCCGACGGGGACGTCGTCGTCCGCCGCGTGAGCGTCGCCCCGGCCGGGTTCGACGCCCGGTTCTCCCCGCTCTGGCGGCGCTACCGGTACCGGGTCGCCGACGTCGACGCCCTCCGCGACCCCCTCCGCCGCGGGCACACGACCTGGTACCCGGGGCGCCTCGACCCGGCGGCGATGGAGCGCGGTGCGCTGCGGCTGCTCGGGCTGCACGACTTCGCGGCGTTCTGCAAGCCGCGGGTCGGCGCGACCACGATCCGGACCCTGCAGGAGTTCCGCTGGGACCGTGAGCCGGACGGCGTGCTGGTGGCGAGCCTCCAGGCCGACGCCTTCTGCCACTCCATGGTGCGCGCGATGGTCGGCGGCACCCTCGCCGTCGGCGAGGGCCGGCTGACGCCGGACGAACTCGACGGGCTCCGCGTCGCGGCGGAACGCACCAGCGCCTTCACCACCGCCCCGGCCCGCGGACTCACCCTGACCGAGGTCGGGTACCCGGACGACGACGCCCTGGAGGCGCGGGCCATCCAGACACGCGCCCGTCGCGACGCGGAGGGACACCGGCCCGGCGACCTGTCGGACGAGGGCGGGCGCTAGCGCCTGGCGGTAGCGTCGGGGGATGGCTCCTCGTGCTCCGCGCTCCGTCGTCTCTGTCGCACCCGGTGTGGTCTTCGTCGAGGGGCCGGTGTCGAACTGGGTCGTCCTGGCGGAGGAGGACGGCGTCGCCCTCATCGACGCGGGCTACCCGGCCGACACGGACCTGGTGCTCGACAGCGTGCTGCTCGCCGGACACGACCTCGAGGACCTCCGCCGCGTCTACGTCACGCACGGGCACGTCGACCACGTCGGCGGCCTGCCCGGGATCCTCGAGCGCTTCCCGCACGTCGAGGTGCTCGCGCACGCCGACGAGGTCGACAACGTCCGCGGCCCCGACCGGCAGCAGGTCACCCCGGCGGAGATCGGCGGACGGCTCGCCGCACCGCGCGTGCTCCGCTGGCTCGCCCGCGCGGTCGCGTCCGACGCCCTCCGACCCACCACCGTTCCGAGCGCCCGCGCCTTCACGGCCCGCGACTTCGACGGCCGTGCGATGACCCCCCTGCCGGCACCCGGGCACACCGCCGGGTCCACCACGTACCTGCTCCCGGCCGCGGACGCCCTCGTCACCGGGGACGCGGTCGTCACGCACCACGACACGCAGCCCGCGTCCTGGGCGCCGCGGCCGCGGATGATCACGCCGTTCTTCACGGCGGACCAGGCGCTCGCCGTGGAGTCGGCGCGGGTGCTGCCGTACCCGGCGATCGTGCTGCCGGGGCACGGGCCGGCGGTGTACCGGGTGGGGGCGGAGTGGGTGCCGATCGGGAGCTGACAGCTCCTCTCATTGGTATTCCAGTTCGGTATCTGAAATGGTGGATTCAGCGGTGGTGAAGGAGCCGCCCTCCACGAGGGGAACCACCATGAAGAAGATCCGTACGAGTGCGGTCGTCGCAGCGATCCTGGGCGGAGCGATGCTGGGCACGATCGGGGCGACCGCTGCTTCAGCGCAACCGGTCAGCTCGAGTTCGTCCAGCGCCGTCAGTTCATCGGCGATCGCCGTCGCGCCTCCCGCGGCGTCGTCTCCGTCCACGACCGGACCGACCGGACCGGCCGGAACGACCAGTGGGTCCTCCACTGACGGAGTCCCGATCAGGCCGATCGTCGACTGGCTCAAGCGCAACGCCTCGTCCGTCATCCCCGCGCTCAAGACCGCGCTCCGGAACGGACTGAACGCCTTCAAGAACTGGTGGAACGGGCTGGCGGGCTGGGTCCGCGCCGGCATCAACGCGCTCGCGCACCTGACCGTCCAGGAGCTGTTCAGCGCTCTCTGGAACTACTTCTTCGGTTGATCTGCGCTCGGGAGCGGCGGTCCGGGCCAGCCCGGGCCGCCGCCCCGAGTCGGAAGGAACGAGCAATGATCCAACTCCGGGACGTCCGCCTTCGTGGCCACGACCGACCTCGTCTCCAGGACGTGTCCGTCGAACTGCAGCCAGGCCGTGTGTACGGTCTGGTCGGCCCGAACGGCGCCGGGAAGTCCACGCTCCTCGCCGTCCTCGCGGGCCTCGTGCGCATCGACCACGGTGCTCTCACCGGATCGCCGTGGCAGCGCGGCGAGGCGGTCGGGGCCGTCTTCGGGGACGGAGACCTGCACCGCGGCAGGACCGTCCGGGAGACGCTGCTGCTCCGAGCCCGTTTCGTGGGCAGCGATCGCTCAGCGGTCGACGAGACGGCGCGTCGCGTGGGTCTCCACGCCGTCCTGGGGCGTCGGGTCAAGGCGCTGTCGCTCGGTATGAAGGTGCGACTCGCGATCGGTGTGGCGCTCCTCGGATCACCGTCCCTCGTCCTCTTCGACGAGCCGATGAACGGACTCGACCCGAACGGCATCGGGTGGCTCCGGGCTGTCGTGTCCGACCTCCGGAACGCCGGAGTGACGGTCGTCGTGTCGAGCCACCTCCTCGGTGAACTCGAGACGATGATCGACGTCGCCGTCATCGTGAGCCAGGGGAGGGTCGTCCGCGTCGAGCCGGTGGTGTCCGTCGAGACCGAGGCCTGCGAGGTACGGGTCGGGAACGCGACGGACTTCCTGGAGGCCGTGGCCGAGCGAGGGATCGAGCCGGTCGTCGACGGCCGCGTGGTCCACCTCCCGATCAGTGCGGCGGAAGCCGTGCGAATGGCAGCGGAGGTCGGCGTCGACGTCCTCTCGGTGGTACCGGCCCGGAGGTCTCTGCAGGCGCTCTACGACGAGGTCTCCACGGCGGAGTTCGAGTCGGAGGTCGTCGCGTGATCGGCTTCGTCGGTGTCGCGACGCTCGAGGTCCGCAAGCGTGTCGACACGGTGGGCGCCCTGGTCGGTTTCGGTGTGCTGGCGTTGCTCGTCGTCGTGTGCTGCGCTCTGAGTGTGTCGCTCGTCACGCGTGCGGCCAGCTTCACGGTCGGGGAGGTCCTGGTGACCACCGGGCTCCCCGTCGCGCTGGCTGCATCGGTGGTCGGGGTCGTGGTCGGTGTGGGCGACGCCTCGTGCGGCGGTGAGCGCGACGGTCTGTTGGCGGGACGATCCCGGTCGGCCATGTACCTCGCGCGACTCGCAGCGTGTGGCGTGCTCATCGCCGCTGTGGTCCTCTTCGCCGTACTCGTCGGGGTCGTCGGGGCCGGGGTGGCCGTCCTGCTCGGCGGTCGAGCCGCGTCGCTGGAAGCCGTCCATCCCGTCGTGCAGTTGGCTGCTCTGACGTTCTCGTCCGCGGTGTCCGGCTTCGGCATCGGCGCGACGTCGCGTTCGCTCCCGCTCGGGCTGGTGAGTGTGCTCGCGGTGACGCTCGTGCTCGACGTGGTCCTCGCGGCGCTCGGGGCGTGGACTGCGTACATCCGGTTCGGCACGGTGCAGAGCGGGTTGACGGGTGAAGCCGATGTCCTCCCCGCCGTCACCTCGGGTCTGATCTGGATCGTCCTCCCCGTCCTGGCCGGCTGGGTACGTGCGGAGCGGGTGGCGACGTGAGTGAGGCTCCTCGACCGATCCGTCGGGACCGGGGCCGCAGAGCGGCACTGGGGCTCCTGGTGGTGCTGGCGACCCTGGGCTGCTGCGTGATCGGCGTGACGGGCCAGAGCCTGGTGATCCGCGGGATCGCGGCCGGAGCGACCTTGGTCGTCATGGGGTGTTCGCTGGTGCTCGCGCGGAAGCGCGGGAACCTCGTCGGGTGGTACGTCATTGCGGTCGGGACGACCGTGCTGCGCATGCTCTCCGACCTGTGACGGGTGGCTCCGTGCGGTGTCCGCGTGCATCTGGAGACCGCTCCTTCTGTCCCCCGTGCGGGGGCAGAACTTCACGTCCCCGTAACCTGAGCGTCCCCACAAGTCCGTAGCGTGGCGAGGTCCCTCCCGACTCCGAACCAGAGGTCTCCATGCCACGAACCGTCGGCCGCACCCTGCTGTGCGCCACGGCTGCCGCGACACTCGTCGCAGCACCGCTCGTCACCGTCACCGCTGCGACCGCAGACCCCGCGGGCACGGGGCTCGTCATCGCCGAGGCTTACCTCAAGGGCGGCAGCGCGAACGCGTTCTTCAACGAGAAGTTCGTCGAGATCGCGAACCCGACCGCCGTCCCGGTCAGCCTCGACGGCTGGTCGCTGCAGTACCGCTCGGCCACCGGCACCGGGGCGTTCAGCACGAGCACCCTCGAGGGCACCGTCCCGGCGAACGGCACGTTCCTGGTGTCCATGGCCGGGAACGGCGGGGCCACCGCGGTCGGCGCGGCCCTGCCCACGGCGGACGACACCGCGTCGCTCAACCCGTCCGGCACCACCGGCACGCTCGTCCTCGCCGACCGCACGGCCGCGCTGACGCTGCCCGCCGGCCCGGTCGGCACGGGCACCGCGGGGGTCGTCGACCTGCTCGGCTACGGCGCCTCGAACACGTACGAGGGCGCGGTCCGCACCGTCGACGGCGGCAACCCCGTCCCGAACGCCCTGGTCCGACAGGGCACCGCGGACACCGACGTGAACGCGACCGACTTCACGGTCACCGCGACCGTGACGCCGCGGAACGCCGCCGGGCAGACCGCCGGCGGCGGGACCACCCCGGCGCCGGGCGGCGGCACCACGCCGCCGCCGACCCCGGCCGTCGCCGCGACGATCCCCGAGGTCCAGGGCACGACGGACACGTCGCCCCTCGTCGGGAAGACCGTCACCACGAGCGGTGTCGTCACCGCCGTCTACGCGACGGGAGGGCTGAACGGGTACACGATCCAGACGCCGGGGACGGGCGGCGCGGTCGACCCCGCCAACCGGACCGCCTCCGACGGGCTCTACGTCTACTCCGCCGTGACCGCCGGGCTCGTCGCGATCGGCGACCACGTGCAGGTCACCGGCGCCGTGTCCGAGTTCTCCGGCCTCACCGAGCTCACCGTGGCGAGCACCGCGGACCTGACCGAGCTGACGACGCCGGCCGTCGCACCGCTGCCCGCCGCCGTCGCCTTCCCGCGCACCGACGCGCAGCGCGAGACGCTCGAGAGCATGCTCGTGGCCCCGCAGGGCGGGTACACGGTCGCCGACAACTACACGACGAACCAGTACGGCGAGATCGTGCTCGCGACGGGCTCCGGTCGACTCCTGCAGCCGACCGAGGTCGCCCGCCCCGGCAGCGCCGAGGCCGCGGCGGTCGCGGCCGACAACGCCGCCCGGTCGGTCACGCTCGACGACGGTGCGAGCACGAACTTCCTGCCCCGCGACGGCGCCGACCAGTCCGCACGGTCGATCCCGGTGCCGTGGCTGACGAACGCCGGCCCGGTGACCGTCGGCGCGACCGCGACCTTCTCGGCACCGGTCGTCCTGGACTTCCGGAACGACGCGTGGAAGTTCCAGCCGACGACGCCGGTCACCGGTGCCACGGCGGCGGCGGACCTGCCGGTGTCGTTCTCGGACGTCCGCTCCACCGCGCCCGCCGCGGTCGGCGGGGACCTCAAGCTCGCCGGTTTCAACGTGCTCAACTACTTCCCGACCACGGGCGACGAGCTCACCGGGTGCACGTACTACACGGACCGCGTCGGTGACCCGATCACGGTGAACTCCGGCTGCGACGCCCGCGGTGCCGCCGAGCAGGAGGACCTCGACCGCCAGCAGGTGAAGATCGTCAAGGCGATCAACGGGCTGGACGCCGACGTCGTCTCGCTCGAGGAGATCGAGAACTCCGCCCGCTTCGGCCAGGACCGCGACGCCGCCGTGGGCACCCTCGTCACGGCGCTCAACGCCGCGACCGGCTCCGACACCTGGGCCTTCGTCCCGTCCCCGTCCGTCCTGCCGAGCAGTGAGGACGTCATCCGCCTCGCCCTCATCTACAAGAAGGCCCGCGTCGCGCCCTCCGGCGAGTCGACGATCCTGCTCGACCCCGCGTTCACGAACGCCCGCCAGCCGGTCGCGGACGCTTTCCGCCCGGTCGGCGGCACCGCGGACGACGACTTCCTGGTCATCGCGAACCACTTCAAGTCGAAGGGCTCCGGCACCGGCGAGAACGCCGACCAGGGCGACGGCCAGGGAGCGTCGAACGCGGACCGCGTCCGCCAGGCGACGGCCCTGACGACGTTCTCCACCGCGATGCAGGACCGCTACGACACCGACAAGGTGTTCATGCTCGGCGACTTCAACGCCTACAGCGAGGAGGACCCGATGGTCGTCCTCCGCGACGCCGGGTACACGGACCTCGCCCCGGCCCGCGACCGCACCGAGTACTCGTACGTGTTCAGCGGGTTGAGCGGGTCGCTCGACCACGTGCTGGCCTCCCCGGCAGCGCTCGCGAGCGTGACTGGCGTGGACATCTGGAACATCAACTCGACCGAGTCGGTGGGCCTGGAGTACAGCCGCTACAACGTCAACGTCTCGGACCTGTACACGAACGACGTGTACCGCGCGAGCGACCACGACCCGATCCTCGTCGGGTTCGACGTCGCCGACGCGCCGGTCGACCCGGAGCCGACGCCCGACCCGACCCCCGCGCCGACGCCTGCTCCGACGCCGGTCGACGGCTCCGGTGCCGGTGGCACGGGGCTGTTCCCCGGCGCCGGTGTCGGCAGCGGCGGGACGTCGGGTCCGGGCACGGGTGGCCTCGCCTTCACGGGTGCGGAGATCGGGGGCGGCGTCGCGGCGGCGCTCGCGCTCCTCGCCGCCGGTGGCGGGCTCCTGGCGGTCCGACGCCGCCGGTCGGCGGCCGGCGACACCGAGTGACGGTGCGCTGACGCGACCACCTGGAGGTGGCGCTGACGCGACCACCTGACGGGAGGTGCGGTGCGGGTCGGACCCGCACCTGGGCCCACACCGGCCGGTTCCGGAGCGACGCGCCAGCGGCGGGCCGGCCGTGACCGGTGGGGAGCCTCCTGTCCGTCGTCACCGTGGAGTGGCCGCGGTTGACCCGACGCTCCGGCGTCGACTAGGCTCATCTCTTGGTCTGCGCGCTCTGTTGCGCCAGACAGTCAGATGGGCCCTCCACCGGGTCGTTCACCGGGCATCTGCCCGCGGGAACGCCCACCGGAGTGGGATTCACGGACTCCTCACCTCGACACGAAAGCAGTACTCCTGTGACTCGTACGTTCTCCCCGAAGCCGGCAGACGTCCAGCACGACTGGATCGTCATCGACGCGACCGACGTCGTGCTCGGCCGCCTCGCTTCGCACGTCGCCGCCCTCCTCCGCGGCAAGCACAAGGCCACCTTCGCCCAGCACATGGACATGGGTGACTACGTCATCATCGTGAACGCCGACAAGGTCGCCCTGACCGGGTCGAAGCTCGCCAAGAAGGTCTACTACCGCCACTCCGGTTACCCGGGCGGCCTCACGGCCACCACCTACCCGGAGATGCTGGAGAAGCACCCGACCCGCGCCGTCGAGAAGGCGATCCGAGGCATGCTGCCGAAGAACACCCTCGGTCGCGAGCAGCTCAAGAAGCTCAAGGTCTACGCAGGCGCTGAGCACCCCCACGCGGCGCAGCAGCCCAAGCCGTACACCTTCGACCAGGTCTCGCAGTAACAGCGGCCACGACGACTTCCAGGAACGAGAAAACACTCATGGCTCAGATCGCTGACTCCATCGACCAGACCCCGGAGACCTTCACCACCGAGAGCGCGCCCGTCGCGTCGGAGGCGGCTCCCCGTCAGATCCTCAACGTCTCGGGCGGTGCCGTCGGTCGCCGCAAGGAGGCCATCGCCCGCGTCCGTCTCGTCCCGGGCTCCGGCACGTTCGTCGTGAACGGCCGCTCCCTCGAGGACTACTTCCCGAACAAGCTGCACCAGCAGCTGATCAACGACCCGTTCAAGGTCCTCGAGCTCCTCGGCTCGTACGACGTCACCGCCCGCATCACGGGTGGCGGCCCCTCGGGTCAGGCCGGCGCACTGCGTCTCGCCATCGCCCGCACCCTGAACGAGATCGACCGCGAGAACAACCGCGCGGCCCTCAAGAAGGCCGGCTTCCTCACCCGTGACGCCCGCGTCATCGAGCGCAAGAAGGCCGGTCTCAAGAAGGCCCGCAAGGCGTCGCAGTTCTCGAAGCGCTGATCGCCTGACGGCGGGAGATCGCATGCCGCGTCTGTTCGGTACCGACGGCGTTCGTGGCCTCGCCAACGGCGAGTTGACGGCCGCGCTCGCACTGGGCCTTGCCCAGGCGAGCGCGGCCGTGCTCACGCACGGACACCATGCGGACGCTCGTCGAGCGTCCGGTCGCACGCGCCCCAAGGCCGTGCTCGCGCGCGACCCGCGCGTCTCCGGCGAGTTCCTGGGTGCTGCCGTTGCAGCCGGGCTCGCCTCCGCCGGCGTCGACGTCCTCGACGCCGGGGTCATCCCCACGCCCGCAGCGGCGTACCTCGTCGCGGACATCGACGCCGACTTCGGCGTGATGATCTCGGCGTCGCACAACCCGGCGCCGGACAACGGGATCAAGTTCTTCGCCGCTGGCGGCCGCAAGCTGCCGGACGAGGTCGAGGACCGCATCGAAGCGGCCATGCACGACCAGTCCGCACCCACCCCGACGGGTGCCGAAGTCGGGCGCATCACGCGGTTCGCCGACGCCGAGGACCGCTACGTCGTGCACCTGCTCGGCACGCTGCCGCACCGGCTCGACGGCATCCACGTCGTGCTCGACTGCGCGAACGGGGCAGCCTCCGGGGTCTCGCCCGAGGTGTTCGTCAACGCCGGCGCGAAGGTGACGCTGATCGGTGCCGACCCGAACGGCATCAACATCAACGACGGTGTCGGCTCGACCCACATCGACAACCTGGCTCGTGCGGTCCTCGAGGCCGGAGCCGACGTCGGCATCGCGCACGACGGCGACGCGGACCGGTGCCTGGCGGTGGACGCCGAGGGCAACGCGGTGGACGGCGACCAGATCATGGCGATCCTCGCGCTGTCCCTCAAGGAACGCGGCCGACTGATCGACGACACCCTCGTCGCGACGGTGATGTCGAACCTCGGGCTCAAGCGGGCGATGGCGGACGCGGGCATCACCGTGATCGAGGCCGGTGTCGGCGACCGCTACGTGCTCGAGAAGATGACCGAGGGCGGCTACTCGCTCGGCGGCGAGCAGTCCGGCCACATCATCTTCAACGACTACGCGACGACGGGCGACGGGGTCCTGACGGGCCTCCACCTCGTCGCCGAGATGGCCCGCACCGGCAAGACGCTCGGCGAGCTGGCGGCGTGCATGACTGTGTTCCCGCAGGTGCTGCTCAACGTTAAGGGCGTGGACCGGCACGGACTGCAGGACCAGGGCGTGCAGGACGCGATCGCTGCCGCCACGCTGGCGCTAGGCGACACCGGCCGGGTGCTGCTGCGCCCCTCCGGTACCGAGCCGGTCGTCCGCGTGATGGTCGAGGCCGCCTCCCAGGAGGACGCCCAGCGCGTCGCCGAGGAGCTCGCGGACGTCGTCCGGGAGCGCCTGACGCTCGAGGCCGCCTAGCGCGCGGCCCGCGCCCTGCGGCCCGCGCCCGGCGTCCGATGGCGGGGTTCGTCTCCGCACAACAGAAGCCCGTCCGAACCGTGCACGCGCGTGGTTCCGACGGGCTTCTGTTGTGCGGAGACGGCGGACACCGCGCGGCCGCGGCCACCTGCGCCGCCGCGCGTCAGATCTTGCGGAGCAGGACGCTCGTCACCTTGTGGTCGGCGGCCTTCTTCAGCACGAGGGTCGCCCGGGAACGCGTGGGCAGCACGTTCTCGAGGAGGTTCGGCTCGTTGATCGCTCGCCAGACCCCGGTGGCGGTCTGCACCGCGTCCTCCCGGGACAGCGCGGCGAAGCGGTGGAAGAACGAGTCCGGGCTCGAGAACGCCTGCTCCTGCAACGCCAGGAACCGGTCGACGTACCAGGACTCGATGTCCTTGGTCTTGGCGTCGACGTAGATGGTGAAGTCGAACAGGTCGCTCAGCGCGAGCCGCCCGTGCACCGGCGGCGCGAGCACATTGAGCCCCTCGACGATGAGGATGTCCGGCTGCCGCACGACGATCTCGGCGTCCGGCACGATGTCGTAGACCAGGTGCGAGTAGTACGGCGCCCGGACCTCGGTGGCGCCGCTCTTCACCTGGCTGACGAAGCGCAGTAGGGAGCGGCGGTCGTACGACTCCGGGAAGCCCTTCCGGTCCATGATCCCGCGGCGTTCGAGCTCGGCGTTCGGGTACAGGAACCCGTCGGTGGTCACGAGCTCCACCCGCGGGGTGTCCGGCCAGCGCTTCGTGAGCTCACGGAGCAGACGCGCGACGGTGCTCTTGCCGACGGCCACCGACCCGGCGACGCCGATCACGAACGGCGTCCGGCCGGCGCGTTCACCGAGGAAACGGCTGGTCTCCGCGTGCAGGTCCCGCGCGCCGGCGGCGTACAGCGTCAACAGCCGGGAGAGCGGCAGGTACACGTCCTGCACCTCGGTGATGTCGAGCCGGTCGCCCAAGCCGCGCAACTGCACGATCTCGGTCTCCGTGAGTGAGAGGTGCTCCTTCGGCGCGAGCTGCGACCACTCGTCCCGGGGGATCTCCACGAAGGGGGTGGGGTGCGCGACGGTCGTCTCCGGGATCGGCATGGGATCGAGCGTACTCAGCCGGGAGGCGCGTCACCGGTCAGCGACGTCGACGGCGGTGGACGGGCCTCCCGTCAGGATGCGTGTGCCGGTGCCGGTGCCGGTGCCGGTGCCGATCAGGCGGGGAGCGCCGCCTCGATGGCGGCGACCACCTCGGGGGCGTCCGGCTTGACCGTCGGGCGGAAGCGCGTGACCGTGCCGTCCGGGGCGACGAGGAACTTCTCGAAGTTCCAGATGACCCGTCCGGCCTTGCCAGAGGCGTCCGCAGCCTGGGTGAGTTCGCGGTAGAGCGGGTGCGCCGAGCGGCCGTTCACCTTGACCTTCTCGGACATCGGGAAGCTGACGCCCCAGGTGGTCGAGCAGTACTCCTCGATGGCCTCGGACGAGCCGAGTTCCTGCAGGAACTGGTTGCTCGGGAAGCCCAGCACGGTGAAGCCCCGCGGACCGTACGTGCGCTGCAGTTCCTCGAGCTGTTCGTACTGCGGAGCGAGGCCGCAGCGCGAGGCGACGTTCACCACGAGCACCGCCTTGTCACCGAAGCTGCCGAACGTGGTGGTCTCGCCCTTGATGGTGGTGATCTCGATGTCGTCGAAGCGTCCCATCTCCGGAGGTTATCCCCACCCGCCGTGCGGTTCGCAGGGTGCTCCCCGCGCTGCCCGTAGGATCGATCCCATGTGTGGAATCGTCGGATACGTCGGCAGCAACAGCAGCACGGACGTCCTCCTCGGGGGCCTCCGGCGCCTCGAGTACCGCGGCTACGACTCGGCCGGCATCGCCGTGGTCGACCCGTCCGGGGACCTGACCTCGGCGAAGAAGGCCGGCAAGCTCCAGATGCTCGTCGACGAGCTCGACACGAACCCGATCGCGGACGGCGGCACCGGCATCGGCCACACACGCTGGGCGACGCACGGCGGCCCGACGGACGAGAACGCGCACCCGCACCTGGCGGACGGCGGCAAGCTCGCGCTGATCCACAACGGCATCATCGAGAACTTCGCCCCGCTGAAGGACGAACTGCTGGCCGAGGGCGTCGTGTTCCACAGCGAGACCGACTCCGAGGTCGCGGCACACCTCGTCGCGCGCGAGTTCCGCGACACCCACGACCTGACCGAGGCGATGCGTCGCACGGTCGCCCGCCTCGACGGCGCCTTCACGCTCCTCGTCGTGCACGCCGACCAGCCCGGCGTCGTCGTCGGCGCCCGTCGCAACTCGCCCCTCGTGGTGGGCCTGGGCGACGGCGAGAACTTCATGGGCTCCGACGTCGCCGCGTTCGTCGCCCACACGCAGCGCGCGCTCGCGATCGGGCAAGACGAGATCGCGACGATCCGCCCCGACGGCGTGGACGTCATCCACTTCGACGGAACCCCCGCCGACCGCAACGAGTTCGAGGTGAACTGGGACGCCTCGGCCGCGGACAAGGGCGGCTGGTCCTCCTTCATGGCGAAGGAGATCAGCGAGGAGCCCGAGGCCGTGCGCAACACGGTCCTCGGCCGCGTGCACGAGGGTGCGGTCACCCTGACCGACCTCGACCCGATCGCCGAGCGGTTGCAGCAGGTCGACCGCGTCATCGTCATCGCCTGCGGCACCGCGGCCTACGCCGGCATGCTCGGCAAGTACGCGATCGAGCAGTGGTCCCGGATCCCGGTGGAGGTCGAGCTCGCCCACGAGTTCCGCTACCGCGACCCGGTGTTGAACGACCGCACGCTCGTCGTCTCGATCAGCCAGTCCGGCGAGACCATGGACACGCTGATGGCCGTCAAGTACGCGCGCGAGCAGGGCGCCCAGGTCCTCTCGATCTGCAACACCCAGGGCGCGACGATCCCGCGCGAGTCCGACGCGGTGATCTACACGCACGCCGGCCCCGAGGTCGCCGTGGCGTCGACGAAGGCGTTCCTGGCCCAGGGCGTCGCGCTCTACCTGCTCGGGCTGCACCTCGCCACACTCCGGGGCACGCTGACCGCCGAGCAGATCGCCGAGCAGGTCGCCGAGCTCGAGGGCTTGCCCGCCAAGCTCCAGCAGACCATCGAGGACGCCGCCGGGGTCGCCGAGCTCGCCAAGTGGATGGCCGACACCCGCAGCGTGCTGTTCCTCGGGCGCCACGTCGGGTACCCGATCGCACTCGAGGGTGCGCTCAAGCTCAAGGAGCTCGCTTACATCCACGCCGAGGGCTTCGCCGCCGGTGAGCTCAAGCACGGCCCGATCGCACTGATCGAGCCCGGCCAGATCGTCTTCGTGATCGTGCCGTCACCGCGTGACGCCCGCTCGCTGCACCCGAAGGTCGTGTCGAACATCCAGGAGATCCGCGCCCGCGGTGCCCGGGTGATCGCGATCGCGGAAGAGGGCGACGCCGCGGTGCTGCCCTTCGCCGACGAGGTCCTGCGGATCCCGCTCGCGACGCCGCTGTTCGAGCCCCTGCTCGCCGTCGCCCCGCTGCACATGTTCGGCATGGAGCTCGCGGCCGCGAAGGGACTCGACGTGGACCAGCCACGCAACCTCGCGAAGTCGGTCACCGTCGAGTAGTCGGCGATGATCATCGGCATCGGGGTCGACGTGGTCGACCTGGAACGGTTCGAGCGGGTCCTGTCACGGACCCCCGCGATGCGGTCGCGGCTGTTCACCGACGCCGAGCAGCTGCGGGACGGTGAGCCGCGCCCGGTGGCATCGCTCGCCGCCCGGTTCGCGGCGAAGGAGGCGTTGATCAAGGCCTTCGGGTCGAGCGCCGGCCTGAGCTGGCGGGAACTCGAGGTCGTCGCCGACGACCAGCGGAACCCGTCCCTCACCCTGCACCAGGGCGCCCAGCGGGTCGCCGACGAGCGCGGCGTCAAGCACGTGCACCTCTCGCTGTCGCACGACGGTGGGATCGCGACGGCGTTCGTCGTCATCGAGGGCCGGGACCGGCCCGCAACGGAAGGACCGATCGCGTGAGCGCGTTCACGGGGGTGACCGTCGACCGGGAGGCGTTGATCGCCAACTACGCCACGGTCGCGGAACAGGTGGCTCCGGCTGGCGTCGTCGCGGTGGTGAAGGCGGACGCGTACGGGCACGGCGCCGTCGAGGTCGCCCGGGCCCTGGTGGACGCGGGTGCGGACTGGCTCGGGGTCGCGGACCTCGACGAGGCGGTGGCACTCCGCGAGGCCGGCATCGACGAGGGCGTCCGGATCCTGGCGTGGTTGCACGCCCCCGACGAGGACTTCCGTCGTGCGGCCCGGTACGGCATCACCCCGGCGGTCTCCAGCGTCGAGCAGCTCTCCACCGCGGCCGACGCCGACGTCCCCGAGGTGCACCTGGTCGTGGACACCGGCCTCAGCCGCAACGGTGCGGTGGAGTCCGAGTGGCCCGAGTTGTTCGCCACCGCAGCCGCACTGTCCCGCGGCGGCGACCGCACCCGGATCGAGGGGGTGATGTCGCACCTGTCGAACGCATCGCGCTCGGACGACCTGGACCAGGACGCGGCGCTGCAGCGGGCGCTCGACGGCCTCGCGGCGGTCGGCATCCGCCCCGACGTCGTGCACCTCGCGGCCAGCGCGGGCAGCCTGGCGCTGCCGGAGGCCCGACGGGACCTGACCCGGGTGGGCCTGGCGCTCTACGGACTCAGCCCGTTCCCGGACCGCACCTCCGCTGAACTCGGGCTGCGGCCGGCGATGCGGGTGACCGCCGCGGTGCTGCGGACGGTCGCCGTGCCCGCCGGGGACGGCGTCTCGTACGGGTACACCTGGCGTGCCGAGCAGGACACCCGGCTCGCGGTCATCGGGCTCGGCTACGCCGACGGCTTCGACCGCGCCTACGGCAACCACGTCTCGGTGCGGATCGGGGACCGCCGGTTCCCGGTCGTCGGCCGGGTGGCCATGAACGCGATGCACATCGACATCGGGGACGCGGACGTCGCGATCGGGGACGAGGTCGTGCTCTGGGGCGACCCGGCGAACGGCGACCCCGCGGTCGAGGAGTGGGCCGATGCGATCGGCACCATCAACTACGAGGTGGTCGCCCGCGTCGGCCGCAGCGTCGAACGGAGGACGACGTGAGCGCAGGACTGCGCCGGGCGGTCATCGACCTGGACGCCTACCGTGCCAACCTCGATCTCGTCCGGTCCTGGATGGACCCGGTCGAGGTGATGGCGATCATGAAGGCCGACGCGTACGGCCACGGCCTCGAACCGATCGCGCTGACCGCGGTCGACGCGGGGATCCGGTGGATCGGGGTGCTGACGGTGCCGGCAGCGCTGCGGCTGCGCGCGATCGGCGTCGGCGAGGACGTCCACCTGTTCACCTGGCAGCACGACCCGGGGCTGGACTTCCGCGACGCGATCGACTCCGCCGTCGACCTCGGTGTCTCGAACGTCGCCGAGCTGCGCCGCATCGTCGACGCGGTGGACCAGCGACCGGCCCGCGTGCACCTGGGTGTCGACAGCGGTCTGCACCGTGACGGCGCGACGGCGGCGGACTGGACCGCGCTGGTGGAACTGGCGCGCGACGCCCAGCGCGACGGCCGGATCGAGGTCGTCGCCGCCTACACACACCTGGCGGAGTCCTCGGACGCCGACGACGCCGCGGCAGTGGCGCACTTCGACGCGATGGTCGAGCAGGCCGAGGACCTGGGGCTCGACATCCGGTGGGAGCACGTCGCCGCGTCGCTCGCGGGCCTGGAACGCAAGGAGTTCCGGAAGGACATGGTCCGGATGGGCGCCAACTTGTTCGGCATCCCCGGTGCCGACGGAGTGTCCGCCGCCGACCTCGGCCTGACGCCCGTGATGACCCTGACGGCGTCCGTGGCGAAGACGAAGCGTGTCCCGGTCGGTACCGGCGTCTCCTACGACTACACGTACCGCACGGACACCGAGACGACCCTGGCGCTCGTGCCCGTCGGCTACGCGGACGGCGTCCCCCGCGCGGCACAGGGACGCATCGAGGTCGCGATCAACGACACCCGCTACCCGATCGCCGGCCGGGTCGCGATGGACCAGTTCCTGGTCGACGTCGGAGACGACGACGTCCGGGTGGGCGACACCGTGACGCTGTTCGGCACCGGCGAGGACGGCGAGTCCACGGTGCTCGAGTGGGGGCGTGCGCTCGACACCATCGGCGAGGAGATCGTCTGTCGGATCGGCAGCCGGGTCCAGCGCGTCCACGAGGGGCACTCCGGCGAGGGTCGGGTGGGGGAGTACCTGCGGGGCGAACGCTCGTGACCGTCCTCCTCGACACCACGGTCGCGACGACGGACGAGATGGGGGCGCTCGGCGCCCGGATCGCCGCGGTGCTCCGGGCCGGCGACCTGGTCGTCCTCACCGGGCCGCTGGGCGCTGGCAAGACCACGATGACGCGGGGCCTCGGCACCGCGCTCGGTGCGCGCGGGCAGGTGTCGAGTCCGACGTTCGTGCTCGCGCGGACGCACCCGACCACGGCCGGCCCGGACCTGGTGCACGTGGACGCGTACCGGCTGTCGGACCCGGTCGAACTCGACGACCTGGACCTCGACTGGGACGGCTCGATCGTCGTCGTGGAGTGGGGCCGCGGCATGGTCGACGGGGTCAGCGACAGCATCCTGGACGTCGAGATCACCCGGCCGACCGGCGGTGGCGACGACCTCGGCGACGACCTCGATCCGGACGACGTGCCCGACGAACCCCGTCGAGTGGTGGTGACCGGCACCGGTCCCCGCTGGTCGGGCATCAGGCTCTGACGCCCGACCAGCGGGGACCCTGACCCGCGGACCCTGATTCGCGTACCCCGACCGGCCGGCCCGGCTCAGCTGAGGACGAACCGCTGCGCTGGGGTGCCGTTGCAGTCCCAGATCTGCAACCGGGTGCCGTTCGTCGTGGCGCCGCCCGGTGCGTCGACACACCGGCCGCTGGTCGGGTTCCGGAGCGACCCGTCCGACTGCGCCAGCCAGTTCTGGTAGCCGCCGCCGTTGCAAGTCGCGAGTTGGAGCTTCGTGCCCGCGGCGCTCACCCCTCCGGCGATGTCGAGGCACTTGCCGAGGGTCTGCAGGGTCTGCCCGCTGGCAGTCCAGTGCTGGTCCTTCGCCGCCGCCGCGCAGTCCCAGAGCTGCACCGCGGACCCGTCACCACCGGTGTCGTCACCCGCGACGTCGACGCACGTGCCCCCGGGCGCGGCGATGGTCCGCCCGGTGACCGTCCCACCACCGGCGACCGGACCCTTGTTGTAGACCGCCACGGAGTCGATCACGAGCTGACCGCCGGACGCGGTCGACGCGTTCGGACCACCGCCGAACGCGTTCGGGAAGCCGCCGCCGATCGCCAGGTCGTAGATGATGAAGAACGGGTGGTCGATGGCGTTCGACCACGTGGTCGCATCGACCTGGTTCGCCTTCACCGTGGCGAAGACCGTTCCGTCGAGAGAGAAGCGGACCTGCTCCGGCGACGTCGACCGGTCGATCTCGACCGCGTAGTCGTGGAACCCGGTCTGGCAGCCGGCACAGGCGTGTTCGCCCGAACCGATGCCCGTCGACTCGTTGCAGGGGCCGCCGGGGTTGATGCCGCAGTGGATGGTGCTGAAGACGGAACTGCGGCCGTTGACGTCCTCCATGATGTCGACCTCGCCGGAACCGGGCCAGGTGACCCCGGACCGGAGGGGCGCGCCGAGCATCCAGAACGCGGGCCAGTAGCCCATGCCGTTCGCCGGGGTGACGTTCGGCTGCTGCAGCACGGACTCGATCCGGACCACACCGCCGGGAGCAGCCCCGAAGGTGGCCGCCTGCGTCTCCACCCGGCCGGAGGTCCAGCCGGTCGACGGGTTCGTGCCGCTGTGCAGCGCCTGCAGCACCAGGTGGCCCTGACCGTCGTGGCGGACGTTCGCCGTGCTGCTCGTCATGGTCTCGATCTCACCGGTCCCGAAGCTGCTGCCCGGTCCGGTGTCGTACTTCCACTGCCCCTGGTCGAGTCCGGTGCCGTCGACGCCGGTGAAGTCGTCGCTCCAGGTCTGCGTGAAGCCCGTGGGTGCTGACGGGATCGCGGCGTGGGCGGCCTGTGGCGCCGTGACGGACGCGATCGGCAGGACCGCGGCGGCGAACACCGCGAACGACGCGAGCGCCGCCCGTCGCAGGGTGATGGTCATGTGAGGCATCGTTGCCTTCTCTCGTGAGTCGAACGAGCGCAAGCCTCCTGCTCCCGGCGGCCGGCTGCCAAGTCGGCACATCGACGGACAAGCGCGGTCCGGTTCCCGCGGAGATCGGACGATGATCTCAGAACGCTTGGGTATCGAGAACGGAGCGCGTAGCGTCGCCCGCGCTACTCCGCGGTCCCTAGCCGCGGCATGCCCGTCCCCCATTACCGGGCCGGCCTCGTCGTGATCGTACGTCGAACCCGACGGCGTCGTAGCGCGAGGGCGCCTGCCACGTGACCCGAACCCGAGTCAGGCGCCCTCGACCTCACCGGTCAGGTGGAGCATCGGGCATCGCGTCAGCGACGGCGCCCGAGCAGCACGACGCCGAACAGCACCACGACTGCGACGACGACGGCGACCAGGACGAACACCCCGGTGCCGTCCATCGTCCCGCCGCCGTCGTCGCAGGGGACCGCGTCCGAGACACCGGACGCTGCGGCCCGGAAGGCGTTCACGTGGCGGATCCCGTGATCGCGTACCGGGTGAGGGTCACGCCGTTGTGGAAGGAACGCTGTTCGAGCAGGTCGAGCAGCAGGGGTTCCGCGACCGGCTCGTCGAAGAGCGGCCGGCCGGTGCCGAGGACCGCGGGGTGCGTGTAGAGCAGCAGCTCGTCGAGGAGCCCGGCGGCGAGCAGCTGCGTGGCGAGGGTGGCACCGCCGACCGCGATGTCCCCCTGGGACTCCCGGCGGAGGGCCGCGAGCTGTTCGATCGCGTCGTCCCCGCCGATGACGCGCGTGTGGTGCTCGGCGCTCGTCCGGGTCCGGGACACCAGGACCTTCGGGATGTCGGTCCAGACCTCGCCGAACTCGCGCAACCACTGCGGCAGTGAATCGTCGTGCCGGGCGTCGGGCCAGAACGGGTCCATCAAGTCGCGGACGACCCGGCCCTCGACGAACATCGACATGGACCGTGCCCGGTCGTTGAACTCCCGGTGCAGCGGCTCGTCGATGTGCAGCCAGTCCGGGCCGTCCAGGCCGCTGTGGTCGTCACGGTCGCGCTCGATGAGCAGGTCGAGCGAGACGTTCATCCAGTACACGAACCGAGCGGGCACGGCGGACTCCTTCGTCGGTGTCTCGACGGTAGCGCCGCAGCAGAGCACCGACAAGGGCGAGCGGACCGCTCAGCGACGAGCCGCCGCTCGGGTCCGGAGGCCACAGCTCCGACGCTCGAGGTCCGCCAGCGCCGCCACCGTCTGCGGGTCCCGCCCACGCCACCGGTCCACCACACCGGGGCCGAGGGTGACGACCGCGTCCCGGCGGACGAGTGCCCGGAGCGCGAGCAACTCCGCCCCGTCCGGCGACCGGTCGACCCGACTGGTCGCGGTCGCCACCCGGACGAAACGCCCACGGGTCCGCGTCCACACCAGCAGCAGGAGCGCGATGACGACGACGGTCAGGCCTCCGCCGACCAGGTGCGCGAGGTGCAGTGCGGTGTCGTGCTGCTGGGCGCCCGCGGCAGCGACGGCGCCCGCGTGCTCGCTCGCCTTCCGGAGTGGCGTGCTGACGGCGTCGCCGGCCAGCGGGATCCGCGACAGTGCCCGGGCGGTGGCAGACAGCTGCTGCTGGAACGCCGACCCCTCGGACTGCACGCGCGTTCCGATCGTGGCGAGCCGCGCGATCGAACCGGCGACGTCGCGGCCGATGACCACCGCCAGGACCATGCCGACCAGGACGAGCACGTCGGCGACGACCTGCCGGGCACGTCGGGTCGGGCGGCTGTCGTAGACGACCATCACGGGCCTCCTGTCCGGGACCCGGCGTGGGTCTCCTGTGGCGGACCGGTGCCGGGGTCGGCGGGACGGTCGACGTCCCAGTCTGCTGACGTTCCCTGTGCGCCGTTCGCTGGTACTAGGCTCGCTCTCCGGCCTCGGACCAGCCGGCCGGCAGCGGTGCCGGACGACGACGATCGGAGGCCACGCGCATGCTCGTGACCATCACCACCCGCGGCGACGCGGCCCCGGACCTCTCCCACCTGCTGCACAAGCACCCCGGTCGGGCACAGTCCTTCGACCTCAGCGTCGGCACGGCGCACGTCTTCTACCCCGTGGACACCCCGGACGTGTGCTCCGCCGCCCTGCTGCTCGAGGTCGACGCGATCGCCCTCGCGCGCAGCAAGCGGTACGGCGCGGACGCGCAGGCCCTGTCCCGGTACGTGAACGACCGGCCGTACGCCTCCACCTCGATGCTCGCCCTCGCGATCGGGCAGGTCTTCCGCAGCGCCATGGGTGGTCGGAGCACCTCCCGGCCGGAGCGCGCGGCCGCACCGATGGACCTGGAGCTCGCCCTGACCAGCGTGCCGAGCGAGGTCGACGAGCACGGCGTCGGCCTGGCCTCGCGGCTGTTCGCGCCCCTCGGCTGGGACGTCGATGAGACCCGGCGGCCGCTCGACGACACGCGACCGGAGTGGGGCGACGCCGCCACGGTCGGCCTGCGGCTCCGCGGGCGGGTCCGGCTCTCGGACGCGCTGCGGCAGCTCACCGTGCTGCTGCCGGTGCTCGACGACGCCAAGCACTACTGGGTCGGGGACGACGAGGTCGGCATGCTGCTCCGCCGGGGCGAGGGGTGGCTCGCCGAGCACCCGCTCCGGGAGCTCATCACCACCCGGTCGCTCGCGCACCAGCGGTCGCTCGTGGACGATGCGACGTCCCGGCTGCTGGGGCTCGACGGCACGGCCGGGGACGGCGGGGCGGTGGACGCGCCCGTCGACGAGGCGTCCGCGGACGACGACGGGACGTCGGCTCGCGAGACGCCCCTGTACCGGCGCCGTGCCGAGGCCGTCCTGACGGCGCTCGCCGACGTGCAGGCCCACACCGTCGCCGACGTCGGCTGCGGCGAGGGTGCCCTGCTCCGACACCTGTTCGCCGACCGGTCCTTCACGACGATCATCGGCACCGACGTGGCACCCCGCGAACTCGCACGGGCCGAGCGGCGCCTGCGGCTCGACGACGTCAGCGACGAGCAGCGTGCCCGGGTGCGGCTGCTGCAGTCGTCGGTCACGTACTCCGACGACCGCATCGCCGGACTCGACGCGGTGGTGCTCATGGAGGTCGTCGAGCACGTCGACCCCGAGCGGCTGCCGGCGCTCGAGGCGTCGGTGTTCCTGGCCGCCCGACCCGCCGCCGTCGTCGTGACCACCCCGAACGCCGAGCACAACGTCCGCTTCGCCTCGTTGGCGGCCGGGAGGTTCCGGCACCCGGACCACCGGTTCGAGTGGACCCGCGACGAGTTCCGCGCGTGGGCGCAGGCCGTCGGCGACCGGCACGGCTACGCGGTCGAGCACCGGCCCGTCGGTGACGACGAGCCCGAGGTCGGCCCACCCACGCAGCTCGCCCTGTTCCGCCGCCACACGACCAGCAGCCCGACGAACGGCAGCCTGACGACCATCAGCACGACGACCGGAGGCACCGCCGCATGACCGCCCTGACCGTCCCCACCATGTCCCTGGTGCTCCTCGTCGGCACGAGCGGCTCCGGCAAGTCCACGTTCGCCGCGCAGCACTTCGGCCGGTTCGAGACCCTGTCGAGCGACTTCTTCCGCGGCCTCGTCTCGAACGACGAGGACGACCAGGCCGCGACCCCGGCCGCCTTCGAGGCCCTGAAGCACGTCGCCGCGCAGCGTCTGCGCGCCGGACTGCTCACCGTCGTCGACGCGACGAACGTCCAGGCCGAGGCCCGCCGCGACTTCGTGGAGCTCGCCCGCGCGCACGACGTCCTGCCGGTCGCGATCGTCCTCGACGTCCCCGAGCCGGTCTGCGTCGCCCGGAACGCCGCCCGCACCGGTCGGGACTTCGGACCCGAGGTCATCCGCCGCCAGCAGGGACAGCTCCGGCGCGGGCTCAAGGGCCTGGGCAAGGAGGGTTTCCGCCGCGTCCACGTGCTGCACGGCGAGGACGAGATCGCCGCCGCCACGATCGTCCGCGAGCCCCTGCTCAACGACCGGACGGGCGAGCACGGCCCGTTCGACGTGATCGGGGACGTGCACGGCTGCCGCTCCGAGCTCGAGTCGCTCCTCGGTCGGCTCGGCTGGAGCCTGGTCCGCGACGACCTCGGTCGCCCCGTCGACGCCGTCCACCCGGAGGGCCGTCAGGCGCTGTTCCTCGGCGACCTGGTCGACCGCGGACCGGACTCCCCGGGCGTCCTCCGCCTCGTGATGGGCATGGTGCGGAACGGCCACGCCCTCGCCGTGCCCGGCAACCACGAGGACAAGCTCGTCCGCGCGCTCGACGGCCGCAAGGTGCAGACCGCGCACGGGCTCGCCGAGACCCTCGCCCAGCTCGCCGCCGAGCCGGACGCCTTCCGCGACGAGGTCCGCGAGTTCTGCCGCGCCCTCGTCGGCCACCTGGTGCTCGACGACGGCCGGCTCGTCGTCGCCCACGCCGGGCTGAAGGAGCAGTACCAGGGCCGGGCCTCCGGCCGGGTGCGGTCCTTCGCGCTCTACGGTGACACCACCGGGGAGAGCGACGAGTACGGCCTGCCCGTCCGCCTGCCGTGGGCCGACGACTACCGCGGATCGGCGATGGTCCTGTACGGGCACACCCCGACCGTCGACGCCGAGTGGATCAACGGCACCATGTGCCTCGACACCGGGTGCGTGTTCGGCGGCAAGCTCTCCGCGCTGCGCTACCCCGAGCGCGAGGTCGTCCAGGTCGACGCCGAGCGGGTCCACTACGAAGCCGCCAAGCCGCTCGAGCCGCTGCGCGGACCGGGCACGTCGACGACAGGTGCCGACGGTGCGGACGCGGGGCGTGCCTCCAGTCCGGCCGGGAGGCCCGTGGCCGGCCCCGCCGCACCGCGTCGCGTCCCCGGACTGCTGCCGATCGAGGACGTCACCGGTAAACAGATCGTCGAGACCCGGCACCACGGCCGGATCGGCATCCGCGCCGAGAACGCCGCCGGCGCCCTCGAGGTGATGAGCCGCTTCGCCGTCGACCCGCGCTGGCTGCCGTACCTGCCGCCGACCATGAGCCCGGTCGCGACCTCTGCACGCCCGGACCACCTGGAGCACCCGGACGAGGCGTTCGCCTACTACCGGGGCCAGGGCGTCGACCAGGTCCGGATGGAGGAGAAGCACATGGGCTCCCGCGGGACCGTGCTGCTCGCACGCGACCCCGCTCGGTTCGGTGCTGCGGCCGACTGGAACGGCGTCGTCACGACCCGCACCGGCCGGGCGTTCTTCGACGCTGCCGACACCCGGACCTTCCTCGGACGGCTCGACGCGGCCGTCCAGGCGGCCGGGCTCTGGGACGAGCTCGACACCGACTGGCTGCTGCTCGACGGCGAGGTGCTGCCGTGGGCGGTCAAGGCCGAGGGCTTGATCCGCGACTGGTACGCCGAGGTGGGCGCCGCTGCTGGCGGGGCGTTCCCGGACGCCCTGGCCGCGCTCGCCGCAGCCCGGGACAGCGGGGTCGACGTCACCGACCTGCTGGCCCGGACCGAGCAGCGCGCGGTCGACGCGACCGCCTACACCGAGTCCTACCGGCGGTACGCCGACCCGGCGACGGGCCTCGACGACGTGCGGTTGGCGCCGTTCCAGGTCCTCGCGGCCGAGGGACGGACGTTCGCGGGCCAGCCGCACGGCTGGCACATGGCGATCGCCGACCGGCTGGCTGCCGCTGCACCGGACGTGGTGCGCGCGACCCGGTCACTGCTCGTCGACGTGCGCGACGAGGCCAGCTGCGCGGCCGGGACCGAGTGGTGGCAGGAACGCACCGGCGCCGGCGGTGAGGGCGCCGTCGTGAAGCCCGAGTCGAACCTGACCCGGGGGCCGAAGGGGCTCGTGCAGCCGGGCGTGAAGGTCCGCGGGCGGGAGTACCTGCGGATCATCTACGGGCCGGAGTACACCGAGCCCGGAAACCTGGCGCGGCTGAAGGACCGGGACCTCGGGCACAAGCGGTCGATGGCGCTCCGCGAGTACGCCCTCGGGCTGGAGTCGCTCGAACGCTTCGTCGAGGGGGAGCCGCTGTGGCGCGTGCACCAGGCCGTGTTCGGGGTGCTGGCGATGGAGTCCGAGGCGGTCGACCCGCGGTTGTGAGCGGTGGGCGGACGGGAGCAGGTCGCCCGTCCGCCCCCCGCCCGGAACCCGTCAGGGCTGGTCGTCCACCGGGAGGACCCGGACGGACACCGAGTCGATCAGCGTCCCCGCGGGGATGCTGCCGTTCCGCTGCGTCTGCACGGTCCGTTCGCCCAGGTAGGTGCCGGACGTCCGGTCGATGATCACGTCCTGGCGTTCCCCACCGGTGCGTGCCGGCAGCCCGACCGCCGTCCCGACCCGACCGTCGAGTGACGCCTGCTCCTCGGTGACGACGATGCCCGGCAGGGTCGCCAGTGCCTCGTACATCGCCGCGCGGAGGTCGGCGGGCACCAGTCCGGTCCGGAGGAGCTCCTGGACGGTGTCGAACACGTGCTCCGCGTCCGTCGTGTCCACCGCTCGGGGCGCGTCCTCGATCCGGCGGACGAGGGCATCGGGATCGCGGGGCAGGCCCTCGATGTCCGCCACCGTCAGCGTGCCCGGTCGGACCCCGCCCAGCTCGCCGACCGTGAAGTCCCCGCCGACCGCACGCTCCCACCGGGGGTCGTCGCGGTGCGCCTCGGCCGCGTAGTCGTCCGCCGCGGCCTTCCGGGCAGCGGCGCCGCCGTAGAAGGTCGTCGCTGGCCCCGACCACGTCTCGCGGACCCAGGTGCCGGACACGTCGGCCGGCACCCACGTCGTGCTCGTCGTCGGCGCCAGGTACCCCTCGTCGTAGTGCTCCCCGTCCGAGGTCGCGTACCCGAGCGCCCGCTCGGTCTCGACCACCTTCGTGAAGGCGCCGACGGGTGCCCGGTCGTCGGCGGCGGCACGGGCGGCCTCGCGCAACGTGGCCGCAGCAGCCGGCGCGGGCGACGACCAGTGCGTGATCCCGATCCCGGAGGCGACCAGGCCGCCGGCGAGCACCACCGCGGCACCGGCGACCAGGACGGGGCGGAACCGACGACGGGGACGGACGGGAGGGACGGTGCGGGCCGGACCCGCGCCTCCCGTCCCCGGGGCGGTCACCGTCGCGGCCTGCGCAACGGCGTCGAACCGCATGCGTGCACGGTCGAGCGCCGCGTCGAGGACCTCGGGCGGCACGTCGTCCTGCCGCAGCAGACGGAGGGTGGAGAGGTCGTCATCAGACATGGAGGGGTCCGTTCAGGGAGTCGGCGGCGCCCGGGACGGCACGGAGGGCCGTGCGGGCGCGGTTCAGTCGGGAGCGGACGGTCCCGACGGGGACGCCCGTCGCCGCCGCGATCTGCTCGTAGGTGAGCTCGGCCCACGCGTACAGCAGCACGGTGTCCCGGACCGCGGGGCGCATCCGGTCGAGCTCCCGGACCACCGCCTGCACGGCACGCTGCACGTCGACGCGGTCGCCGGTCTCGTCCTCGACGTGCTCCGGTGTCGCGGAACGGGACATCGCCCGGAGCGTCCGCCGCTGCGAGCGCCAGTGTCGGCTGAGCAGGTTCGTCGCGATGCCGAACAGCCACGGCAACGGCTCCTGCCGCTCCGGGTCGAACGAACCCCACCGCACCAGGGCCGTGACGAACGTCTCGCTGAGGATGTCCTCGGCGCTCTGCAGGTCGGTGCGGCGGGCGAGGTAGCGCAGGATGCGGCGGCCGTGCAGGTCGAACTGGCGACCGAGCTCGGCGGCGGCGTCTGGCGGGGGATGGTTGCTGGGCACGATTGGTGTTGCCCGATCGGGGTGGGGGAGTTCCATCTTCGTCCCCGGAAGGCCGCGAGTGTGTCGGTCAGCGTTCGAGCGTGACGCTACTGTCGATGCATAGTCCCGCAGTCGAAAGGCTGCTCGGGTTCTGGAAGCCGTCGTAGTCCCTCGGGTCACGGCGGCTTCACCCGTTCTCGGGCGTCCGGATGAGCGGGTGTCAGGCGCGCGAGCGGTACCGGACGTCTGCGGACTCCCGCGGGGCGAAACGCTCGGTGAAGTCGCGGTCGTTCGGGATCCAGACATCCCGCCACAGGTCGTCGTGCGACCGTCCGAGTTCGTGGTCCCGGGCGATCCCGCGCCGAGCCGCCTCGTCGAGGTCGACGTCGCACCAGACCGTGAGGTCCAGCGCCCCTCGGACCTCCGGGTGGAAGAGCCCGATCAGGTCGACCACGAGCAGGTCGGTGGCCGGCAACGGCTCCGGCGTCCCGAGCGCACGGCTCGACCAGTCGAACCGGCGGAACGTGCTCGCACGACCGGCGCGGTGTGGCTCGAGGACCTCGGCGGCGAGCCGCAGGCGTTCCACGCCGTTCCAGT
The DNA here is from genome assembly GCF_003224255.1 of Curtobacterium sp. MCBD17_030. Classification (NCBI taxonomy): domain Bacteria; kingdom Bacillati; phylum Actinomycetota; class Actinomycetes; order Micrococcales; family Microbacteriaceae; genus Curtobacterium; species Curtobacterium sp. MCBD17_030. The sequence continues at coordinate 151,034 of NZ_QKLI01000006.1, read as the reverse complement.
CCGTCGACCGCCGGTGCGACCGGGTCGGATCGAGGAAGTCGTCACCGCGGATCCGGACCGCCCCGGGCAGCGCGCCGACGAGCGCACGGGCGAGCGTCGACTTGCCGGGCCCACAGTGGCCGGACACCCCGATCACGAGAGGCGACCGTGCCGATCCACCGAGTGTCCGGACGTGCTCGATCAGGGCATCGCGGTCCATCCCGTCAGCGTAGGGCGGGCGTCCGTCCGCGCCTACGATGGTCGGGTGCTGCTCGCGATCGACACCTCCGCCGGGACCTCGGTCGCCGTCGTCGACCCGGCGACCCGCCAGGTCCTCGCCGAGCGCGGGACCGAGGACACCCGCCGTCACGCTGAGGTGATCGGGCCGTTCCTCGACGAGGTCCTGCGTGCCGCCGGCATCACGCCGACGGACGTCACGGGCGTCGTCGCCGGCATGGGCCCCGGACCGTTCACCGGCCTCCGTGTCGGCATCGCCGCCGCCCGCACCTTCGCCGCTGCCCGCGATGTCCCGTTCCTGCCGTTGGTCAGCCACGACGCCGTGGCCGCAGGTGAGCAGGGTCCACTCGTCGTCCTGACGGACGCCCGCCGCCGCGAGGTCGCGTGGAGCGCGTACGACGCCGACGGCGTCCGTGTCGCCGGCCCGGGTCTCGCCAGGCCGGCGGACCTGGACGACGTGCTGGGGGCCTCCCGTCCCGACCTCGTCGACTGGCCCCGTCACACCGCCGTCACCATCCCGGCCGGGAGGCTCGGGGTGCTCGCCGCGGACCGGCTCACCTCCGGCGCACCCCTGGCCGCGGACACGCCGGTGTACCTGCGCGAACCCGACGTGACGGTGCCCGGTGCGCCGAAGCGGGTGGCTCGGTGACCGCGCTGCCGGAGGGTCTGCGGATCCGTCGGGCGCACCCCCAGGACCTCGACGACGTCATGTGGCTCGAACGCGCCTCGTTCCCGACCGACGCGTGGTCGACGTCGCAGATGTCCGCAGAGCTGTACTCACCGCACGGGTACTACGTCGTCGTCGAGACGACCGACGAGGGCACGGCGCCGACCGTCGTCGGGTACGCGGGACTGTCGTCGCTGCCCGGCAACCCGGTCGCCGACGTGCAGACCATCGCGGTCGCCGCCGAGCAGCGGGGGAAGGGCCTCGGCCGGGTGCTCTTCACCGAGCTCCTCGACGAAGCCCGACGCCGCGGCGTCCACGAGGTCTTCCTCGAGGTCCGCGCCGACAACCCCGTCGCGCAGACCATGTACACCGGCTTCGGGTTCGAGCACATCGCCACCCGGCCCCGGTACTACCAGCCCGACGGGGTCGACGCGTGGGTGATGCGTGCAGCGCTGGAGCCCGCGACCCGGTCCGCCCCGGGCCCGATCGGACAGGAGGCGCTCGATGAGCGCGACTGAACCCCTGGTGCTCGCCATCGAGACGAGCTGCGACGAGACCGGCGTCGGCATCGTCCGCGGCACCACCCTGCTCGCGAACGTCATCGCGTCGAGCATGGACGAGCACGCCCGCTACGGCGGAGTGGTCCCCGAGGTCGCCGCACGGGCGCACCTCGAGGCGATGACCCCGACCCTGCAGCAGGCACTCGAACAGGCCGGTGTCACCCTCGACGAGCTCGACGCCGTCGCCGTGACGGCGGGTCCGGGGCTCGCCGGTGCCCTGATGGTCGGGGTCGGCGCCGCGAAGGCGCTCGCCGTGGCGACCGGCAAGCCGCTGTACGGCGTGAACCACCTGGTCGGTCACGTGGGCGCGGACGTCCTGCGGCCGGACGGGTCCGAGATCGACCTGCCGACCGTGGCGTTGCTGGTCTCCGGCGGGCACACGTCGCTGCTCCTCGTGCGGGACCTGGTCGGCGACGTCGAGCTCCTCGGCGAGACCATCGACGACGCGGCGGGCGAGGCGTTCGACAAGGTCGCCCGACTCCTCGGGCTGCCCTACCCCGGCGGACCGCAGATCGACCGGGCCGCGGCGGACGGCGACCCCACCGCGATCCGGTTCCCGCGCGGCCTGACGCTGCCGAAGGACATGGCGGCGCACCGGTACGACTTCTCGTTCTCCGGGCTGAAGACCGCCGTCGCCCGCTGGGTCGAGCGCTGCCGTGACGAGGGCCGCGAGGTTCCCGTGGCCGACGTCGCCGCGAGCTTCCGGGAGGCCGTGGTCGACGTCCTGCTGACCAAGGCCCTGAACGCCTGCCGGGACACCGGCGTCGACCGGCTGCTGCTGGGCGGCGGGGTGGTCGCGAACGCCCGGCTGCGGGAGGTCGCCGAGGAACGGTGCGCTGCCGCCGGTGTCGCGCTGCGCATCCCGCCGTTCGACCTGTGCACGGACAACGGCGCGATGATCGCGGCCGTCGGGGCACGGCTCGTCGCCGAGGGGCACGCGCCGAGTGCCCTGGGCATCGCGGCGGACTCCACCCTGCCGGTGACGACCGTCCAGGTCTGAGCCCGACGCCCGGGTCCCTCCGGGCGCCGTGTGGGAGGATCGGGGACGGCGGTCGAGCGGCCGTCAGGAGGGTGCAACGTGTCCGATCTGAACGACCGATCGAAGCCGGACGAGACGCCCCGGCAGGGGCAGCAGTACCCGTCCGGGCAGCAGAGCCAGGGGTGGCAGCAGCCGGGGCAGTACGGCCAGCCGGGGCAGTACGGCCAGCCGGGGCAGTACGGCCGGTCGCAGCAGTACGGCCAGTACGGTGCCGCTCAGCAGAACCCGTACGCCCAGCAGGACCCGTACGCCGCTCCGCAGTACGGCAACCCCGGGGTGCACGACCCCTACCGGGCCAGCACGCACAACCCGTACGCCCCGCAGAGGACGAGCACCCTCGCGATCCTGTCGATCGTCTTCGCGTTCGGCGGCCTGGTCTTCCCGCTGCTGGTGATCCTCACGAGCCCGGTCGGCGCGATCCTGGGGCACGTCGCCCTCGGCCGTATCAAGCAGACGGGGGAGCAGGGCCGCGGCCTGGCACTCGCCGGCATCATCGGCGGCTGGATCCTGACCGCGCTCTTCGTCCTGATCGTCATCGCGATCATCGCCATCGCCTCATCGATCCCCCAGACGGGCGGCACCGGCTGGGACGGCTCCGGCGGCGGTACCGGCGCCGTCGTCGCCTGACCTCGGGGCTCGCGCGACGACCCGTGGGCTGCGCCCGACCCCGTCGGCTGAGCCCGACCCCGCGTGCTGCGCCCTCTGCTCAGCTGGCCACGTCGGTGAGCCGTTCGCACAGGACGGCAGTGTGTCGTCCCTCCAGTCGGGTGAGCACCAGCGTCACGCTCCCACGGCCCCGCAGACGCAACCGCTTGCGGAACTCGGCCGGGTCCACGTCGACCCCGCGCTTCTTGATCTCCACGGTGCCGATGTCGTCCGCGGCCAGACGCGCAGCCAGGCGCTTGACGTCGAGCGGCATGGTGTCGAGCACCCGGAACCCCTGCGCGAACGGCGTGACGAGGGCCCGGTCGGACGTGATGTACGCGATGCCCTCGGAGAGCATCCGGCCGTTGATCGAGCGTGCGAGGTCCCCGATCAGCCGTGCGCGGATCACGGCACCGTCCGGCTCGTACAGGTAGGCACCGAGCGCGCCGACCTCGACGTCCTCGGCATCGGCTGCGCCCGTCAGTTCCGCGATGCCGTGCGGGCCGACGACGGTCGCGGCACGGCGGATCCCGGGGCGGGCGAGGGGGCCGAACCACAGGGCGAGTTCGACGACCTCCCGGTCGACGGAGGTCCACTGCGCCTCGGCGCTGTCGGGGATCAGGTCACGGTCGATGCCCGGGCCGAGCTTCACCCCGGTCGGGGTCGTCGTGGCGGCCGCGAACACCGTGTCGAGTGAGGGCGACCAGTCGTCGGGGTCGGCCAGACGGCGGGTGTCCGAGTGCCCGCTCGTGCGGCGGGCCGGGTCCATCCAGACCCCGTCGACGGCGGACAGGTCGAACGAGGCGGCGTCACCGAGCGCGACGCGGGCGTTCGGCCACGGGGCCAGGTTGTGCGTCGCGACGGCCGCCGTCACCTCGTCGCGGTCGACCGCGGTGACGTCGAGGTCGAGCGCGGCCATGGCCAACGCGTCACCGCCGATCCCGCAGCCGAGGTCCGCGACCCGGTGCAGACCGGCAGCGGCGAAGCGTCCGGCGTGCTGCGCGGCGACCTGCAGCCGGGTGGCCTGCTCGAGGCCCGCCTCGGTGAAGAGCATGCGCGCGGCGAACTCGCCGAACTTGCCGCGGGCCTTCTGCCGGAGCTTCGCCTGGGTCAGGACGGCCGCCACCAGGGCCGGGTCGTGCCCCTCGGCCCGCAGCCGCGACACCACCCGGACGATCTCGCCGCCGTCGGAGACCGAGGGCGTACGGTCGAGCAGGTCCATCCCGGCCGGGGTCAGCAGCTGGGTGAGTTCGGCGGCGTCCATGCCCCGATCCTCCCAGGCGCCGGACGCGACCGTGGTGCACTGGCACTCGGATTGACCGAGTGCCAGTGACGTCATACAGTTGGGGTTGGCACTCTCCCGAGGGAAGTGCCAACCCGGTTTTCGTCAGTACCGAACACGTACCGAGAAAGAAGAGGTCACCGTGGCCGTCAGCATCAAGCCGCTCGAAGATCGCATCGTCATCCGTCAGGTGGAGGCGGAGCAGACCACCGCGTCCGGTCTGGTCATCCCGGACACCGCGAAGGAGAAGCCCCAGGAGGGCGAGGTCGTCGCCGTGGGCCCCGGTCGCATCGACGACAACGGCAACCGCGTGCCGCTCGACGTCGCCGTCGGCGACAAGGTCATCTACTCGAAGTACGGCGGCACCGAGGTCAAGTACTCGGGCGAGGACCTGCTGGTCCTCTCCGCCCGCGACGTCCTCGCGGTCATCGAGCACTGACACCCGCTCCACGAAACGCCCCGTCGGCCTGGCCGACGGGGCGTTTCGTCGTCCGCCGGGAGGCCCGCCACCAGCACCCGACCTCGGCTCGCCTTCCTAGGATGGTTCCGTGAGTGAACCGAGTCCCAGGCGCCCCGCGCGCAGCGAGGCGTCCGTCGGCGTCGTGCAGGCCGTCATCGCCTACGGTCTCTGGGGGTTGATGCCGCTCCTGTTCGCCGCGATGGCACCGGCCGGGCCGTTCGAGATCGTCGCCTGGCGCATCGTCTTCGGCCTCGGGTTCTGTGCGATCGCGATCGCCGTGACGCGGACGTGGCTCCGGACCCGGGCGTTGCTCGCCGACCGCCGCGTGATGGCCGTCCTGGCACTCGCCGCCGTCCTGATCCTGGTGAACTGGACCGTGTACGTCGCCGCGACGACGACCGGGCACACGGTCGAGGCCGCGCTCGGGTACTTCATCAACCCGCTCGTGACGATCGCGCTCGGTGTCGTCCTGCTCCACGAGCGACTCCGGCCGGCACAGTGGGCAGCGGTCGGGATCAGCGTGGTGGCGGTCGTCGTGATCGCGGTCGGCTACGGGCAGGTCCCGTGGATCTCGCTCACCCTGGCCTTCTCGTTCGGGCTGTACGGGCTCGTGAAGAAGCGGGTCGGTGGCACGGTCGACGCGCTCAGCGGACTCACGATCGAGACGATGTGGCTGACGCCGCTCGCGGTGGGGGCGCTCGTCGTCCTGGGCACCACGGGTCTGGCCGGCGGCGTGACCCTCGGCGGCGAGGGCTGGCTGCACACGCTCATCATGATCGGCGCGGGACCGGCGACGGCCGTGCCGCTCCTGCTCTTCGCGTCGTCCGCTCGGCGGCTGACGCTCTCCACGCTCGGGCTGACGCAGTACCTGACGCCGGTGATGCAGCTCGTGGTCGGGGTGACGATCCAGCACGAGGCGATGTCGGGCTCGCGGTGGGTCGGCTTCGCGATCGTGTGGGTCGCGCTCGTGGTGCTCACGGTGGACTCGTTCACGGCGGCGCGGCGTGTGCGACGCACCCCGGTGCCTGAGGTGGCGGACGCCGGGGCGTAGGCGGTCCACCGGGTCTCCCCGGGCCTCCAGTCTGCCGTCTGCCCGAGACGCCCCCGTCTGTGCGAGACGCCGCCGTGTGTGCGAGACGCCGCCGTGTGTGCGAGACGCCGCCGTGTGTGCGAGACGCGGCCGTCTGGGACGGCCTCGTCTGTGCGAGACGCCGCGACCGCTGCGAGACGCCGCGACCGCTGTCAAACGCCGCGGAGTTCGGCGGTGTTTCGGCGGCATCGCGGCGTCCTCTGGCGACGCCACCGTCTCGCGCGCATGCAGGGACCACCCGGCGCACGCGAACGGCCCCCGGGAGCTGCTGCTCCCGGGGGCCGTCGTGGTGCTGGTGCGGTTACTTCGAGACCGAGCCCTGGATGGCGCTCTGGTAGACCGGCTTGTTGTCCGAGTCGAACTTGTAGATGCCGATGTAGGCGCTCGACGGGTCGTTCTTCTTGTCGAACGGGCCGATGCCGGACGGACCGGTGTAGTGGATGTCCTTGCCGTCGTCCAGCAGGGCCTTGCACTCCTTGAACGTCGCGCACTCGGTGCCACCGTCGGCGCCGGACACCGCAGCCATGTTGGCCTGGATGGTGCCGGAATCGGTGCCCTTGCCCTTCACCGCGGCGAGGGCGGCGATGGTGGTGGCGTCGTAGGACTCAGCCGCGTACGAGAAGTCGGCGAGGTCCTTGCCGGAGGACTTCTTGTAGAACTCCACCAGACGCTGCTTCAGCTCGTCCTTCGGGCTGGCACCGGGGATGGTGCCCTGGGCGCCGTCGAGGGTGCCCTTGTCGAAGTCCTTCGAGTAGTCCGCGGTGTTGCCGTCGGACATGTAGATCTTCGCCTTGTTCCCCTGCGAGACGAGCTCGGGGATGATCGACTTCGTCTCGTCGAAGGCGAGCACGACGATCGCGTCGGGCTTCGCGGCGAGGGCCGCGGTCACCTCGGACGAGAACGTGGTCTGTCCGGGCGGGAACTCCTGGCCCTTGCCCTTGGCGCCGTAGACGACCTGGCCGCCAGCGGCCTCGACGGCTTCCTGGACGGAGTTGCGGAGGCCGGTGCCGTAGGTGTCGTTGAAGACGAGGAACGCGACCTTGGCGTTGCCGTCACCCGTGACGAGCTGGCCGAGTGCGGAACCCTGAACCGAGTCCGGCGGAGCGGTGCGGTAGTAGTGCGAGGAGTACCCGGACAGGTCGGTCGCGGTGTTGGCCGGCGAGACCTGGACGATGCAGTTGCTGGTGAGCTGGTCGATCACGTTGAGCGTGACGGACGAGGACTCGGCACCGATGACGACCGGGACCTTGGCGTTGACGAGCTTCGTCGCGGCCGAGCTCGACACGGTCATGTCGTTGCTGTCACCGGAGTCGGTGGCAGGGTCGATCGTGACGTCCTTGTCGAGCACGCCGCCGCCGGAGTTGATGTCCTCGACCGCGAGGCCGACGCCGGACTCGGCCGGCGGGTTCAGGTAGGCGAGCGATCCGGTCAGCGGCAGGATCGTGCCGATCTTCAGGGCGTCGGTGCTGGGCGAGGAGGGGGCCTGGCAGCTCGCGGCCGGGTCCTTCTTCGCGCCGCCGGCCGAAGCCGACTCGGAGGAGCCGCCACCGGCGTTGCTCGAGGTGGAACAGGCGGCGAGGAGCACCGCTGCAGCTCCCGCCAGTGCCAGCGCCGTGGTGGCGCGGGTGGTTCTGATCATCCGTGGAACCCTTTCTCTGCGCGGAGGCCCTACCGCATCGGGTCGAGCGCGGCGTCTCCGCGTGGGATGTGGAGAAAACTAGGGTCGATGTGTTTCGCCCGTGTGACGGAAGTACACACCTGGATGTTTCGTTACAGAGCCGTGACTCTTCTGAACAGCCTCACCGGAACCCCTGATGAGGAGTCCGTCTGGACGGTCTCCGCGGTTCCGGACGGCTGTCAGGGAGGCCCGGCGTACGTTCCCGAGACATGAGCGAGCCATCTTCGACCACCCAGTTCCGGCCCTCCCGGGCCATCGTCACCGGCGCCGAATCCGGTATCGGACGCGCCACCGCCGTCGCCCTCGCGGCTGCCGGGATGGACGTCGGCATCACGTACCTGTCCGAGCCCGATCGTGCCCAGGAGACCGCGGAGGAGATCCGCGCCGAGGGCCGTCAGGCGTTCGTCGAGCAGATCGACGTCACCGACCTCGCCGGCGCCGGCGCGGTGATCGAGCGGCTCGCGGAGCAGCTCGGCGGGGTGGACGTCATCGTCGCCGACGCCGGCACGGGCGACAACGCGCCGTTCCTCGACATGACGCTCGACCAGTGGCGGCACACCGTGTCCACCGACCTGGACGGCGCGTTCGTCACGATCCAGGCTGCTGCTCGGCGCATGGTCGCGCAGGGCACCGGCGGCCGGATCATCGGCATCACGAGCGTCCACGAGCACCAGCCCCGCTACGGCTCGAGTGCGTACGACGCCGCCAAGCACGGGCTCGGCGGACTGCTCAAGACGATCGCGATCGAGCTCGCCGAGCACGGGATCACTGCGAACGCCGTCGCTCCGGGCGAGATCGCGACGCGGATGACCGGCGCCGAGGACGAGGACCCGCACACGATCTCCCGTCCCGGGGTGCCGCTCGGCCGTCCGGGCAACGCGTGGGAGATCGCGGCCGCGGTGGCGTTCCTGGCCTCGCCCGCGTCGTCGTACATCACCGGCGTCTCGCTGCCCGTCGACGGCGGCATGCTGCAGATGGGCCCCCACGGCGGCAGCCACATCACGTCGAACGACTGGCGTAGCGCGTAGCCCCTCGCAAAACGCAACCTCGGCGGCTTCTCGCAGCGTTGTACCGCGGCGCCTCGCCGCCGGGGTTGCGTTTTGCGGGCCGGGCCAGGCTCACAGACCGGTCGGGAGGCCCGCACCCCGCAGCAAAGCCTGCAAGCGACCCGGGGTGCGGACCTCCACCCACCCCCACCGGACGACCGTCCGGACATCGTGCCGGAGGAGCAGCGCCGACTGCCGGGCCTTCTCGTCGCGCACAGCCCCGGGCTCGTCGTACTTCGTCATCCCGTCGAACTCCCCGACGACGCCGTACCGCGGCCACCAGAAGTCGACCCGGAAACGCCCGAAGGACTGCTGCAGGACCGGCGGTGCGAAGCCGTCCTCGTCGAGGCGGACGCGGCTCACCGACTCACCCGGTGACTCGGCCAGCGGATCGGCGAACCGGAGTGCTCGACGTGCGCGCGTGATGCCCCGAGGCGTGGGCCAGTCGGCGAAGGCGCGGCGCCGGGTGTCGATGTCGAGCAGGCGCTCGTGCAGGACGTGGTCGAGCACCGCGACGACGTTCTCGTACGACGTGCTGCGTGCCAGGTCGACGACGGTACGGAGGAGTGACGTGACGCGGTGTCCATCGACGGTCGACACGGCAGCGGACTCCAGGGGCGCTGCATGTCGGACGACTCGGCGCCCGGAGTGGGTCGTGCCGATGAGGGGATCGGTCACGTGCACCCGTGGGTCGGGCCGGTCGACGTCGGGCAGGCCCCAGAGCAGCCCGGCGGAGCGGTGGGACAGCGCGCGCCACTCGCCCACGGTGGTGGCCACGGCCTCCAGGACCAGTCGTTGGCGTTCCCGGACCGACGCGCGCTCCCACGCGGTCGCGTCGACGGCGGCGCCGTGGGTGACGCGGACGAGTTCCCCGCGCCGGATGCGGTGTTGCGACTCGCTGTCGTTGGAGCGGAGCAGGAGCAGTCGTGGGGGTTCGTCCATCACCCCACTGTGCGAGCGCTACCGCCGCAGTGAGCCTCGTCGCTTCGATCTGTGGAAAGTCCTCTCGCGAAACGCAACGTGGGCGGCACTTCGCAGCGGAATACCGCTGCGGAGCGCCGCCCACGTTGCGTTTCGCGGAAGGGCTAGGCGCGGTAGTTCGGCGCCTCGACGACCATCTGGACGTCGTGCGGGTGGGACTCCTTGAGCCCCGCGGCGGTGATGCGGACGAACTTGCCACGGGCCTTGAGCTCGGGGATCGTGCGGCCGCCGACGTAGAACATCGACTGCCGCAGCCCACCGGTGAGCTGGTAGACGACGTTGCCGACCGAACCGCGGTAGGGCACCTGGCCCTCGATGCCCTCGGGGATGAGCTTGTCGTCGTTCGGCACGTCGGCCTGGAAGTAGCGGTCCTTCGAGTACGAGGTCTTCTTGCCACGGGTCTGCAGGGCCCCGAGGGACCCCATGCCGCGGTAGGCCTTGAACTGCTTGCCGCCCACGAACACCAGGTCACCGGGGGACTCGTCGGTGCCGGCCAGCAGCGAGCCGAGCATGACGGTGTCGGCGCCGGCCACCAGGGCCTTCGCGATGTCGCCGGAGTACTGCAGGCCACCGTCGGCGATGACCGGCACACCGGCTTCGCGTGCGGCGAGGGAGGCCTCGTACACGGCGGTCACCTGCGGCACACCGACACCGGCGACGACGCGGGTGGTGCAGATCGAGCCTGGGCCGACGCCGACCTTGACGGCGTCCACACCGGCGTCGATGAGCGCCTGGGCACCCGCGCGGGTGGCGACGTTGCCGCCGATGACGTCGATCGCGTCGAACGTCGGGTCGGCCTTCAGGCGTCGGACCATGTCGAGCACGCCTTCGCTCTCGCCGTTGGCCGTGTCGACGACGAGCACGTCGACGCCGGCGTCACGCAGAGCCTCGGCACGCTGCCAGGCGTCCCCGAAGAAGCCGATCGCGGCACCGACGCGGAGTCGGCCCTCGTCGTCCTTCGTGGCGTCCGGGTACTGCTCGCTCTTGTCGAAGTCCTTGACGGTGATGAGGCCGCGGAGCTTGCCCTCGGCGTCGACCAGCGGCAGCTTCTCGATCTTGTGCTGCGCGAAGATGGCGATCGCCTCTTCGGGGTCGATGCCCTCCATCGCGGTGATCAGCGGCGCCTTGGTCATCACGTCGCGCACGGAGGTGGTGGCCTGCTCGAATGAGGCGACGAAGCGCATGTCCCGGTTCGTGATGATGCCGACGAGCGTGCCGTCGGCCTCGACCACCGGCAGACCGGAGACGCGGAACTGCCCGCAGAGCGCGTCGACCTCGGCCACGGTGGCGTCGGGCGTGGTGGTCACCGGGTTGGTGATCATGCCCGACTCGGAGCGCTTGACCTTGTCGACGTAGGCCGCCTGGTCCGCGATCGACAGGTTGCGGTGCAGGATCCCGATGCCGCCCTGGCGCGCCATGGCGATGGCCATGCGCGACTCGGTGACGGTGTCCATCGCGGCGGAGAGCAGCGGCACGTTGACCGAGATCCGCTTGGTGAGCCGGGACGCCGTGGACGCCTCGCTCGGGATGACGTCGGTGTGCCCCGGCAGGAGCATGACGTCGTCGTACGTGAGTCCGATGAATCCGAACGGATCCGGCTGGTCCATGGGTCCCCTTCGTGGGCGCGACAAGTGGTCGAGACACCGGGAACGCTGCGGTGGGCTCCGGATAGGACATGGTAACGCGCGGGCTGCGCGCGCCATTCCGGTCGCCTCCGAAGTCGCTGTACCGGCCAGACGGGAGGCTCGTCTCGGGATTGCAAATCGACGCGCCTGAGCAACATCACGGTTCCGGCACGATTTGTGCAGGGAACGTGCCGGAAACACGGGGGACACAAAAAATCCCTAGGGTCCTCGACTATCCGAACGAGAGGCTCATCCGTGGGTTCCATCACTCCGCCGGGGTCAGTGCTCGCGCACCGACTCCGCCGCGGGGCACCAGGCCGCCGTCGCCTGGTCCTCGCCGCCGTGCTCTTCCTCGCCTTCCTCGCCACCTTCGCGGTCGACTGGGCACTCACACCCGTCGCCGACGCAGCGACCAGCAGCCCCAGCTCCAGCAGCGCGCCCGCGAGCACCGGGCCCTGCGTCGTCAGCACCTCGAACGGCTGCATCCAGGGCACCATCCTCGACTCCGACCGGAAGCCCACCGAGGGCGTCGCCGTGGCGGTCACCGGACCCGGCTCGTTCACCGGCTCCTCGACCACGAACGCCGACGGACGCTGGTCCGTCAGCATCCCGGCAGCGGGGTCGTACACGGTCAAGGTCGACCAGGACTCCCTGCCGAAGGGGCAGTACCTGACCGATGCGAAGGACGCCGCCCGCACCGTCCAGGGGAACCTGAACGCCAACGCCGGCACGATCTTCCAGCTCTCCGACCAGGAGGGCGCCACGACCGACACCGCCACCACCAGCGTCACGGCCGCCCGGTTCTGGCAGCAGTTCGCCTCCGGCATCCGCCTGGGCCTGCTCATCGCCCTCGCCTCGATCGGCCTCTCGCTGATCTACGGCACGACCGGGCTGTCGAGCTTCTCGCACGGCGAGCAGGTCACCCTCGGCGGACTCCTGGCCTACGTCTTCGCGAACCAGCTCGGATGGAACATCTGGCTCGCCGGGATCGTCACGGTGCTGCTCTGCGCCGCCTCCGGGTACCTGCAGGACGCCGGCATCTGGAAGCCGCTCCGCAAGCGCCGGATCAGCCTCACCCAGCTCATGATCGTGACGATCGGCCTCTCGATCGCCGCGCAGTACGCCTTCCAGTACTTCTTCGGCGCCTCGACCGTCCGCATCCAGCAGGGCAACCCCGAGACGGTGACCTTCGCCGGGATCACCCTCACCGTGCAGTCCTACGTCGCGATGGGCATCGCGCTCGTGGTCCTCATCGGCACGGGGCTGTTCCTCGCGAAGACCCGCTTCGGCCGCGCCACCCGCGCCGTGTCGGACAACCCGGCGCTCGCCGCGGCCTCCGGCATCGACGTCGACCGGGTGATCCGCTTCGTGTGGACGCTCGCCGCCGGTCTCGCCGGGCTCTCCGGCGTGATGCTCGGCCTGGTGCTCAACGGCGTGAACTGGCAGACCGGTCTGCAGCTCCTGCTCCTGATGTTCGCGTCGGTGACCCTCGGTGGCCTCGGCACGGCCTACGGCGCACTCGTCGGTTCGATGATCATCGGCATCGTCGTGGAGCTCACGAACCTGGTGCTGCCCGGTGACTTCAAGTACGCCACCGCCCTCGTCATCCTCATCCTCATCCTGCTGTTCCGGCCGCAGGGCATCTTCGGCCGTGCCGAGCGGATCGGTTAAGGGAGCACCCGCATGGACTACATCCTCCAACTCCTCAGCTCCCTGACGCAGGAAGCCCTCGCCCCCACGACCGCGGCGTTCGCCCTCGCCGCGATCGGCCTCAACGTGCACTTCGGCCTCACCGGCCTGGTCAACATGGGTCAGGCGGCGTTCCTGCTGCTCGGCGCGTACGGCTTCGCGATCTCCATCACGAACGGCCTGCCCCTCGGCCTGGCGGTGCTCGTCGCGCTCGCGATCGCCATCGTGTTCGCGATCATCCTCGGCATCCCGACCCTGCGGTTGCGCGGGGACTACCTGGCGATCGTGACGATCTCGGGCGCCGAGATCATCCGCATGGTCGGTCGGTCCAGCCTGCTCACCGACACCACCGGCGGTTCGAACGGCATCACCGGCTCCAGCTACCGCGAACCCTTCAACGCGCTGAGCTTCCTGCCGGACGGCACCACGACGATCCTCTGGTTCACGTACTCGAACAACGGGGTGAACGGCTGGTGGATCCGCATCGTCGGCTGGGGCCTCGTCGCCCTGTTCACCCTCGTGCTGTTCCTGCTCATGCGCAGCCCCTGGGGCCGCGTCGTGAAGGCGATCCGCGAGGACGAGGACGCCGTCCGCTCCCTCGGCAAGAACGTCTACTCGTACAAGATGCAGGCGCTCGTCTTCGGTGGCGCACTCGGCGCGCTCGGCGGCATCATCTACGTCCTGCCGAGTTCGGTGCAGCCGGACGCGATGGGCCGGTCGATGACGTTCTTCATCTGGACGGCGCTCATCCTCGGCGGCGCGGCGACGGTGTTCGGCCCGGTGCTCGGGTCGGTGCTGTTCTTCGTCCTCCGGCTCTTCATCCGCACGCTCGCGGGTGACTTCATCCCGAACTCGATCATGAACGCGCAGCAGGCCGAGCAGTTCTCCTACGTGCTCGTCGGCGTCGCGCTCATGCTCCTCATCGTCTTCCGCCCGCAGGGACTCCTCGGGAACAAGAAGGAGCTGACGTTCAGTGTCTGACCCGACCACCATCCAGCGCGTCCCGGGTGCCGCGAAGCCCGACGCCATCCTCACCGTCGACAACATCACCCGGAAGTTCGGCGGCATGACCGCGGTCGACGTCGACCACCTCGAGGTGCAGCGCGGCCAGATCACGGCCCTGATCGGCCCGAACGGTGCCGGCAAGACCACGTTCTTCAACCTGCTGACCGGCTTCGACAAGCCGTCGAGCGGGAAGGACGCTCGGTGGCAGTTCAACGGGCGGACGCTCGGCAACACGGGTGCTGCGAAGGTCGCTCGTGCCGGCATGGTCCGCACGTTCCAGCTCACGAAGGCGCTGTCCCGCCTGACCGTGATGCAGAACATGCTGCTCGGCGCGAAGGACCAGCCGGGGGAGAACTTCTTCGCCGCACTCGTCCGGCCGGTGTGGTCGAAGCGCGAGAAGGAGATCACCGCGAAGGCGGAGGACCTGCTCGACCGCTTCAAGCTCCTCGAGAAGAAGGACGACTACGCCGGGTCGCTCTCCGGTGGCCAGCGCAAGCTCCTCGAGATGGCCCGCGCGTTGATGTCCGACCCGACGATGATCATGCTCGATGAGCCGATGGCCGGCGTGAACCCGGCGCTGACCCAGTCGCTGCTCGGGCACATCCAGTCGCTGCGCGACGACGGCATGACCGTGCTGTTCGTCGAGCACGACATGCACATGGTCCGGCACATCTCCGACTGGGTGGTCGTGATGGCCGAGGGAAAGGTCGTGGCCGAGGGCCCGGCCGCCACCGTGATGGACGACCAGGCCGTGATCGACGCCTACCTCGGCGCCCACCACGACACCGACCTGGGTGACGACTCGCTCCTCACCGAGGAGACCTACGAGGAACTCGCCGACGAGGTCGCAGACGAGGACGCGGCGGACGCCGCCGACGAAGGGAAGGCGACCCGATGACGGACGCGACGAACGAGGCGGGCGTGAGCCGGGCCTCCAGTGCGGGTGCCGGTGCGACGGCGACCGTGGAACCGGTCATGCGGGCCAGCGACCTGGTCGCCGGCTACCTGCCGGGCGTGAACATCCTCAACGGCTGCGACCTGGTCTGCTACCCGGGCGAGCTCATCGGCATCATCGGCCCGAACGGTGCCGGCAAGTCGACGCTCCTCAAGGCGCTGTTCGGCCTGGTCAACGTCCGCGAGGGGTCCGTGACGCTGCAGGGCGAGGACATCACGAACCTCAAGGCGAACAAGCTCGTGCAGGCCGGCGTCGGCTTCGTCCCGCAGACGAACAACGTGTTCCCGTCGCTCTCCATCGAGGAGAACCTGCAGATGGGGCTGTACCTGCGGCCGAAGAAGTTCAGCGAGCGGCTGGAGGTCATCTACGACCTGTTCCCCGTCCTCGGGCAGCGCAAGGGCCAGCGTGCCGGGTCGCTCTCGGGCGGTGAGCGGCAGTCGGTCGCGATGGCCCGGGCGCTGATGATGGACCCGAAGGTGCTGCTGCTCGACGAGCCGAGCGCGGGCCTGTCGCCGGTGCGTCAGGACGAGACCTTCATCCGCACCCGCCGTATCAACAAGGCCGGCGTCTCCGTGATCATGGTCGAGCAGAACGCCCGTCGCTGCCTGCAGATCTGTGACCGCGGCTACGTCCTCGACCAGGGGCGGAACGCCTACTCGGGCACCGGGAAGGAGCTCGCCGACGACCCCAAGGTCATCGAGCTCTACCTCGGGACGCTCGCCAAGGACGTCGACGACGCTCGCTGAGCCCGTCGACATCGCGGGTGCCGCTGTGGGGGCAGCACCCGCGACCGGTGGGGCCGTGCTGGCTGCGCGTGCGCGCCGCACGGCCCCGCTCTCGTTCCCGGTGGTGGGACGGGCGGGGCCAGACGCCCCCGTCTCGTCGAGACGCCTCCGTCTGCTCCAGGCGCCTCCGTCTGCTCGAGACGCCTCCGTCTGCTCGAGACGCCTCCGTCTCTTCGGGACGCCCCGCAGTCACTGCGACGCCGCGGAATCCGGTGACGTCACGCCCACACGGCGGCGCTGCTCACGGACGTGGGCGTCTCGCTCGTCGACGCCGGCGTACCGCGTGACCGGCACCGCCCGCTGACGGTGGCGCCTCGTGGGACGCGCACCCGCCTCCAGCCCGGACGGGAGGCCCGCCCCGCGTCGGACGCGTCCGGTACCGTTCCAGCGTGCAACGCTTCGCGGACCGCGCGATGGACGCCCTGGTGTGGGTGGTGTTCGTCGTCCTCTTCATCGGTGCGGCCCTGCTCGTCAAGGTGGCCGCAGCGCTGCTCGTCGTCCTCATCGTGCTGGCGCTGCTCCTGGGGCTGACGCTCCGGGTGCTCCGCCGGGGTCGTGCGGCTCGACCTCCCCGGTGAGCCCCCGGTCACCGCTCCCGCCGAACCCCCCGGACCGTCCGGCCGTGCCACCCGCGCAGCCCGCCCGGTAGGGTTGCCGGGTGAGCGAAGTCGAGATCGGTGCAGGCAAGCGCGGACGTCGGGCGTACGCGTTCGACGACATCGCGGTGGTCCCCTCGCGACGGACACGTGACCCGCGTGACGTCAGCGTCCAGTGGTCGATCGACGCGTTCACCTTCGAGTCGCCGATCCTGTCGGCGCCGATGGACTCCGTCGCCTCGCCCGCCACCGTCATCGAGATGGGGCGTCTCGGCGTCCTCGGGGTCCTGGACCTCGAAGGCCTCTGGACCCGCTACGAGGACCCGGAGCCGTACCTGGCCGAGATCCGCTCGCTGACCGACGGCAACGTCACGAAGCGCATGCAGGAGATCTACGCCGAGCCGGTCAAGGCCGAGCTGATCACCCGCCGCCTGGCCGAGATCCGTGCCGCCGGCGTCCCGGTCGCCGGTTCGCTCAGCCCGCAGCGCACCGCCGAGTTCTCGCAGACCGTCGTGGACGCCGGTGTCGACCTGTTCGTCATCCGCGGCACCACCGTCAGCGCCGAGCACGTCTCGCAGAACCAGGCGCCCCTCAACCTCAAGAAGTTCATCTACGAGCTCGACGTCCCCGTGATCGTCGGTGGCGCCTCGACCTACACGGCGGCGCTGCACCTCATGCGCACCGGTGCCGCGGGTGTCCTCGTCGGCTTCGGTGGCGGTGCGGCCTCGACGACCCGTGCGGCCCTCGGCATCCACGCACCGATGGCCACCGCGGTCGCGGACGTCGCCGGTGCCCGTCGCGACTACATGGACGAGTCCGGCGGCCGCTACGTGCACGTCATCGCGGACGGCGGCCTCGACACCGCCGGCGACGTCGTCAAGGCGATCGCGATGGGTGCCGACGCGGTCATGCTCGGCACGGCCCTGGCCCGTGCGCAGGAAGCGCCGGGCGGCGGCTTCCACTGGGGTGCCGAGGCGCATCACCCGGAGCTGCCCCGTGGCCGTCGGGTCGAGGTCGGCACGATCGGTTCGCTCGAGAGCATCCTGAACGGCCCGACCCCGTCGTGGGACGGCCGCGCCAACCTGGTCGGCGCCCTGCGTCGCTCGATGGCGACCACCGGATACTCCGACGTCAAGGAGTTCCAGCGAGTAGAAGTGGTCGTGGCGCCGTACCACCGCTGACGGCGGTGCGCCCGCGGAGGTCCTGCGGGTGCCGCTCCGGTGCCGATCGGCGACGGAGGCGAGCATGACAAGCACGGTCACGGGCGAGAAGGCACCCCGCGGAGCACCCAGCACGGCGGGGTTCGACCCCGCGACGAAGCTCGGCCCCGATGAACGCGACGCCGCCATCGAGACGCTGAAGTCCACCGAGCTCGACGTCCTGGTCGTCGGCGGCGGCATCGTCGGTGGTGGCGCAGCGCTCGACGCCGTCACGCGCGGCCTGTCGGTCGGGATCGTGGAGGCCCGCGACTGGGGCTCGGGCACGTCGAGCCGGTCGTCGAAGCTCGTGCACGGCGGCATCCGCTACCTCGAGCAGCTCAACTTCACCCTGGTCCGCGAGGCCCTCATCGAACGCGGCCTGCTGCTGCAGCGCATCGCCCCGCACCTGGTGAAGCCGGTGCGCTTCCTCTACCCGCTCAACCACCGGGTGTGGGAGCGCTTCTACATCGGGATCGGCATGGCGATGTACGACGTGTTCAGCTGGTCCGGCGGCCGTCCGCCCGGGGTGCCCCACCACCGGCACCTCACCCGGACGCAGGTGCTCCGCTCGATGCCGTCCCTGAAGAAGGACGCCTTCGTCGGCGGCATGACCTACTACGACGCCCAGGTCGACGACGCGCGCTACGTCGCCGCACTCGTCCGCACGGCGGCCTCGTACGGCGCGCACGCTGCCTCCCGGGTCCGGATCGAGGGCTTCATCAAGGTCGGTGAGCGGGTCGTCGGTGCCCATGCGCACGACATCCAGACCGGTGAGCACTTCGACATCAAGGCGAAGCAGGTCGTCAACGCGACCGGCGTCTGGACCGACGACACCCAGGCGATGGTCGGCACCCGTGGGCAGTTCAAGGTCCGCGCGTCGAAGGGCGTGCACCTCGTCGTCCCGCGCGACCGGTTCCAGTCGAACTCGGGCATGATCCTCCGCACCGAGAAGAGCGTCCTGTTCGTGATCCCGTGGGGTCGGCACTGGCTGATCGGCACGACCGACACCGACTGGTACCTCGACAAGGCGCACCCGGCAGCGACCGCGGCGGACATCGACTACATCCTCGAGCACGTCAACGAGGTGCTGGCCGTCCCGCTCACCCGCGAGGACGTCGAAGGCGTCTACGCCGGACTCCGGCCGCTGCTGGCGGGGGAGTCCGAGGCGACGTCGAAGCTCAGCCGCGAGCACGTCGTCGCACACACCGCCCCGGGTCTCGTGGTCGTCGCTGGCGGCAAGTGGACCACCTACCGCGTGATGGGCAAGGACGCCATCGACGAGGCCGCCGCCGCGATGGACGGCAAGATCCCGGAGTCGACGACGCAGGACATCCCGCTCCTCGGCGCGGAGGGCTACCCCGCCGCCTGGAACAAGCGGGCACGCACCGCGAAGACGTACGGCGTGCACAAGGTCCGCATCGAGCACCTGCTGAACCGGTACGGCACGCTCGCGACCGAGGTCCTGCAGCTCGTCGAGGACGACCCCTCGTTGGCCGACGCGCTGCCCGGGGCTGACGACTACATCGGGGCCGAGGTCGTGTACGCGGCCTCGCACGAGGGCGCCCTGCACCTGGAGGACGTCCTGGCCCGCCGCACCCGCATCTCGATCGAGGCGTGGGACCGTGGCGAGTCCGCAGCGCCCGTCGCCGCGCGGCTCATGGCCGGGGTGCTCGGCTGGGACCAGGAGACGACCGAGAACGAGGTGTCGAACTACCTCAAGCGCGTCGCCGCCGAGCGGGAGTCGCAGCTCCAGCCCGACGACGAGTCCGCCGACCGCGTCCGGCTCGAGGCACCCGACATCGCGTTCGGCTTCGAGGAAGACGACGTCGTCGTCGGCGGAGGCCGCTCGAGCGGCGCCGAGGGCGCCACGGCGGACGACGAGCAGGTCGTCGGCGAGAAGACTACCGAGCCCAGCTGACCTCAGCTGACCCCGGTCCGGACGACCTGTGGACAACGGAATGGACAGGCCCTGCCGGTGGTTAGCATGGGAGTCCTGGGAAAGGGAGCCATCATGGTCGACGTCCATCGCGTCAAACTCCCCGGCGTCGGCGTGCTGCACAGCTTCTACACCGACGACGGTGGCAAGTGTGGTGTCATCACGCACCGGTCGGGTCACTCCGACCTCATCTCGTTCGCGGACGTCGCTGACGGCGCGGACAAGTCCGAGAAGGTCTCGCTCCGCCTCAGTGAGGACGAAGCGCACACCCTCGCCGAACTCCTCGGCGGCACGCGCATCACGGAGGGCCTCGACAAGCTCGACGAGATCCCCGGCCTCTCCATCGACTGGTTCAGCGTCGACTACGACGACGCCATCGCGGGCAAGCCCCTCGGCGACCTGCACGACTCGGGCTTCATCGGCCTGACCGTCGTCGCGGTCGTGCGTGGCGACAGCGCCAACCCGGCCCCCTCGTCGGACTTCGTCGTGTTCCCCGGGGACACGATCGTCGTCGCGGGTGCGCCGGAGAAGGTCGCGAAGGCCTTCTCCTTCTACCGCAGCGGTCAGTTGGCAGCGGCCGCTGCCGAGGCGCCGCCCCGGAGCTAGGGGATGCACCTGGGTGGTGAGCTGCTGACCATCGGCGGCCTGTTCCTCATCGCCTACGTCCTCGGGCGGCTCGGCAAGACCATCGGTCTGCCGGCGATCCCGGTCTACATGGTGGTCGGGCTCATCGCGAGCCCGCACACCCCGTGGATCGGCCTGAGCGTCGAGTCGCACACGATCGAGCTGATCGCGACGTTCGGCCTCATCCTGCTGCTCTTCAACCTCGGGTTGGAGTTCGATCAAGAGGAGTTCTACGGCAACGCCGGCAAGCTCCTGGTCTCCGGCGGCACCTACGTCGCGATCAACATGGGCGTCGGCTTCGCGTTCGGGTTCTCGCTCGGCTGGGGCACCCGAGAAGCCCTGATCATCGCCGGCATGACGGCGACGTCGTCGAGCGCGATCGTGACGAAGCTGCTCATCGAGCTCCGGCGCTTGGCCAACGACGAGACCCCGATGATCCTCGGCGTCACCGTGATCGAGGACGTGTTCATCGCCGTGTACCTGGCGATCGTCTCCGTGGTGCTCTCCGGCGACACGAACCTGTGGGCGGTGATCGGCAAGCTCGGGCTGGCGTTCGGCTTCCTGATCGTGATGTTCAGCCTGGCGCGCTGGGGTGGCAAGCAGGTCTCGAAGATCTTCGCGACCCGCGACGACGAGCTCTTCACGATCCTGTTCTTCGGGCTCGCGGTCATGTTCGGCGGCATCGGCGACCTGCTCGGGGTGACCGACGCCATCGGCGCGTTCGTGATCGGACTGCTGTGCGGTGCCACCCGCTACCGGGACCGCATCGAGCAGCTGGCCCTGCCGATGCGCGACGTGTTCGCGGCGTTCTTCTTCGTCAACTTCGGGCTCGGCCTCGACGTGTCGACGTTCGGCGAGGTGCTCTGGCCCGTCGCCGGTGCCATCGGCATGACCGTCGTGCTCAACGCGGTCGCCGGGCAGCTCGTCGCTCGGATGAACGGCTTCAGCGTCCAGCAGGGCATCAACACCGCCGTCATCCTGGTGAACCGGGGCGAGTTCGCGCTCATCCTGGCGACCCTGTCGGCGGCCGCCGGACTGGAGGAACGGATCACCGCCTTCGCGGGCCTCTACGTCCTGGTGATGGCCGTGTTGGGACCGCTGCTCGCCGTGAACTCCGACCGCATCGGCCGACTGGTGCTCCGCCCGGGTCGGGTGCGGAAGCTCCGTGGCCGCGAACTCGCCGCCGCCCAGGCCGCCGCCGCACGCAAGGCCGAGCGGGACGCGAAGTTCGCCGAGGAGATCGCCCTCGTGGAGGCTGCGGGCAGGGAAGAGCGCGACAATGGTGCACCAGAGACGACGCCGTCGCGCGAGGAGCCGGTCACGCCGGAACCCGTGAGCGCGAGCACGTCGTCGATCGAGGTCCCCGCCGAGCGTCCCGAACGCCCGGCCCGCGTACGTGATCCGGAGTACTGATTCAGATGTGGGCCGTTGCCCGACGACCGAGGTGGATCGCGCTGCTGCTGCTGGCGATCATCCTCGCTGGCGTGTTCGCCGCACTCGGCAAGTGGCAGCTCGAGCGCAGCATCGAGAACGGCAAGCCACTGCCGGCGTCGACCGAGACACGGAAGACGCTCGACGACGTCACCACCCCGGAGAAGCCGGTCGGGTCGGCCCTCGCCGGGCAGAAGGTGACGGTCTCCGGGCGGTTCGTCGCCGGTGACACGACGGTCCTGACGGGCCGCAGCGGGGGTGGGGAGTTCCAGACCGTCGGCCACCTGGTCGACGACGCGACGGGGGCGAGCCTCCCGGTCGTGATCGGCTGGTCCGATCAGCGTTCCGCCGCCGTGGCCGGTGGCGACCGCCTGGCCGGTGACGCGACGATGACCATCCGCGGCCGGTACTACCCGGCGGAGTCGCCCGACCAGGACACCTTCGAGCAGCACGAGTACTCGGCCGTGGCACCGGCCCGGTTCGTGAACACGTGGAAGGCGTTCGACGACCGGATGTACGGCGGCTACGTCGTCGCCGACCGGACCACCGCAGACGCGGCCGACCTCGGCACCATCGCCGACCGGGCACCGACGCGCGAGGTCCAGTTCGACTGGCTCAACCTCTTCTACGCGGTGGAGTGGGTCGTGTTCGCCGGGTTCGCCGTCTTCCTCTGGTACCGCTTCGTGAAGGACGCATGGGAGCGCGAGCAGGACGAGGCTGCCGAGGCCGCCGAGGCCGCTGCCGCCGATCCTGTTGACGACGACGTCGAGCCTGTGGGCGAGCCCGCGGTCCCGGTGGACGGCGCCCGGGCCGAGCCGGGTCGCCGGTAGGATCGACCACATGGCTCTGACCGTCCGGACGCGCGACATCCCCAAGATCCCGGGGGCCGTGCGGTTCTACCGCATCTCCGCGTACGTCACCGGCGTGCTCCTGCTCGCCCTGGTCGTCGAGGTCGTCATCAAGTACACCCCGATCCAGCGTGAGATGCAGCTCGGCGGCGGCGCGTTCTTCGTCCCCAACGGCACCGCCGGTGAAGCACCCGGCACGTTCAACCTGTCGATCGCGATCCTCATCGCACACGGCTGGCTGTACGTCGTCTACCTGTTCGCGGACTTCCGTCTGTGGAGCATCATGCGCTGGCGTCCGACGCGCTTCCTGCTCATCGCACTCGGCGGCGTGATCCCGTTCATGTCGTTCGTGGTCGAACACCGCATGCAGCAGGCCGCCATGACCACCTACCACGAGCTGACCGCGCAGCAGTCGCGGGAGAAGGAGAGCGCTCGGTGAGCGAGACCGAACAGCGTCCCGTCCTCGTCGTCGACTTCGGCGCGCAGTACGCGCAGTTGATCGCACGTCGTGTCCGCGAGGCCAACGTCTACAGCGAGATCGTCGCGCACTCCGTCACGGCGGACGAGATCCGGGCGAAGAACCCGGCCGCGATCGTCCTGTCCGGAGGCCCGTCCTCCGTCTACGAGGACGGCGCACCGTCCCTGGACGGCGAGATCCTGGACCTCGGCATCCCCGTGCTCGGCATCTGCTACGGCTTCCAGGCCATGGCGAAGTCGCTCGGCGGTGAGGTCGCCAACACCGGCCTCCGCGAGTACGGTGCCACCGCGGTGACCGTCAGCGGCACCGACAGCGTCCTGCTCGGCGGTCAGCCCGCAGCGCAGACGACGTGGATGTCCCACGGGGACGCCGTATCGAAGGCACCCGAGGGCTTCGAGGTCCTCGCCTCGAGCGAGTCCACCCCGGTCGCCGCGTTCGCTTCCGACGAGCGCAAGCTCTACGGCGTGCAGTGGCACCCGGAGGTCAAGCACTCCGCGTTCGGTCAGGCCGTCCTCGAGAACTTCCTGCACCGTGCCGCCGGGCTCCCGGGCGACTGGAACTCCGCGAACGTGATCGAGGAGCAGGTCGAGCGCATCCGCGCCCAGATCGGGTCCTCCCGTGTGATCGCCGGGCTCTCCGGTGGTGTGGACTCCGCCGTCGCCGCAGCCCTCGTGCACAAGGCCGTCGGCGACCAGCTCACCTGCGTCTTCGTCGACCACGGGCTCCTCCGCGCCGACGAGCGCAAGCAGGTCGAAGAGGACTACGTCGCCTCCACCGGCGTGCGCCTGGTCACGGTCGACGCCCGCGAGCAGTTCCTCGACGCCCTGGCCAGCGTCAGCGACCCGGAGCAGAAGCGCAAGATCATCGGGCGCGAGTTCATCCGCACGTTCGAAGCCGCAGCGGAAGCGCTCGTCCTCGAAGCGCGGGCATCCGACGGCGACGCCGAGGTCAAGTTCCTCGTGCAGGGCACCCTGTACCCGGACGTCGTCGAGTCCGGCGGCGGATCGGGCACCGCGAACATCAAGTCGCACCACAACGTCGGCGGGCTGCCCGACGACATGACGTTCGAACTCGTCGAGCCGCTGCGCACCCTGTTCAAGGACGAGGTCCGCGCGGTCGGTCGCGAGCTCGGGCTCCCGGAGGTCATCGTCGGACGCCAGCCGTTCCCCGGCCCGGGCCTCGGCATCCGCATCGTCGGTGAAGTGACCGCCGAGCGGCTCGAGATCCTCCGTGCCGCCGACGCCATCGCGCGCGCCGAGCTGACCGCGGCCGGCCTCGACGACGAGATCTGGCAGTGCCCGGTCGTCCTGCTCGCCGACGTCCGGTCGGTCGGGGTCCAGGGCGACGGCCGCACCTACGGGCACCCGATCGTGCTCCGTCCGGTCTCGTCCGAGGACGCCATGACCGCGGACTGGACGCGCCTGCCGTACGACGTGCTCGCGAAGATCTCGAACCGCATCACGAACGAGGTGCGCGACGTCAACCGGGTCGTGCTCGACGTCACGTCGAAGCCGCCGGGGACGATCGAGTGGGAGTGATCCTCCCCTGACGCCCGAGGGCCCGGTACGCGCTGCGTACCGGGCCCTCGCTCGTCCTGCGGGGTCGAGCCGGGCCTCCCGGCCGTCGCGCGCCCGCAGCCCGTCTGCCGAGGTCGCACGTTCTGCCGTCGCCCGCCCAGCCCGGCCGCCGAGGTCGCACGTTCTGCCGTCGGGCCGGCTCGCTGACGGCAGTTCCTGCGACCCCGGCGAACCGGCTGCGGCATGTCGTGCGACCTGGCGGCGGACGGGGCTGGCGTGCGGGGGATGCTGCCGGCGCTCTCGGGGTCGCACCATCTGCCGCTCGGGCGGCTGGATGGCGGCGGGTTGAGCGACCTCGGCGAACCGGCTGCGGCGTGTTGCGCGACGTCGGCGGGCAGACGTGCCCGGACGGGAGGCGCGGGCCGGGCCCGCCTGCCGCGCCCGGCTGCCTTCCGCCGACCGGTTACACGTCGTCGTTCTGGCGGGTGGTGAGCGACGATCCGTGACCGCTCGGCGGAGGTGAGCGGGGTGTTGTGACCGGTCGGGCGCCCGCCGCCGCCCGCGCCCGCCGCCCGCCCGGGAACGACGAAGGGCCCCGGCGGAAGCCGGGACCCTTCGCGGTGCGGAACGCTAGTTGCGGGAACTGCTCGCGACGATCGCCAGGATGCGCAGGATCTCGAGGTACAGCCAGACCAGCGTGACGATGAGACCGAAGGCCGCGGTCCATGCGTAGACGCGCGGAGCGCCGCGCTCGACGCCGGTCTTGATCTGGTCGAAGTCGAGGATCAGCGAGTACGCCGCCATCAGCACCACGAAGATGCCGATCAGGACACCGAGCGGGATGCCGAACAGCGAGACGCCGAGGAGCCCGAACGCGCTCTGGGTCACACCGGTGAACATGAGCACGATGTTGACGAGCGAGAAGGCCATGTAGCCGACCATCGCGACCAGGAAGAACCGGGTCAGCTTGGGGGTGGCACGGACCTTGCCGGACGAGAACAGCAGCAGCGTGACGGCGAAGACACCGAGGGTGCCGAACACCGCCTGCGTGACGATGCCGTCCCACATCGTGTTGTACATCCCCGAGATGCCACCGACGAAGAGGCCCTCGAAGAATGCGTACGCGAGCACGAGTGCCGGCGACGGCTTCTTCTTGAAGGTGTTCACCAGCGCGAGGACGAACCCGACCAATGCGCCGACGATCCAGACCACGGGCGGCAGGTTCCAGCCGGCGACCGCGCCGACGAGGAGCACGCCGAAGGCCAGGAGCGTCTTGACGATGGTGTCCTCGTACGACATGCGACCGGTGTCGACCTTGTCGGCCGAGGGGCGGTCGTACATGTCCCGGAGCTGGTCGGGCGATATGCCGGGCTGCTGCGGCGCCTGGCCCCAGCCGGTCTGCCCGTACGGGGCCTGCGGGTAGCCGCCCTGCTGCGGGTACCCCTGCTGCGGGTAGGCGCCCCGCGGTGCGTTCGAGCCGGCGCCCCATGCGTTCCGGCCCGCGTCGTTGAAGGCGGGGGACTGGTCGAAACCGGGCTTGAAGGCCATGGTGTCCTCTGATTTCCTCTGGTGTGGAGTCGTGGATCCGGTACCCGGGTGGCATCGGTTCGTGGGCTCGTGACGGAGTGCGGCGGTGCCGTTCCTTCGTGTCCTCACAGCCTACGGGCCGTGAGGGTTCGATGGCTGAGGATCCGCGGGAAGCGGAACCGGCGTCCGTGCTCCTGCGCGGCAGTTTATTGACGGTCACTGTCGGTCCACCGTGGGAACTCCGCATGCTCGCTGAACGTCCGAGCGGGCCTCGGTCTCGAGGACACTGCGTTCACCCGCGCTCCGTATCGTCGCCTGCATGCAGCCGCTCGTCATCGCCCACCGCGGAGCCTCCGGGTACCGCCCCGAGCACTCCCGCAGCGCCTACGAGCTCGCCATCGAGCTCGGCGCGGACGCCATCGAGCCGGACCTCGTGCCGACGAAGGACGGTGTCCTGGTCCTCCGGCACGAGAACGAGGTCTCCGGGACGACCGACGTCGCCGACCGTCCGGAGTTCCGCGCCCGCCGCACCACGAAGACGATCGACGGGCACCGGTTCACCGGCTGGTTCACCGAGGATTTCACCTGGGACGAGCTGCGAACCCTGCGGACCCGCGAGCGCCTGCCGGAGCTGCGCCGCGCCTCCCGGCAGCACGACGGCGAGGACACGGTCCTGCGCCTGGAGGACCTGCTGGCGATCCTGGACGCCGCGCCGCGGCGGGTCGGGCTCGTCGCCGAGGTGAAGCACGCCAGCGCGTTCGCCGCGGCCGGGTTCCCGATGGCCTCGCTCCTCGACGGCGTCCTGGGTACCGCGGGGTGGCGCGGTGACGACCGGCTGACGGTCGAGTCGTTCGAGAAGGGCGTCCTCCGGCAGGTCGCCGAACAGGGCACCGGTGGGCGGCTGGTGTACCTCCAGGAGGCCCGTGGTGCGGCCGCTGACGAGGTCGCCGCCGCCGGTCCCGCCGCCACCACCTATGCCGACGAGCGGACCGACGCCGCGCTCGCGGGGCTCGCGGCAGAGTTCGACGGCATCAGCGTCGACCTGCCGACGCTGATGGCGGGCGTCGACACCCGGGCGGTCGACGATCCCGGCCCGGTGCGGAGCGACGTGGTCGAGCGGGCACACGCGGCCGGCCTCGCCGTCTCCACGTGGACCCTGCGGCCGGAGAACCGGTTCCTGCCCGCTGCCCTCCGTCGTGGCGGCGAGCTGGCAGCGCTCGGGGACTGGGAACGGTGGTTCACGTCGGTCCTCCGCACGGGCGTCGACGGGGTCTTCGCGGACCACGCCGACCTGGCCGTCCGGGCCCGATCGCTCGTCGCGGAACGGTCCGACCGGGCCTGATCGGACGTCGGGGGTCGCGCCTAGACTGTCTCGGACATGACGATCGTGCTCGACCCCTCCGACCCGACGCCCGGCCGCACCGACGGCGCGGGTGCGCGTGACCGTGCCTACGAGGACCCGTTCACCGCGGGCCTGAACCCCCAGCAGAAGGAAGCCGTCGAGTACCGCGGCGAGTCCCTGCTCATCGTGGCCGGTGCCGGCTCGGGCAAGACGAGCGTGCTCACCCGTCGCATCGCGCTGCTCCTGGCGAACCGAGAAGCCTGGCCGTCCCAGATCCTGGCGATCACGTTCACCAACAAGGCCGCGGCCGAGATGCGCGAGCGCGTGCAGGCCCTGGTCGGCCAGGCCGCCGACGGCATGTGGATCTCGACGTTCCACTCCGCGTGCGTGCGGATCCTCCGGCGTGAAGCCGAACGGTTCGGGTTCCCGCAGTCGTTCACGATCTACGACTCCGCGGACTCCCGGGCGTTGCTCAAGCGGATCATCAAGGACCTCGAGGCGGACACCCTCGGGCTGACGGTCGGAGCCGCGGCGGCGAAGATCTCGAAGCTCAAGAACGAGCTGCAGGACATCGACACCTACGCCCGCAACATCAACGCGAGCGACCCGCAGGAGGTCATGTTCACCGAGGTGTTCCGTCGGTACACGAACGAGCTGCGGCGGGCGAACGCGTTCGACTTCGACGACCTCATCGGCCAGACGGTGTTCCTGTTCCGGGCGTTCCCGGAGGTGGCTGCGCTGTACCAGCGTCGGTTCCGTTTCATCCTGGTCGACGAGTACCAGGACACCAACCACGCGCAGTACTCGCTGATCCGCGAACTCACCCGGCCGGTGCCGGTCGAGCAGGTCGACCGCCTCGAGGACCAGGGGCAGCACGTCGCCCGGATGCGGGAGACCGACGGATCGATCGCCGGTGCCTCGCTGACGGTCGTCGGTGACTCCGACCAGTCCATCTACGCGTTCCGCGGGGCGGACATCCGCAACATCGTCGAGTTCGAGCGCGACTTCCCGAACTCGAAGGTGATCCTGCTCGAGCAGAACTACCGATCGACGCAGAACATCCTCGACGCCGCGAACGCCGTCATCTCCAACAACTTCGACCGGCAGGCGAAGAGCCTGTTCACCGACGTCGGCGCCGGCGAGAAGATCGTCGGCTTCACCGGGTACACCGGCCACGACGAAGCCCAGTTCGTCGCGGACGAGATCCAGCGCCTGCACGAGGACGGCATGGACTACCGCGACATGGCGGTGTTCTACCGGACGAACTCGCAGACCCGTGCGCTGGAGGAGATCTTCATCCGGGCGGCGATCCCGTACCGGGTGCTCGGCGGCACGAAGTTCTACGAGCGGGCCGAGATCAAGGACGCGATGTCCTACCTGATCACGGTCGCGAACCCGGCCGATCCGCTGTCGCTCCGCCGCATCCTCAACGTGCCGAAGCGCGGCATCGGCGCCGTCACCGAGACGACCCTGCAGCGGTACGCCGACGAGCACGAGGTCTCGATGCGCGAGGCCCTGCGGCACGCCGACGAGCTCGGCTTCGGACCTAAGGTCCGGACCGCCATCACCTCGTTCGCGATGCTGCTCGACGACGTCTCCGCGAAGGCCGCGGACCAGCCCGTCGTGGACACGCTCACGCAGCTGCTCGACGGGTCCGGGCTGCTCGAACAGCTCCGGAAGTCGCCGGATGCGCAGGACGCCGCCCGTGCGGACAACATCGACGAGCTCGTGGCCGTGACGCGGGAGTTCCAGAAGAACAACCCCGAGGGCACGCTCTCCGACTTCCTGACCGAGGTCTCGCTGGTGGCCGCGGCCGACGAGCTCGACGACTCCTCCGGCACGGTGTCCCTGATGACGCTGCACACCGCGAAGGGCCTGGAGTACGACGCGGTGTTCTTGACCGGCGTCGAAGAAGACCTGCTGCCGCACCGGATGTCCGCGAACGAGCCCGGTGGCCCGTCGGAGGAGCGCCGTCTGTTCTACGTTGGCATCACCCGCGCGAAGAAGGTCCTGTTCCTGTCGCTCGCGATGACCCGGGCACAGTTCGGCGACGTCAACGTGGCGATGCCCTCGCGCTTCCTGCAGGAGATCCCCGAGGGGCTCATCGAGTGGAAGCAGTCACCGGGCATGGCGAACAGTCGTGGTGGCACGCAGCCCCGCGCGATCAACGCCAAGCGTGACGGTGGGTTCGGCGGTTCGGGCGGCGGCACCGGGGGCGGCTACCGCGGCGGTGGCGGCTGGGGCAGCGGTTCCTACGACCGTGCTGCTGCTGCCGCGAAGACCCGTCCGAAGACCGAGTGGGCGAACCGGGTGTCCGGGCAGGTCCGGGACAACGGGGACATGGAACTCGCTGCCGGTGACCGGATCTCGCACGTCGACTTCGGGCAGGGGACCGTCTCGGCGGTGACCGGTCAGGGTGCGAAGCGGATCGCCGAGATCGCGTTCGACACCGCGGGGCGGAAGAAGCTCCTCATCAAGATCGCGCCGATCGAGAAGCTCTAGCCGGACGTCAGCGGACCATGCGTGCCGCGACGAGGGCGTTGTCGCCGAGGTGCTCGGTCTTCGTCGCGCCGTCTCGGCGGAACCCGTTGCGGGCGTAGAACGCCTGCGCACGAGGGTTGTCGTCCGCGACCCAGAGGAACGCCGGCGCGTCGGAGAGCACCGCGTCGAGGAGCATCTGGCCGGCCCCGGACCCGTACGCGGAGGCGAGGACGGAGATGCCGGTGAGCTCGACGTCCCGGACGGAGTGTTCGTCACGCCCCGGCCCGGCGGTCGCCCAGCCGACGACGACGCCGTCATGCTCGGCGACGGCGACACTGGTACCGGCCGCGCCCGCGCCGGCGATCGTCCGCCGCCATCGGGTGGTGCGGGCGACTGGGTCGAGCGAGGACAGGAACGCGGCGGGCAGCAGGTGGGCGTACGCCTCGCGCCAGGCCTGGACGTGCACGTCGGCGATGCCCGGTGCGTCCGCTTCCACGGCGGTCCGGACGGTGATGCGTGCTGCGGCCGTCATGGTCCGACGCTACCGCAGTGCCGTTCCGAGCCCTGCTCGCGAACGGACCGCTGCGCTACGGCTGCAGCCGCGTCGCGGTCCAGCTCCCGTCGGCGTGCACGTACTGCAGACGGCGGTGCATGCGGTCGCGGCTGCCGTGCCAGAACTCGACCGTGTCGGGCTCCAGGCGCCACGCGTCCCACAGCGGCGGCCGGGGCACGTCGTCGTCGGACTCGGCGAGCAGCTCGTTGGCGTCGTCGATCAGGTCCTGCAGCGTCCGCGGTTCGAGCACCGCGGACTGGTCCGCGATCGCGGTGGCGGCGCGGGACTTCGGCGAGCGGTCGGCGAACAGGGCGTCGGACTCCTCGTCGGAGAGCTGCACCACCCGGCCCTCGAACCGGAGCTGCTGCATCGTCTCACGCCAGTACACCTGCAGGGCGGCGTGCGGGTTCTCGGCGAGCTGGCGGCCCTTCGGGCTCTCGGCGGAGGTGCCGAACACCAGCCCGCGGTCCTCGATGCGCTTGACGTCGACGGTCCGGGCACTGACCCGGCCGTCGGCGCCGGCGGTCGCGAGCGTCATCGACAGCGGCTCGGACACCTCGTGTTCACCGGCCTGGTCGAGCCAGAGGCGCGCGAGGTCGAGCGGCGATGCGGGAGGCGCGTCGAACTCGGGCAGGTGCAGGGACTCTTCCCCGGACAGCGAAGCAGACATGCGCCCACTCAACCGCGCTCAGTCCGTCCACGTCCAGGCTGCCGGGGGACGCCCGCCCCGCCCGGCACCGGAACGGACGACCGGTTCCACCGCGGCGTCGAGCCGGGTCAGTGCCGGGTTCGTGCGGAGCGCCCGGTTGAGGTTGCCCGGGTCCGGTGCCACCCCGGTCAGGGCGACGACGAGCCGTGCGGCGTCCGGTGTGGTGAACCGTTCGCCGAGCAGCGCCCGGGTCAGTGGTCCATCCGACCAGAGCCGGGTCCGCGCGTGGTCGAGCGCTGCCGTGATGATCCGGTCGTGGTCGAACGGCAGCCCGAGCGGCAGCCCCACCGCGTCGTGCCAGACCACGGCGTCGGAGACAGCAGCCGTGCCGGCGGTGACCGCGAGGAACGCGATGCTGATCGCAGCGCTCCGCGGGTCCCGCTCGGGTCCGTCGAACGCCCCGATCTGGGCGAGGTGCCGGACCGCCGCCGCGTCCGTCCCGGTCTTGGTCCGCAGCGCGCGTCGCGCACTGTCGGCGAGGAGTTCCGGACCGTCCAGGAGGACGCCGGGCAGCGCCTCCCGTCCGACGAACGGTTCGTACCGCCGCCTGGCGGTGGCGACCCGGAGGCCGCCCGGATCGACTCCGTCGCCCGTGCCGTCGAACGCGACGAGGACGACGTCCACGGCGATGAGCGGCTGGTCGCGGACCGCCGCCGGAGCGGCCCCGCTCACGCCGCCGCCGTACCCGCGGCCGCACGTCGGGCGGCACGGTCGGCCCGCTCACGACGGAGCGTCTCACGGACGTCGGCGAAGGACTGGAGGACCGTGAACCGCCCGTCGACCCACACCGGCTGGAGCAGACTGGTCGCCTCGTCCTCCAGGGTGGCCTGGTCGGTCTGCCGGATCTCGCCGGTCGCGTCGCGGTGCAGGGCGATCCGGCCCTTGGCGCTCTTCTTGCCGCTGCCGGTCTTCGGGTCCTTCTGGATGTCGACCGGTTGGCCGTCGACCAGGGCCCAGGTGGCCTTCACGGCGCTGCCGAGGTTGTCGCGGGTCATGAACTGGTAGGTGTACGACCCGATGCCGAGCACCACGTTGTCGCTGGCGTAGCCCTTCGCGGCGAGGCGTTCGTAGATCCGGCGGGCACGGTCGGGGGTGATGCTGTCGCCGTAGATGACGCCGATGTGCTGGTCGAGGACCTTGAAGCCGCGCTCGTTGACGGTGTGGCCGAACAGCTCGTCGAGGAGTTCGACGACGCCCTTCTGCTCGTCGCTGCGGCCGGCGGCGAACAGCTCGGCCTCGTCGACGCCGTGCATGGTGCCGGTGACGATGTCGACCGGGTCGCCGGAGTCCGGGCGGATGACGAGCTTGCCGTCGCGGGCCGTGATGTGGTCCTCGAGCTGCGGGAGCACCTCGGTGAGCACCTTGAACACGTCGAAGCCGTCGCTGAGCCCTCCTTCAGTGCGCGGAGTACCGGCGGGCGGTCCGGTGCATCGCGCGGATGAGCAGCGGCCCCGGCAGTCGCAGCAGCGCGCCGGGCAGCACCGCGCGGAACAACCGGAGGCCCGTCACGGTCCGGCGGAAGCGTCGAGCCTCGCGCGGTCCCCAGGCGAAGCCGTACTGCGACCGCACCGCCGCGGGCAGCATCCCCACCGTGACGATCCGCACGACCGGCATCGCCGCGCGCACCCATGCCGGCGCGTGTCGCGGGTGCAGCAGGTCGCGCACGACACCGCGGGCGTCGTCCGTCACCCGGAGCTGCGCGAGCGACGCGGCCCAGTACTGCTCGAACGCCGGCATCGAGTCCGGCCACCGCTCGGCCGGGACCCGCAGGGCCGTCGCGATCGGTGCGTAGGCACGGAGCACGTCCTCGGCCCGTGCGCCGTCGACGGGGGTGCCGAGCAGGCGGTGGGTCCGGATCGCCGAGTCGACGAGCGTGGCCGCGACCCAGAGCTGCCGGTCCGGGTCGTCGGCGCCGGTCACCGGGCGGTGCGCGTGGGCCACGAACGAGGATGCGACGGCAGCGTCATCGGGGGTGCCGACCACGACCGCGTAGACGTACATCAGGGTGTGCGCCAGGCGCTGCTGCGGTCGCCTGGCGAAGTCCGAGTGGCGCCGGACCCCGGCCGCCACCACGGGATCGGCGATCTGCAGCAGGATCGCGCGGCCGCCCGCCACGACGGGCGTGCTGTCGGCGAGGAACCGGCGGAGCGCGCGGCTCTGGTCGCGAGCAGGGGACGGGCGGGAGGCCCGGCGCACGTCGTGCACCGGGCCTCCCGCCCGTCGTCCGGTCACGGTCAGCGTCGTCGGGTCAGCTCGGCGTCGGGGCAGCTCAGAGCGGCTTCGTGCCCAGGTCGCCGCCGAGGTCGGGGCGCTCGTCGCCGTGCTCCCACATGTCCGGAGAGCCCTCGTTCGGTGCGCCGCCGGTCGGGCCGTCGTCGGTGCCGTCACCGAGCTGGGGCTCGACGGTCTCGCCGGCGACGGCGTCGTTCGTGACGGTCTCGAGCGCCTCCTCGGCGTCGTCGGTCTCGAAGCCGCCGACGTACTCGCGGTCGACGTCGTCGGCGCGGCCCTCGTCGTCGGAGTCGCTGACGCCGTCGCTGAACTCGTCGCCTGGGGTGATGCCGGGGTCGGACATGGTCGCTCCTGTCGGTCGTCGTGGTGATGCGTGTGGGCTGGATGTGCGGTGCGCGTCTGTGGTGCGCCGTCTGCGGCGTGCCGTCCTGCCCACCGGTCCTTGGTACCCGGGTGCCGGTGGGAGTGTGCGCGGTGGTCGGGGGACGCACCGGGTCGCTCGGCGCACCGTCGGAACCGCGCGTGACCGATCGTGGCCGGTTCGCGCACCGTTCACCCGGTGGACACCGACGGGTCACACTCCCGGTGTCTACTGCACGTGCTCGGGGGAGTGGAGCGCGGTCGCCGACGGGTGGTCGAGCGACCGCGCCTTCCCCCCGGGGACTGCTCGCTGCAGCTGGTTCAGACCCGTTCGAGCAGGTGCCGCTCGGTGACGTCGGCCAGGGCGAGCGTGCGGTAGCCGGCGGACTCGAAGAACACCGTCAGCCGGTCGTCCTCGGTGCTCATCACGGTCCCGCGGCCCCATTCGGAGTGCTCGACCGGTGCGTCCGGCGGCCACTCGGCATCGTGCGACCCGTCCGCGCCGTGTGTGTCGGCATCGGTGGCGGTGCCGGCGGAGCAGGTGTCGCAGTTGCCGCACGGCTCGGGGAGTTCGTCACCGAAGTAGCCGAGCAGGAACTGTCGACGGCAGCCGTTCGTCTCGGCGAAGCGACGCATCATCTCGATCCGGGACTCCTCGACCCGCTCCCGCTCCTTCGCGT
The DNA here is from genome assembly GCF_003224255.1 of Curtobacterium sp. MCBD17_030. Taxonomy (NCBI): domain Bacteria; kingdom Bacillati; phylum Actinomycetota; class Actinomycetes; order Micrococcales; family Microbacteriaceae; genus Curtobacterium; species Curtobacterium sp. MCBD17_030. The sequence goes on along the minus strand of NZ_QKLI01000006.1, from coordinate 116,798 downwards.
GCGCCCGGGCGAGCTCGGCGGCCGCGGCGGCGTCCGCCGGTCCGTGCGGTGCCCGACGCAGGCCGTCCCGGTCGTCGACCAGCGCACCGGCGTCGACCAGGGTGTTCACGACCCGTCCCGCGGTGCGTGCGGCGAGCCCGGCCCGCTCGGCGACCTCGGAGCGGGCGACGGTGCCGTCGGCGGGCACCGCGTCGAACACGGCGCGGAGCGATGCCGTACGGGGCGAGCCCGAGGCGAAGAACCGGCGTAGCCCGAGGTCCTCCGACCGGTAGTGCAGGGTCGCGAGACCGACGTCGCCGTCCCGTCCGGCCCGGCCGACCTCCTGGTAGTAGGCATCGACCGACTCGGGGACGTCGGCGTGCACGACGAAGCGGACGTCCGGCTTGTCGATGCCCATGCCGAACGCGCTCGTGGCGACGACGACGTCCAGATCGCCGTCGAGGAACTCGTGGTGCACGTGCTCGCGGTCCCGCACCCGGAGCCCCGCGTGGTATGCCTTCGCCCGTCGGCCGCTCTCGACGAGTTCGTCGGCGTAGAGCACGGTCTCGGCGCGGGTCGCGACGTAGACGATGCCCGCACCCTCGAGCCCCACGACCTGGGCGACGACGGCTTCGCGCTTCTCGTCCTCGTCCGTGTGTCGCTGCACCTCGAAGCGCAGGTTCGGCCGGTCGAACCCGGTGGCGAGCACGAGTGGGTCGCGCATCCCGAGCCGTTCGACGATCTCCTTCCGGACCGGCGTCGAGCCGGTCGCCGTCATCGCGAGCACCGGAGGGCGGCCGAGGCGCTCGATGACCTCGCCGAGGACCAGGTAGTCCGGGCGGAAGTCGTGCCCCCAGCTCGAGACGCAGTGCGCCTCGTCGACCGTGACGAGGGCGACGCCGGCCTCACGGAGTCGGTCGACGACGTCGTCCTTGGCGAGTTGTTCCGGGGCGAGGAAGACGTAGCGGGCAGCCCCGGAGGCGACTGCCTCCCACGCGTCCTCGAGCTCCCGGTGCGCCCGGGTGGCGTTGATCGTGACGGCGCGGGGCGCGTCCGGGTGGTCCTCGATGCCGACGACCTGGTCCTCCTGCAGGGCCACGAGCGGCGAGACCACGACGACCGGGCCGTCGAGGGCCAGGGCGGCGACCTGGTAGATCGCGGACTTGCCCGAACCGGTCGGCATCAGCGCCAGGGCGTCGCGCCCGGCGAGGACCGCGTCGACCACGGTCGCCTGGGCGTCGCGGAGTTCCCAGCCGAAGACGTCGGCGGCACGGGTACGGAGATCGTTCTGCACCCGATCGACGGTGCACGATACGGCCTGGTCGGTCGCCCGGAGACGGCGTACCCCGGACGACACGGGGCTGGCGGCGGTGCCGGCAGCGCGTTCTCCACCGGGCACCGCACGTCCACCTGCCAGCGCTAGGCTCGGTCGCGGCCGTCGTCTCGACATCGAGCGACCCTCGATGAGGAGGACGCGACCGGATGACCGATGCCGATCGCACGAACCGTGCGGGAAGAAGAACAGCGTGGATCTTTTCGAGTACCAGGCCAGGGACCTCTTCGAGTCCTACGGCGTCCCTGTGCTGCAGGGCATCATCGCCGACACCCCCGAGCAGGCGAAGGCGGCGGCCGAGCGGATCGGCGGAGTCGTCGTCGTCAAGGCGCAGGTGAAGGTCGGCGGTCGCGGCAAGGCCGGCGGCGTCAAGGTCGCGAAGACCCCCGACGAGGCGTTCGAGCACGCACAGGCGATCCTCGGCCTCGACATCAAGGGCCACACCGTGCAGCGCGTGATGGTCGCGCAGGGCGCTGACATCGCCGAGGAGTTCTACTTCTCGGTGCTGCTCGACCGCGCGAACCGCTCCTACCTGTCGCTCGTCAGCGTCGAGGGCGGCATGGAGATCGAGCAGCTCGCGGTGGAGAAGCCCGAAGCCCTCGCACGGGTCGAGGTGAACCCGCTGACCGGGATCAACCAGGAGGCCGGGGTCGACATCGCACGCCAGGCCGGGTTCCCGGACGAGCTGGTCAACCAGGTCGCGAGCGTCTTCGTGAAGCTCTACGACGTGTTCGCGGGTGAGGACGCCACCCTGGTCGAGGTCAACCCCCTCGTCCGCACCGGTGACGGTCAGATCCTGGCGCTCGACGGCAAGGTCACGCTCGACGAGAACGCCGACTTCCGCCACGAGGGACACGGGGCACTCGAGGACACCGCCAGCGAGGACCCGCTCGAGGCCAAGGCGAAGGCCCACGGCCTCAACTACGTCAAGCTCGACGGCCAGGTCGGCGTCATCGGCAACGGTGCGGGGCTCGTCATGTCGACGCTCGACGTCGTCGCCTACGCCGGTGAGCGTCACGGCGGCGTGAAGCCCGCGAACTTCCTCGACATCGGTGGTGGTGCCTCAGCAGAGGTCATGGCCAACGGCCTCGACGTCATCCTCGGTGACCCCCAGGTGAAGAGCGTCTTCGTGAACGTCTTCGGCGGCATCACCGCCTGCGACGCCGTCGCGAACGGCATCGTCGCCGCCCTCGGCATCCTCGGCGACGCGGCCACGAAGCCGCTCGTCGTCCGCCTGGACGGCAACAACGTGGAAGAAGGCCGACGGATCCTGGCGGAGGCAGCGCACCCGCTCGTCACCGTCGCCGCGACCATGGACGACGCGGCCGAGAAGGCCGCCGAACTCGCCGCCGCTGCGGCCTGAAGGGACTGACCATGTCGATCTTCCTCAACAAGGACTCCAAGGTCATCGTCCAGGGCATCACGGGCGGTGAGGGCACGAAGCACACGGCCCTCATGCTCAAGGCCGGGACGCACGTCGTCGGCGGTGTCAACGCCCGCAAGGCCGGCACGACCGTCACCCACGGCGACGTCGAGCTGCCCGTCTTCGGTTCGGTGCGCGAGGCCATCGACACCACCGGTGCCGACGTCTCGATCGTCTTCGTCCCGCCGGCGTTCGCGAAGGACGCCGTGATGGAGGCCATCGACGCCGAGATCCCGCTGGTCGTCGTCATCACCGAGGGCATCCCCGTGCAGGACTCCGCCGAGTTCTGGGCGCACGCCAAGGCCCTCGGCGCGAAGACCCGGATCATCGGGCCGAACTGCCCCGGCATCATCACCCCCGGGGAGTCGCTCGTCGGCATCACCCCGGCGACGATCACCGGAAAGGGCCCGATCGGTCTCGTGTCGAAGTCCGGCACCCTGACCTACCAGATGATGTACGAGCTGCGTGACCTGGGCTTCTCGACCGCCATCGGCATCGGCGGCGACCCGGTCATCGGGACGACGCACATCGACGCGCTCGCCGCGTTCGAGGCCGACCCCGAGACCGAGGCCATCGTGATGATCGGTGAGATCGGTGGCGACGCCGAAGAGCGGGCCGCCGACTACATCAAGGCGCACGTCACGAAGCCGGTCGTCGGGTACGTCGCGGGCTTCACCGCCCCGGAAGGCAAGACGATGGGCCACGCCGGCGCGATCGTGTCCGGTTCCGCCGGTACGGCCGAGGCGAAGAAGCAGGCGCTCGAGGCTGCCGGCGTCAAGGTCGGCAAGACGCCGTCCGAGACCGCCGCGCTGCTGCGCGAGGTCGTCGCGGCGAAGTAGTCGCAGGCCCCCTGCGGACGGGAGGCGCGGTGCCGGCTGGCACCGCGCCTCCCGTCCGTCCGTGGTCGGGCTGGTCCGTCCACCGGTGTTTTGCCGGGGGAGCCGCGCGGCACCCGCGAGCGCGGAGGTGGCCGCCGTATCCTCGCTGCGATGAACCGCCTGGGAACCGCTCTGCTCGCCGTGATCGAAGCGATCGTGACGGTCGGCGTCGGCGTGGGCATCGCGCTCGTCCCGCTCACCCTGCTGTGGGCGTTCGAGTACGGGCTCCAGGTCGACTGGGACGTGTTCTGGACCGCTGCCGGCAACGTCTGGCTGATCGGACACGGCGTCGACGTGACGTTCACGCTCGGGGCCGCCGCGGCGAAGGCGACCGGGTTGTCCGGAGCCTCCGCGCCGATCGGGGTGAGTCTCGCCGCCCTCGGGTTCGCCGTCGTCACCGCCTGGCTGGGCGCGCGCGCCGGACGTCGGTTCGCCGAGACCGAGCACCGCGTGACCGGCATCCTCGTCGGGACGGCCGCTGTCGCCGTCCTCGGGCTCCTCGTCGCACTGAGCTCGACCAGCGCGGCCACGCACCCGACCACCTGGCAGGCGGTCGTCGCACCGGCGCTCTGGTTCGGGATCCCCGCGGTCGTCTCCGCCGAGGTCTGCCGCCGACGCCGAGGCCTGGCCGCCGACCCGGTCACCGCGCGCATCGTCGACCTGGTCGACCGGATCCCCACACTGTGGCGGGTCGTCGTCGGCTTCGGCCTGCGCGCCGGCACGGTCGCGACCGCATGCGTCGTCGCCGTCGCCGCAGTGCTCGTCGGACTCGTGCTGCTGGTCTCGTTCGCCGAGGTCATCACCCTCTACGAACGCTCGCACGCCGGACTGGTCGGCGGCTTCGCCCTGACCGTCGGCCAACTCGCGTTCATCCCCGACTTCGTCGCCTGGGCCACGGCCTGGCTCGTCGGCCCGGGCTTCGCGATCGGCACCGGTTCCGCAGTGTCCCCGATCGGCACGGCACTGGGGCCGGTGCCGGCGATCCCCGTCCTCGGTGCGCTGCCGACCTCCGGGCACACGTTCGGACTCGTCTGGATCCTGGTCCCCGTCGTCGCGGGCTTCGCGGTCGGCGGGCTGATGCGGCCGCGCCTGGTGCGGATGCTCGGTGCCGCCGACTCGGCGCTGTACCGGGCGATCGGTGGTGTCGTGACCGGACTCGTCGCCGGCGTCGTCATCGGTGGCCTCGCCTGGATGTCGTCCGGCTCCGTCGGACCCGGGCGCCTGGCCGACGTCGGACCGCATGCGCTGGCCGTGGGCGGGTTCGCCGCGCTCGAGGTGGGCATCCCCGCCCTCATCGCGCTCGCGATCGGCAGCGACCTGGTCCGGCTGCCCGAGCGCTCGTGGATCGGCGAGCGCTGGCACGAGACCGAGGACGACCTCGCCACCGCCGACGCGACTCCGGAGCACGGCTCGCTCATCGCCGCGCTCGAGTCCGCCGGAGCCGGGCGGACCACCGAAGTCCATCGGTTCTCGGTCGACGAGCAGCACGACGCGGTGACGACCGCGCACGCGGGAACGGACCGATCGCCGAACGCCGTCGACGAGGACGAGGACGACCGCGTGGCGGAGGCAGCGCCCGCAGCCACACCCGCGCCCACACCCACACCCGTCTCGACCGCTGCCGTCGCCACCGACGTCGACCTGCCCGACTGGGCACGGACCGACGCCGTCGCGGCAGAGCGCGTCGACGACCGGGCGGCAGCAGCGCCGGCCGTCGGCAGCATGCGGGCACGCCTCCGGGCTGCCGCGTCCGGTGCCCGCGACCGCGCCGGTGACCTCCGCGACCGTGCGAGTGGCCTCCGCGACCGTGCGGACGACCTGCGCCACCGTGCGGGCGGTGCCGGTCGTCCAGGGGAGCGGTCGTCCGCGGAGGCGCCCGCCGGTCCCGCGGGACGGCGGGAGGCGCCTCCCGTCCCGCGGACGGACGAACAGCCGGCCTTCCCGTGGAGCACCGAGGAGTTCGTCGCCGGCCGTGACGACGTCGACCCGGAACCGCCGGCGCGACCCGCGCCGCGGGCGACGACCTGGGACACGACGGACCAGATCCCCGAGGACGAGCTGCCCTGGTGGCGGAAGCCGAAGGGCGACGACGACGCCTGAGCGAAGGTCAGCCGGTCACCTGCTGACCTTCGTCATCGTGACGGGTGAGCCGAAGTAGTTGATCTGCCCGGCGCCGACGGTGAGCGCGCCGCCGCTCCACGTGAAGCGGGCATTGCGGCCTCGGGCGGCGGCGCTCTTGATGCGCTTCCACGTTCCGGTGAGCGATCCCACGCCGGTGTAGGCGCTCGGCGAGTTGCTCGTGTTCACCATGCACAGGCTGTCGGCACTGCAGCCGGGTGCGACGAAGGAGAGTCCGCGAGACGCCGGCCCGAGGTCCACGGCCGCGACGATCGTCGACGAGGTGCCTTCGGTGTACGTGGCGACCACGTGTCCGGTGTCGACGATCCGATCGATCTCCGCGGCGGACTGCTTCCCTTCCAAAGCCTGCAGCGCACTGAGGACCGGGTCCGCCTCCTGTGCGGCTGCTGCTGCAGCAGCGGCGGCAGGAGTGTCGATGACGGATGCGGCGTCGGCAGGATGCGTCGGCACGAGTGCGCCCGCGAAGGAGACGACGGCCGCGAGACCGGCGATGGCGAGAGGAGGGAGGGAAAGGATCACGATGACTCCGGATCGTTGCGTCGAGGACGAGTTGGGCGAGGACCTGACGCTACACACTCCAGTACCAGATGTCACTGCGGACGACCGGCGATGATGATGGACGCCGTACGATCAGCCTGCCCGCACGCCCGGCAGCACCCGCCCCCGCTAGGCTTGTCCCCGTGCTCGAACTGGTCGTCCTGATCTCCGGTACCGGGTCGAACCTCCGAGCCCTGCTCGAGGCGACCCGCGATGCCGAGTACCCCGCCCGCGTCGTCGCGATCGGGGCGGACCGTGACGCCGAGGGCCTGCAGCTCGGCGAGCACTACTCGATCCCGACCTTCACGGTCCCGTACACCCGGTACGCCACCCGCGCCGAGTGGGGTGCAGCGCTCGCCGAGCAGATCCGCCCGTGGTCGCCCGACCTGCTCGTGCTGTCCGGGCTCATGCGCCTGCTCCCGCCCGCGGTCGTCGCCGAGTTCGGCCCGTCGGTCATCAACACCCACCCCGCGTACCTGCCGGAGTTCCCGGGAGCGCACGGCGTCCGGGACGCGCTGGCCGCCGGCGTCACCGAGACCGGCGCGAGCGTCATCGCGGTGGACGACGGTGTCGACAGCGGTCCGGTCCTGGCGCAGGAGCGCATCCCGGTCCTGCCCGGCGACACCGAGTCGACCCTGCACGACCGCATCAAGCCCGTCGAGCGTCGGCTGCTCATCCAGACCGTCCTCGACATCGCCAACGGACACATCGACCTGAAGGGCACCACCCCCGCATGAGCGTGCACGCCGCCGACCCCAGCCTGTACCGCGACCGGGACGTCGTGCCCGTGCGTCGAGCCCTCATCTCGGTGAGCGACAAGTCGGGGCTGCTCGAGCTCGCCGGCGCGCTCGCCGACGCCGGCGTCGAACTCGTCTCGACGGGCTCCACCGCGCAGACCATCCGTGACGCCGGGTACGTCGTCACGGACGTAGCGAGCGTCACGGGCTTCCCGGAGTCGCTCGACGGCCGCGTGAAGACCCTGCACCCGGCCGTGCACGCGGGGTTGCTCGCCGACCTGCGGCTGGAGTCGCACGAGCAGCAGCTCGCTGACCTGGGGATCGCCCCGTTCGAGCTCGTCGTGGTGAACCTGTACCCGTTCGTCGAGACGGTCGCCTCGGGTGCCGACGCGGCCACGGTGGTCGAGAACGTCGACATCGGCGGCCCGGCGATGGTCCGCGCGTCCGCGAAGAACCACCCGAACGTCGCGATCGTGGTGTCGCCGTCGTCGTACGACGAGGTCGTCGAAGCCGTCCGTGCCGGCGGCACGACCCTGGAACTCCGCAAGCGTCTGGCCGCGCAGGCGTTCGGCCACACCGCGGCGTACGACACCGCGGTTGCCAGCTACTTCGCGTCCGAGGTCGTCGCCCCGTCGGCAACGTCCGCGGCAGCAGAGCACGACGGCCAGGAGGCCCCCAGCGCGTTCCCGGAGCAACTCACGCTGTCCGCGGACCGCACCGCGACGCTCCGCTACGGCGAGAACGCCCACCAGTCCGCGGCGCTCTACACGAGCACGAACGGCACCGGGATCGCCCAGGCGACGCAGTTGCACGGCAAGGAGATGTCGTACAACAACTACGTCGATGCCGACGCCGCCGTCCGTGCCGCGTACGACTTCACCGAGCCGGCCGTCGCGATCATCAAGCACGCCAACCCCTGCGGCATCGCGGTGGCGGCCCCTGACGCGGGTGACCCGATCGCCTCGGCGCACGCGGCTGCCCACGCCTGCGACCCGCTGTCGGCGTTCGGAGGCGTCATCGCGGCGAACCGGACGGTGACCCGCGGCATGGCCGAGACGATCGCCGACATCTTCACCGAGGTCGTCGTCGCTCCCGCCTTCGACCCGGAGGCGCTCGAGGTCCTGTCCCGCAAGAAGAACATCCGTCTGCTCACGCTGCCGGGTGACTTCGCGCTCGCCGAGCGAGAGGTCAAGCAGATCTCCGGCGGGTTCCTCGTGCAGGACGCCGACCGCTTCACGGCGTTCGACCAGTCCACGTGGACGCTCGTCTCCGGCGAGCCGGCCGACGAGCAGACCCTGGCGGACCTGGCGTTCGCGTGGAAGGCCAGCCGCGCGGTGAAGTCGAACGCGATCCTCCTGGCGAACCAGGGCGCGAGCGTCGGTGTCGGGATGGGGCAGGTCAACCGGGTCGACTCGTGCCACCTCGCGGTGAACCGGGCCGGGGACCGTGCTGCCGGTTCGGTCGCGGCGTCCGACGCGTTCTTCCCGTTCGCCGACGGCCTGCAGGTGCTGCTCGAGGCGGGTGTCCGCGCCGTCGCCCAGCCCGGCGGGAGCGTCCGCGACGACGAGGTCATCGCGGCTGCGACTGCTGCCGGCGTGACGATGTACTTCACGGGCGAGCGGCACTTCTTCCACTGAGTCCAGTTCGACTCCGCGTCGACCAGGGCGCAACCAGCACGAGATCCTGGTTGCGTCCTGAGAGCCGCTGCCGATAGTCTGCAAGGCTCCGCGACCTCATGGCTGACGACTTCTCAGGTCGGCAGCACCGCGGGCACGACGGTGACGACGACGAGACTGGAGTGACGATGGACACGACGACCGGCACCACCGCAACGGCTGCCCGGACGCGATCGACGTCCATCGACACGGCCGCTCCCGGCGTCCCGACACCGCCGTCCGCCTAGGCGCACGACCGGCCCCACCCGCCCCACGGGCGACGTCGTCCCAGCGGCGCCGACGGAACCCGAGGGACTCCGCGCGCTGTCGTGGTGCCCGAGCGGGCACCCGGCCGACCAGACCACGCAACGCACCCCGGGCCTCCCGTCCGGTCAGACGCAACCTGACCGCACCTGCGCCCGTACGAAGCACGAGGACGCACACGCATGTCCCAGGTACCCCACCGGGAACCGGCGCCGACACCGGCGCGCCCCTCCACCGCCCGCGCCATCGGGCGCATCTGGCCCTACGTCAAGCCGTACCGATGGCGGTTGTTCGGCGGGATGCTGGCGGCGCTCGGCGCCTCCGTCGTCGCGCTCGTCATCCCCTACGTGCTGCAGGCGCTCGTCGACGGACCGCTCGCGTCCGGTGACGGCAGCCGCATCTGGCCCGCCGGACTCGGCGTGCTCGCGCTCGGCGTCCTCGAGGCGTTCTTCATCGCCTCCCGACGGAAGATGGTCATGCAGCCGTCCACCCGGATCGAGGCGAGCATGCGCAACGCGCTGTACGCGAAGCTGCAGGACCTGCCGGTCGCCTTCCACGACCGGTGGGAGTCCGGGCAGCTGCTGTCCCGATCGGTGTCCGACCTGTCGCTGATCCGCCGATGGCTCGCCTTCGGCATCGTGCTGCTCGTCGTCAACGTCGTGACGATCGTCATCGGGTTCGGTGTCCTGTTCACCTTCGGGTGGCAGCTCGGCCTGATCTTCCTGGTGGCCTCGATCCCGGTCTGGGTGAACAGCGTGCTGTTCGAGCGCAAGTACTCGGTCGTCGCCCGACGCAGTCAGGACCAGGTCGGGGACCTCGCGACCAGCGTCGAGCAGTCGGTGCACGGCATCCGCGTGCTCAAGGCGTTCGGCCGTGGTCGGTACAAGCTCGACGAGTTCGCCGAGCAGGCCGAACAGCTGCGCGGCACCGAGATCGAGAAGGCCAAGGCGATCGCGGCGATCTGGTTCTGGCTGCTGCTCGTGCCGGACGTGGCGTTCGCGCTGTGTCTGCTCGCCGGCATCTGGCTCGCCAGCCAGGGGGAGCTGAGCGTCGGCCAGCTGTTCGCGTTCTTCGCGACGGCGACCGTGCTGCGGTTCCCGATCGAGTCGATCGGCTTCTTCCTGTCGATGACGTTCGACACCCGCACCGCCGTGGACCGGTTCTTCGAGGTCATGGACTCCGAGAACACGATCACGGACCCGGCAGCGCCGAAGACGATCGCAGAACCCCACGGTGCACTCGCCTTCAACGCGACGCACTTCCGCTACCAGGACTCCCCGGCGCAGTTCCCCGACCTGGTGAACGGCGTCGAGCTGCAGCTGCGTCCCGGCGAGACCATGGCGCTCGTCGGCCTCACCGGCTCGGGCAAGACGACCCTGCTGGCGCTCGTCCCGCGGCTGTACGACGTGACCGGGGGATCGGTGACGATCGACGGCGTCGACGTCCGCGACCTGTCCCGCGCCGAGCTCCGTCGGCACGTCGGCGTCGCGTTCGAGGACGCCACCCTGTTCTCGTCGAGCGTGCGGGACAACGTCCTGCTCGGTCGGCCCGACCTGTCCGGGGACGAGGCCGAGCGGGTCATGCGCGAGGCGCTCGACATCGCGCAGGCGTCCTTCGTGGACGACCTGCCCGAGGGCGTCGACACCCGGGTCGGCGAAGAGGGGCTGTCCCTCTCCGGCGGTCAGCGACAGCGCCTGGCGCTCGCCCGGGCCATCGCGGCGCGGCCGAGCGTGCTCGTCCTCGACGACCCGCTGTCCGCGCTCGACGTCGACACCGAGGCACGCGTCGAAGCGGGGCTCCGCCGAGTCCTCGCCGAGACGACCTCACTGATCGTCGCCCACCGCCCGTCCACCGTGACCCTCGCCGACCGCGTGGCACTCATGGAGAACGGCCGCGTCACCGCCGTCGGCACCCACTCGGAGCTGATGGCCACCAACGAGCACTACCGCTTCGTCATCTCGTCGCTCGACGACGACGACGCCGAGGACCGAGAGGAGGCGATGGCATGAGCAACGAGACCGATCACGATCAGCCCCTGACCGTCGACCAGGAACCGACGGGAGGCTCGGTGCCGGTGGCGCAGGTCGGCACCGGCACGCAGGCGGCCGAGGCGGCAGCTCCGGTCACCGCGTCCATCACCGTCCACGGGACACGTGGCGAGGAGCGTGAGGACTTCACGAAGGCCGAGAGCCGTCGGCTGCGCCGCCGGTCACTGACGCTGCTCAGCTCCCTCGCGGCACCGCTCAAGGCCCGGCTCTGGGGCATCGCGGTCGTCGTGGTGCTCTCCACCGGTGGACAGGTCGCCGGCCCGACGCTCATCGCGTGGGGCATCGACAACGCCCTGCCCGCCGTGCTCGACCGTGACGACTGGATGCCGGCGTTCCTCGTCGTCGGGCTGTACATCACCATCGCGATCGTCGGGGCGGTCCTCACCGCCTGGTACACGGTGCTGGCGGCCCGGATCAGTCAGGCGATCCTGTTCGACCTCCGGAAGCGGGTGTTCCTACACACGCAGCGGCTGTCGCTGGAGTTCCACGAGACGTACACGTCGGGGCGGATCATCTCCCGGCAGACGAGCGACCTGGACTCCATCCGGGAGCTGCTCGACTCCGGGTTGAACCAGCTCATCCAGGGTGTCCTGTACATGGTGTTCACCGCGGTGGCGCTGGTGTTCCTCGACCCGACCTCGGGCCTGGTGCTCGCGATCGCCCTGGTGCCGCTGTGGTTCCTGACGCGGTGGTTCCAGCAGCGCTCGCAGCAGCTGTTCCGCTCCACCCGGACGACCAGCGCCCGCGTCATCGTGCACTTCGTCGAGACGATGACCGGCATCCGCGCGGTACAGGCGTTCCGCAAGGAGTCCCGCAACGAGACCGAGTACGGCGTCCAGGTCGAGGCGAACCGGCAGGCGAACGCCCGTGTGTTCAACCTGTTCGGGATCTTCGACCCGGGCCTGGTCCTCATCGGCAACGCCACCCTGGCTGCCGTCGTCATCGTGGGCGGCTTCCGGGTCGTCGGTGGATCACTGGAGATCGGCGCGCTGCTCGCCGTCGCGCTCTACGCCAAGCGGTTCTTCGACCCGGCGCAGGAACTGGCGATGTTCTACAACAGCTACCAATCGGCATCCGCGGCGATGGAGAAGATCTCCGGCGTCCTCGAGGAGCGGCCGAGCGTGCCGGACCCCGCGAAGCCGACGAAGCTGCCCGACGCCCGGGGCCGCATCGACTTCGACCACGTGCAGTTCGCGTACACGGCCGACCGGGTCGTGCTGCCGGAGTTCGACCTGCACATCCCCTCGGGTCAGACGATCGCGCTCGTCGGGTCCACCGGTGCCGGCAAGTCGACGCTCGCGAAGCTGATGGCCCGGTTCTACGACCCGACCTCGGGCACCGTGACCCTGGACGGCGTGGACCTGCGGGACCTCGATCCGAAGGACATGCGCCGCGCCATCGTGATGGTGACGCAGGAGGCGTACCTGTTCTCGGGTTCCGTCGCGGACAACATCGAGCTCGGTCGACCGGGAGCCTCCCGAGCGGAGATCGAGTCGGCGGCGAAGGCCGTCGGCGCGCACGAGTTCATCATGGCGCTGCCGGACGGGTACGACACCGACGTCAACAAGCGCGGTGGCCGGGTGTCGGCCGGGCAGCGCCAGCTGCTGTCGTTCGCCCGGGCGTTCCTCGCCGACCCGAAGGTGCTCATCCTCGACGAGGCCACGGCGTCGCTCGACATCCCCTCGGAGCGCCTGGTGCAGGAGGGCCTCGAGACCCTGCTCGCCGACCGCACCGCGGTGATCATCGCGCACCGACTGTCCACCGTCGCGATCGCCCACCGGGTGCTCGTGATGGAGTACGGCCGCATCGTCGAGGACGGCACGCCCGCCGACCTCATCGCGGGCACCGGACGGTTCGCCCAGCTGCACGCGGCCTGGCGGGACTCGCTGGTCTGACGACCGCTGCGCTTCGCGCCCCGCCACGCACATCGCGCCCCGCTCCGACGGGGCGCGATGTGCGTCCGGGGGCGCGTCCCGTCCGGAGTCCGGCGGGACGGCGTGGTTGGGTGGGGGGATGAGCGACAACGACGTGCAGCCGGGCGGTGTCGCCCTCCGCGATCCCCTCTACGGCGCGCCCTTCGCCGAGGCCGTCCGACGGTTCTGGCGGAAGTACACCGTGTTCACCGGCCGGGCCTCGCGCTCCGAGTTCTGGTGGTGGTGGCTGACCTCGTTCGCGATCGGTCTGGTGCTGCAGCTCGTGCCGCAGGTCTTCACCCCCGACGCGCCGCTGCTCGAGAACCCCGTCGGGTCCTACCTGTTCGTGCTCTGGGCGCTGATCACCCTCATCGGCGGGCTGGCACTCGGCGCTCGGCGGCTGCACGACGCGAACCTGTCCGGGTTCTGGCAGTTCCTGCACGTGCTGCCGGGCATCGGGTCGCTCGCGCTGTTCGTGATGTTCCTGCTGCCGCCGAACGCGAAGGGCACCCGGTTCGACCTCCGGCCCGGCGTGACGGCCGGCGGACGCCTCTAGTCCGACCAGCCGTCGTCGGCCGACCAGCCGTCGTCGGTCGGTGACCAGCGCGCGCGGGGCATGTCGATCCTCCAGGAGGCGTCGTCCCGCGACCACCGCAGGGGCGTGCCCTCGGCTCGGTGGTGCTCCAGCGCACGCGCCTCGTGGTGGACCGGCGGCAGCCCGCCGGAACGGACGACCCGCCACCACGGCAGATCCGAGCCCTCGTGCGCCATCACCTTGCCGACCGCGCGGGAGGCCCGCGAGCCGAGCACCGCGGCGACGTCCCCGTAGGTCATCACGTGCCCGGGCGGGATGGACCGGACGACCGCGGCGACCTGGGCACCGAAGTCGGCGGCACCCGGAACGGCTGGCTCCGGACCTGCTGGCGCCGGATCGGCAGGCGCCGGATGTGCTGGCGCCCGATCGGCTGGCTCCGGAACGCCGGCTGCCGACCGGGAGGCGCGGGGCCGCGCCGGCACTACAGCGTCAGGGCCGCGAAGTGGTCGCCGTACTGCGTCTCACCCACGACGGTGAAGCCGATGGCCTCGAAGAACGCCTCGGGGCTGCCGGTGCCCGGCTCGTAGACGACGGTGAGGCGCTCGAAGCCGCGCTTGCGGGCCTCCTCCGCCAGCCCGTGGACGGCGAAACGACCGACCCCGCGCCCCTGCGCGTTGGCCGCGACGTTGACACGCCAGATGCAGCTGCGGAGTTCCTCCTGCGCGTTCTCGGCGTCGAAGCTGCCGATGATGAGGCCCACGACCTCGTCCCCGTCGAGGACCACGCGGGGCCAGGAGGCGCTCGGCTTGACGTCCGACTCGGCCTGCGCGTACGAGGTGGGCTGGACGAACTGCTCCTGCCCCGGCTTCAGCGTCAGCGAGTTGGCCGCGGCGGCGGTCGCTGCGGAGAGTTCTTCGAGGCGGAGGTCCGTCATGTCGGTCAGGGTAACGGTGCAGGCGGGTGAGAAGCCAGCGATCGGTCCGGTGACGGTCACCCCGTGCGCGTCGCACCGCGCATGTCACCGGCGGTATGGTCGCCAGATGGCGGAGCATCGGCGCGGGGCGAACCTGCCGTCGTTGGGCGGGTTCAACCGCACGGTCGTGCTCGACGCCGTCCGCCGGTCCCGGGACGGCCTGAGCCGCGTCGAGCTCGCCGCGCGGACCGGCCTCAGTCCGCAGACAGTCTCGAACGTCACCCGGTTCCTCATCGACGCCGGCATGATCGTCGAGTCCGGCACGGTCGTGGCGGGTCGGGGCAAGCCGCGCACGATCCTCCGACTGGAGGCCCGCAGCCGGTTCGCCGTGGGGGTGCACGTCGATCCCGCGGTCGTCACCTACGTGCTGCTCGACCTGGCGGGTGCGGTCGTCGCCGAGGCCACCACCTCGACCCCGAACGCCGAGGACCCGGACCAGGTCGTCCGGACGATGGCGGCCGCGGTCGACGGGCTGGTCCGCCGCTCCGGGGTCGCGCCCGACAGCGTGCTCGGCGTCGGCATCGCCTCGCCGGGGCCGATCGACGCGGCGGCCGGCGTCGTGCTCGACCCGCCGTTCCTGCCCCGGTGGCGGGACGTCGCGCTCCGGGACGCCCTGGGTCACGCCACCGGCTACCCGGTGCTCCTCGAGAAGGACGTCACGGCGGCGGCCGTCGGCGAGATGTTCCTCGAGCGGGGTGCGGCGGCCCGCGACTTCGCCTTCGTGTACTTCGGCACCGGGTTCGGGGTCGGGCTCGTCATCGACCACGAGCCCGTCCGCGGATCCGGGGCGAACGCGGGCGACGCCGGGCACATCATGGTCGACCAGGGGCCCCTCGCCGGGAACGGCGACGGAGACGGCACGCGCGGTGAGGTCGGGGCGACGGTGATGCCCGACCGCCTGGTGCGGATCGCGGTCGAGCGGGGGATCGCCCTGGGCGACGGAGTCCCCGTCGCCGGGACGGCTGCTGCCGACGGTGCCGACATCGCGGTCGACCTGGCGGCGGTCGACCGGGCGTGGGACGCACTCGCCGCAGCGATCGCGGCGGAGGACCCGGCGGCGCAGGCCCTCGCGGCCGAGATCGGCACCGTGATGGGGCGGGCCGTCGTCGTCATCGTGAACCTGCTCGACCTCGACCGGGTGGTGTTCGGCGGACCGTTCTGGTCGCGGATCAGCAGCGCGGCCCTCCCGGCTGCCACCGCGGCGATCGCTGGCTCGCCGATCCTGGTGCCGAAACACCCGGTCACCGTCGTCGAGAGCCGACGGGGGACCGACGTGGCCGCGGTCGGGGCGGCCTGCCTGGTGCTCGACGCTGCCCTGTCGCCGCGAGCGAGCACGATGCTCATCGCCCACTGATCGGCTGCCGCCCGCGCGGCTGCCGCCTGTGGGGCTGCGCCCGGACCGTCGCGCGGGCTGCAGGTCACGAACCGGGCGCACTTTGCGCCCATGTCTTGACAACGTTTAAGTCCATACGGTGGACTAACTGCGCAACGCGGGCAACGGAGTCCGCGACCTTCACCCGTGCAAAGGAGCACCGATGAAACGCACCCGCATCATCGCCGGACTCGCAGCCGTGGCAGTCGCCGCAGTGGGTCTCGCAGGCTGCTCGAGCTCGGGGTCCGCCTCGAGTGACACCATCAAGATCGCGTACCAGAAGTTCGGCGCCTTCCAGCAGCTCGACGCCCAGATGAAGGTCGTCAAGAAGGAGTACGAGAAGGCGAACCCGGGCAAGAAGGTCACGCTCGTCCCGATCCAGGCGCAGGAGGGCGACTACGCCACCAAGCTCGCGCTGATGAACAAGGCGCCCGCCACCGCACCCGACGTCATGTACGAGGACACGTTCCTCGTCAAGGCGGACGCGGAGGCCGGGTACCTGCTGCCGCTCGACGAGTACACGGCGAAGTGGGACGAGTGGGACCAGTTCTTCGACAACGCCAAGCAAGCCGGGGAGGGCGAGGACGGCAAGACCTACGGCGTCCCGATGGGCACCGACACCCGTGCCCTCTGGTACAACAAGGACATCTTCAAGGAGGTCGGCCTGCCCGTTCCGTGGCAGCCCAAGACCTGGGACGACGTGCTCGCTGCCGCCAAGACGATCAAGGACGAGAAGCCCGACCTGATCCCCTTCAACATGTACTCGGGCAAGGCGCAGGGCGAAGCGTCCACCATGCAGGGCTTCGAGATGCTCCTGTACGGCGCGGACGGCCCCGGCAACACGCTCTACCAGGACAAGAAGTGGGTCACGGGCTCGAAGCAGTTCCAGGACTCGCTGCAGTTCGTGAAGGACGTCTACCAGGGCGGCCTCGGCCCGACACCGCAGCAGGCACTCGACACCAACGTCGGCACGACCATCACGCAGACGTGGCTGCCGAAGGGAAAGCTCGCGATCGACCTCGACGGCTCGTGGCAGTCCGGCACGTGGCTGAAGACCGGCACCGCCCCGTGGGCCGAGTGGAACGACGTGATGGGTCAGGCACCGATGCCGACGCAGAACGGGCAGGCCCCGGGCTACAACAGCATGTCGGGAGGCTGGACGCTCGCGGTCGGGGCGAAGTCGAAGAACCCCCAGGCGGCGTTCGACTTCATCACCAGCTTCCTCGACAAGGACGGCTCGTTGCAGTACGACTCCGAGAACAGCCAGATCGCGGTGCGCAAGGACGTCGCCGCCGACCCCGAGTACACCGGCGCGAACCCGACGTTCAAGTTCTTCTCGGGTCTGGTGGAGAACACCAACTTCCGCCCCGCGACGAGTGACTACTCGCAGATCTCGAACGCCATCCAGGTCGCCATGGAGTCGGTGATGACCGGCCAGCAGTCGCCGAAGGAAGCCGCCGCCGCCTACGACGATGCCGTGGTCGGCGTCGTCGGCAAGGAGAACACGGTCTCCGCGCGCTGACGCGTCCGTCCGGTCCGACGCGACCGTGTGACGGACGGGAGGCGCGGTGCGAGCCCGCACCGCGCCTCCCGTCCGTCCCCACTCATCACCGTGAGCTGTCCTGGAAGGCACCCAGCATGACCAGCACTCCCCTCGCGCCGGTGGTCCCGGCGCCCGGTGCGCCGAGACGCACCGACCCTCCCGTCCCTCGGAAGCGCAAGCCGCTCCGCAACGTCGGCCGAGCCGTCCCGCTCCTGCCGGCAGTCGTCCTCCTCCTCGTCTTCCTGCTCGGCCCCGTGATCTCGTCGTTCTACGGGTCGTTCACGAACTCCGCGTTGACCGGAGCCGGCGCGGCCGACCAGCAGTTCATCGGGTTGCAGAACTACGTCGACCTGTTCCAGGACAAGGACTTCCCGAAGTCCGTCATCCTGACGGTGGTGTTCCTGCTCGCCTCGGCGGTCGTGGGACAGAACGTGCTCGGACTCGGTCTGGCGCTCCTCATGCGGTCGGCGAACAAGGTCGTCCGCTCGATCGTCGGCACCTTCGTCGTCGCGGCGTGGGTCCTGCCCGAGATCGTCGCGTCCTTCGCGGCGTACGCGTTCTTCAACGACGAGGGCACGCTGAACTCGTTCCTGGCGGTCTTCGGGATCACCGGTGCGAACTGGCTCTACACGTACCCGATGGTCGCGATCATCCTGGCGAACATCTGGCGCGGCACCGCGTTCTCGATGCTCGTCTACTCCGCCGCCGTGCAGGAGGTCCCCGAGGAGATCACCGAGTCCGCCGAGGTGGACGGCGCCACCGGGTGGCAGCGACTCGTGTACATCACGCTGCCGGTGATCCGCCGGAGCATCTCCACGAACCTCATGCTGACGACGCTGCAGACGCTGTCGGTCTTCACCCTCATCTTCGTGATGACCGGTGGCGGGCCGGGCACCAACTCCTCGACGCTGCCGATCCTGGCGTACCAGGAGGCGTTCAAGTTCTCGCAGCTCGGCTTCGGGACCGCGATCGCGACCATCCTGCTCGTGGTGGGGGCGGTCTTCTCGATCATCTACATCAGAGCGCTCAAGCCGGAGGTGGACTGATGGCCATCACAGCCCCGTCCCTCGACCAGACCACGACCCGTTCGATCACCGCGCCGGGGTCCCTGCACATGACCTCGCCCCGAGGTCGGACGATGCGGTGGGTGTCGAACGTCGTGCTGCTCGTCATCGCGGTCTGCTTCGCGGTGCCGCTCCTGTGGCTCGTGTTCGCCTCGTTCGACGCGCAGGCGTCGCTGTCGGTGAAGCTGCCGTCGCAGTTCACGCTGGGCAACTTCACGACGGTGCTCACCCCGGAGCTGTCGTTCATCCCGCTCGGCAACAGCCTGCTGCTCTCCGGCGGGACGGCGGTCGTCACGGTCGTCGTCGCGATCCTCGCCGCGTACCCGCTGTCCCGGTACAAGATGCGCGTCAACAAGCCGTTCCTGTACAGCATCCTGTTCGGCACCGGCCTGCCGATCACCGCGATGATGGTGCCCGTCTACGCGCTGTTCGTGTCGCTCAACCTCATCGACAACGTCTACGGCTGCATCTTCTTCCTCGCCGCGACCAGCCTGCCGATGGCGATCTGGATGGCGAAGAACTTCATGGACGCGGTCCCGATCTCGCTCGAGGAAGCGGCCTGGACCGACGGGGCGTCGATGTTCACGACGCTGTGGCGGATCGTCATCCCACTGATGCGACCGGGCATCGCCGTGGTGTTCATCTTCGTGTTCATCCAGGCGTGGGGGAACTTCTTCGTCCCCTTCGTCCTGCTGCTCTCGCCCGACAAGGTGCCCGCCGCGGTGAGCATCTTCAACTTCTTCGGGCAGAACGGGGCGGTGGCCTACGGGCAGCTCGCCGCGTTCTCGATCGTCTACTCCGTGCCCGTCATCGCGCTCTACGTGCTCGTGTCGCGAGGCCTCGGCGGCGGCAACGCCCTCGCCGGCGGCATCAAGGGCTGACCGAACTCCACCGCTGGGAAGGAACCCATCTCCATGCACCAGGACGAACCCCTCGTCGAGGCCCGGATCGCGCGACTCGTGCGGGACCGCGTCGACCCGAACGTCCACCGCCGGGCATCGCCGGTCACGATCGAGGCGTGGCAGGTCCCGGACGAACCCGTGCCCTTCGCCGAGGCCGTGACCCAGCACTACGAACCGTTCACCGTCGGCTCCCCGTGGGGCGGTCGGCCCTGGGGCACCACCTGGTTCCGGGTGACCGGCACCGTCCCGGCCGACTTCGGCACCGCCGAGGGCACCACCGCCGAGCTGCACGTCGACCTCGGGTTCACCAAGCGCCAGGCCGGGTTCCAGGCCGAGGGGCTCGCCTGGCGTCCGGACGGCTCCACGATCAAGGCCATCGAGCCGCGCAACGACAGCGTCCCGCTGCAGGTCGCCCCGGGGGAGTCGTTCGAGCTGTACATCGAGGCCGGCGCCAACCCGGACATCGGCGGTGACTCGTTCCAGGGTGCCACCCCGCTCGGCTCCAAGCACACCGCGGGCGACGCCCCGATCTACCGGCTCCGCGCGCTCGAGGTCGTCGAACGGGACGACACCGTGTGGGAGCTGCAACAGGACCTGTGGGTGCTCCGCGGGCTGATGGCGGAACTGCCGACCGACGGCACCCGCGGTGCCGACGTCCTCCGGGTGCTCGAACGGGCCGCGGACGCGCTCGACCCCGACGACGTCGCCGGGACCGCCGCCGACGCGCGTGCCGTCCTGGCCGGGGCGCTCGCCGTCCCCGCCAGCGGCTCGGCGCACCGGGCCATCGCCGTCGGACACGCACACATCGACTCCGCCTGGCTCTGGCCGGTGCGCGAGACGAAGCGCAAGTGCGCCCGGACCTTCTCGAACGTGCTCGACCTGATGGACCGGGACTCCGACTTCACCTTCGCGTGCTCGTCGGCACAGCAGTACGCGTGGATGCGCGACGAGTACCCCGAGGTCTTCGCGCGCATCAAGCAGCGCGTCGCCGAGGGCCGGTGGATCCCGGTCGGCGGCATGTGGGTCGAGTCCGACACGAACCTGCCCGGCGGCGAGGCCCTGGCCCGCCAGTTCGTCGCCGGCAAGCGGTTCTTCCTCGAGGAGTTCGGGGTGGACACCCCCGAGGCATGGCTCCCCGACTCGTTCGGCTACACGGGCGCGCTGCCGCAGATCGTCCGGGCCGCGGGGTCGAAGTGGTTCGTCACGCAGAAGCCGTCGTGGAACGAGACGAACGTCATCCCGCACACCTCGTTCCTCTGGGAGGGCATCGACGGCTCCCGCGTCCTCACCCACCTGCCCCCGGCAGACACGTACAACTCGGACGTCTCGCCCGCCGACCTGCACCGTGGGGAGCGGAACAACAAGGAGCGCGGCGTCGCGAACACCTCGATGCTGCTCTACGGCTTCGGTGACGGTGGTGGTGGTCCCACCCGCGAGATGGTCGCCGCGGCGCATCGGCAGCACGACCTGGACGGCTCACCCCGGGTCGAACTCGGGACACCGGCGCGGGTGTTCGAGGAGCTCGAGCGCGCCCTGCCCACGCCCGGTGTGTGGTCCGGCGAGATGTACCTGGAGTTCCACCGCGGCACCTACACGTCGCAGATCCGCACGAAGCAGGGCAACCGCCGCTCCGAGCACCTGCTCCGCGAGGCCGAACTCTGGGCGACGACGGCCGCCGTGCGCCTCGGCCGGGAGTACCCGTACGACGCGCTCGACTCGGCCTGGCACACCGTGCTCCTGCAGCAGTTCCACGACATCCTGCCCGGCTCGTCGATCGCCTGGGTCTACGAGAACGCCGAGGCCGAGTACGCCCGGATCGCCGCGGTGCTCGAGGAGCTGATCGGCACCGCGACGACGGCCCTCGCCACCGGTGGCGCGGGTCCGGACAGCGGCGTGGACCGGCCGGGAGGCTCGACCTCCGCCGCCTCGCACGTCCGGTTCAACGCGTCCCCGGTCCTCGCCGACGGGGTCCGCGCGCTGGGGGCCGAGCCGGTCGACGCGGCGCGCGCCGTGCCTCCCGTCCGCGACGGCGACCGCTTCGTCTTCGACACCGGCGTCGTCGTCGCCACCGTCGACGCCGACGGACACGTCGTCTCGCTCGTCGACCGCGGCACCGGCCGCGACGCCGTCGCGCCGGGGGAAGCCGCCGCCGAGTACACCGTCTTCCGTGACACCCCGAACCAATGGGAGGCGTGGGACATCGACCGCGCCTACCAGCGGCACGGGTCGGTGCTGCAGGCGACGAGCGTCACCGTCGAGGGGGAGGCGCTCGTCGTGGTCCGCCCGTTCGGCCGCTCCACCGTCACCACCCGCTACACGGCGACCGAGGGGCAGCCGGAGCTCGTCGTCGAGACCGAGGCCGACTGGCACGAGCAGCAGAAGCTCCTCAAGCTGTCGTTCCCGCTCGACCTCAAGGCCGACCAGGCCTCGAGTGAGATCCAGTTCGGGCACATCGACCGGCCGACGCACCAGAACACCTCGTGGGACTTCGCCCGGTTCGAGACGAGCGCCCACCGCTGGGTGCACGTCGCCGAGCCGGGGTTCGGCGTCGCGATCGCGAACGACTCCACCTACGGGCACGACGTCACGCGGCGGACCCGTGCAGACGGAGGCACCACGACGCAGGTGCGCGAGTCGCTGGTGCGCGGGCCGAAATTCCCCGACCCCGAGGCCGACCAGGGCCACCACGTGTTCCGCACGGTCCTGCGCGTCGGTGCCTCGGTGCTCGACGCCGCGGACTCCGGGTACCGGCTGAACCTGCCGGTGCGGGCCGTTCCCGGTGACACGGTCGTGGAACCGCTCGTCTCGGTGTCGTCGCCGCAGGTGTTCGTCGAGGCCGTGAAGCTCGCCGAGGACCGCTCGGGCGACGTCGTCGTGCGGCTGTACGAAGCACTCGGCGGCCGGGCGACCGACGTCGGCGTCGACTTCGGCTTCGACGTCGCCGGGGTGACCCGGGTCGACCTGCTCGAACGACCACTCGACGACGGTTCCCGGGACGACGGCGAACCGGTCGTCCTGACGATGCGCCCGTTCGAGCTCGTCACCCTGCGGGTCCGACGGGCCTGACCGGGCGGGGGACCGCGACGCCGGGCGAGGCTTTGGGTGCACTCGTCCGGCGTCGCTCCTGCGGGGGTACGGCGGCCCGTCGCCACGCCGACCCCACTACTGGGGGTGCGGATGCGCCTGGGTCCGCCTTCCAGACTGCTCAGGCTGGGAGTCCGGCGGGTAGACAGAGCGTTTTCAGGCGATCGCCCCTGATCAGAGCGCCTGGAGTGCATACTGCGACGACGGAGATCATGCGCCCGTCGTCGACGATCGCACTGTGCCTCTCCCTCTCAGTCAGGTGTCTCCCATGGCGACGTCCCCGTTCCTCCGCAGAGTCCTGACGGGTGGTGCCGTGCTCGGTCTCTCGGCGTCGCTCGTCCTCATGGCGACCTCCGCCGCCTCCGCCGCGACGGAGATCGACGGGCCCGTGAAGCTCGGGACTGCGGCGACCTACGGGGTGCTCGCCAGCCAGGCCATCACCAACACCGGACCGACCGTCGTCAACGGCGACCTCGGCGGTCCCCCCAGCTCCAAGATCAGCGGGTTCGGTGGACTGCCGAACGGCCTGGTCACGGGCACCGTCCGCACCCCGACCGAAGCGGCGCTGGCGCAGCAGGACGCTCGGAACGCCTTCAACGTGGCGGCTTCCCTCACGCCGACCGGTGTCGACGTCAGCAACCTCGACAACGTCGGGACCCTCGTGCCGGGCGTCTACTCGGGTGGCGCACTCAACCTGTCGGACAACAACACGCTCACGCTGAACGGCAACGCCCAGTCGACCTGGGTGTTCCAGGCAGCCTCGTCGTTGGTCGTCGGGACGAACACGCGGATCCTCATCACCGGTGGGGCGAGCTCCTGCAACGTGTTCTGGCAGGTCGGCAGCTCGGCCACCATCCAGACCAGCTCGCAGTTCCAGGGCACCGTCCTCGCGAGGACGTCCGTGACCGCGGTCACCGGCGCGACCGTCCAGGGCCGCCTGATCGCGCTCGACGCCGCCGTGACGCTCGACACGAACACGATCACCCCGGCGCAGAGCTGCCCGCCGCCCACGACGCCCACCCCGACCGTGGCACCCTCGATCACCTCCGGCACGCCGACGGCCGCGACCACCGGACAGCCCTACAGCTACACCGTGACCGCCACCGGGACGCCGACGCCGACCTTCACCGCGACGGGGCTGCCCGCCGGTCTGACGATCGACAGCACCACCGGCGTCATCTCGGGCACCCCGACCGCCACGGGTTCCTCGACCGTGACGATCACCGCCTCGAACGGCACCGGACCGGCCGACACCCAGGTCGTCACGGTCCGCGTCGTGGCGCCGACACCGACCCCCACGCCGACGCCGACCCCCACGCCCACGCCGACCCCGACCGCTCCGGTCCCCTCGCCGACGCCCACCACCCCGGCACCGACACCGACTGCTGGCACGTCCGTCGGCACGACCCCGACCGACAGCCCGACCACCGCAGGCGTGGTCTCCGGCAACGGCCGGACGCCGACCGGGACCTTGGCCTTCACCGGCAGTGACCCGACGGTCCCGCTCGGAATCGCCGGAGTGCTGCTGGCTGCCGGCATCGGCCTGACCGTCGTCGCCCGCCGTCGTCGCGCAGCCCGCGTCTGACGCCGGGTCACACCACCCGCACCACACACGGCACCGCTCGTCTCCGGACGGGCGGTGCCGTGTGCTGTCCGCCGTGGTCGTGGGTGGCCGCCGGCGGCGGCCGCCCGTGAACCGGTCCAGCGCCTCCCGGCTAGCGTCACGACCATGGCCGTCACCGAGATCTGGCTCGTCCGTCACGGCGAGTCCACCGCGAACGTCGCAGCAGCCGAGGCCGACGCTGCGGGCGCCGACGTCATCGAGGTCGACCACCGGGACGCCGACGTCCCGCTGAGCCCCCTCGGCGAGGAGCAGTCCCGTGCGCTCGGTGCCGAACTCGCCGAGCGCGGGGTCGACGACGTGCCGGTCGTGCTCTGGGTCTCGCCTTACCGTCGAGCGCAGCAGACGATCGGCATCGCGCTCGAGGCCGGCGGCCTCACCGAACCCCCGCGCCGCGTCGACGAACGCCTGCGTGACCGGGAACTCGGCGTCCTCGACCGGCTCACCCGCACCGGGTCCGCGAACCTGCACCCCGACGAGGAGCAGCGTCGGCAGTGGCTCGGCAAGTACTACCACCGGCCGGCCGGCGGCGAGTCCTGGGTCGACGTGATGCTCCGACTGCGCACGCTCTTCGCCGACGTCGACCGCATCGTGGACGCGGACCGTCTGGTGATCGCCGCCCACGATGCCGTCGTCATGCTCGCCATCGCCGTGTGCCTGGACCTCGACGAGCCCGAACTGATGGCCTTCGCGGAGGACCACACCGTCGCGAACGCCTCACTCACCCGACTCCGCCGCGACGCATTCGGCGCCCCGTGGACGCTCGAGGAGTTCTCCGGCACCGGACACCTCGACGAGGACCCGGACGCGGCCGTCACCGAACACGAAGGCCGGAAGGACGACGCCCGTGTCTGAGCCCATCCCCGTCACCCCGAACCTGCTCCGTGAGTGGTCCCTGCCGGAGGTCGGCGGCAGCAAGTACGGCCGCGGCCAGGTGCTCGTCGTCGGTGGCGCCGCGAAGACCCCCGGCGCGGCGATGCTGTCCGCGACCGCAGCCCTCCGTGTCGGCGGTGGACGCCTGACGCTCGCCGTCGCGGGCAGCGTCGCACCACACGTCGCCGTCGCCCTGCCCGAGTCGGGCGTGCAGCCCCTCGCCGAGGACGAGGGCGGCCACGTGGCCGTCGGCGCGATCCAGAGCCTGACGGACGACCTGGCCGCAGCCGACGCGGTGCTCGTCGGCCCGGGGCTCGACGAACCCGAGGGGAGCCGCGACCTCGTCGCCGGACTCGCCGCGGCCGTCGGCGAGGAGACGATCGTCGTCCTGGACGCTTTCGCGCTCGGGGTCGCCGCCGACCTGGTGGACGAGCTCGCCCCGCTGCGTGGCCGGCTCGTGATGACACCGAACTCCGGCGAGGCCGAACGGCTGCTCGGCCGGGACTGCTCCGACGACCACACCGACGCGGCGGAGATCGCCGAGCGCTTCGGGGCGGTCGTCTCCCTCGGCGGGATCATCGCCGCCCCGGACGGTCGGGCGTGGGCGAAGGGCACCGGCGCCGGGGGTCTGGGGACCAGTGGCAGCGGGGACGTCCTCTCCGGTGCGATCACCGGTCTGCTCGCTCGCGGTGCCGACGTCGCGCAGGCGACCGTGTGGGCGACACAGGTGCACGCCGCCGCGGGGGACCGACTGGCGGTGCAGGTCGGGCCGATGGGTTACCTGGCGAGCGAACTGCTCGGCGAGATCCCGCGCGTCCTGGTCGAGTTCGGTGCCTGAGGCGGCGTCCACCGCGTTGGCAGGTGGCGACGATGCTGGTACCGTTCCAAGCAGGAGATCGGTGCAGGCCGCTTCCGGATCACGACCGGAATCCCCACAGAAACGCGGAGACCCAGGTGCAAGTCCTGGCACGTAGCTCAACGAGTAGAGCCCCGTTTTGCCTTCAGCCCTCGCGGCGACGAGCGAGTTCGGACTCGACCTCGGCGCGGGCGAGCCTGAGTGGCCCGTAGTGATGACGGGCGAACCCATGGCACTTCCGTAGCACCGTGGCAGCATGCCCCGCTTGCGGGTGCTCGGTCAGGGCGTCCTCGACCGCCTCACGGATCCAATGGTCTCGTGGAAGCCCGATCTGCAGCAGACCGTTGCACGCTCGATCGATCGCCTTGGTGACGGCGAGCGCCAGCAGCATCTCACCGTGGCCCAGCCGGAGTACGTCGCCCTTCGCCAGCCGTGTGGGATCGCTCCCCGAGGCCTTCGTCCAGGCCAGCACCGCCGCCGGGGAGAGGGCGGACACGGCGTCCACGAGACCCTGGTCCACCCGACCGCCATCGTGGATGACCGCGTTCCGCATCCTGCGCAGGACCGCCAACTGTTCGAGAGGGAGGCCGTCGATGCGCGACCCGCACGCCTGCTGCAGTGCCTCGTGCTGCCCGGCCGACGGCGTCTCTCGAGCGCGTCGGCGTGAGACGAGCTCGGCGTCTGCAGCCATGCCCAGACAGGTCTTCAGGGAGTCCTCGTGGAGCGCAAGGACGTAGGCGATGCTCATCGCGCCGAGGTGGACGTCGGCCTCGGCGAGGATGTCGCTCGCTGCCTCGGCCGTGAGGTTGAAGCGGCGGATGTGCGGCACGTTCGGGTACACCTCGGGCAGGAGCCGGTCAGAACCGCGGTTCAGCTGGAGGAGGTGGTTCGAGAGCTGTGCGCCTGCGAGAAGCCCCATGAGGGCGTTGCTGGCTTCGACTCGGAGGGCTTCGTAGCGGCGGTAGGCGCGGAAACGGACCACCCCGAGCGGTACTGGCATGTGGTACATCATGCCAGTCGACATAGTCACCCGCGAAGCGACTCCACGGCCTTCTCGACCCGCCGCGCGCGGGTCTCCGGCGCCTTCGCCCGTGTCACCGGGTCGACGAGCGCCCGCTGCCGTGACGCCGACAGCGTGTCGAACGCGGCACGGACCCCGGCGGCTGTGAGCGCCTGGTCCAGGTCGTCCGGCACGTCCACGGTCCGCGGCAGGGTGTCCACCTCGAGCGACACCGTCACGGTCTGCCCAGCGACGATGCCCGAGGCCGTCCGGTGCTCCGCGGACAGCGGGACGAGGGCCTGTCCGCCCATCACGCCGACCGTCGAGCGGTAGGTGTAGCCACCGTCGATGGTGACCACGACGGCCGGGCGCCCGCCGGAGCCCAGCGCCTCGATCACCTCGGGCGGGACGGGCAGGCCGGTGGCGTTGACCCGCGCCTGCAGGACGGTCGTCGTGAACTCCATGCGGGCCTCCCGGCTGCTCGATCACCGGCGGACCGAGATCACGCAGAACCGTACAGGCGCACGCGCTGTTCTGCCACCGTTCACCGTTCGAGCACGGACCGGAAACCGGCCGCGTCCACGATCGTCCCGACCGGCGCTCCCAGCCGGACCGGCCCGACGGGTCGGACCCGAACACGGAAGGCTTCCCCGTGCAGTACAAGCGCACCCTCACCGGCCTGGCATTCGCCGCAGCGGCCGTCGTCACCCTCGCCGGCTGCTCGGCCACGAGCTCCGCCTCGACGAGCAGCGGCGACGCGAGCTGGAAGACCGCCACGAGCGCCGAGGGCGCCGGCGGCATGGACGCCCTGGTGAAGGCCGCGAAGGCGGAGGGGCAGCTCAACGTCATCGCGCTCCCGCCGAGCTGGGCGAACTACGGCGAGATCATCGACGGCTTCACGAAGAAGTACGGCATCAAGATCAACTCCGCCAACCCGAACGGGTCGAGCGCCGACGAGGTCGCCGCCGTGAAGTCGCAGAAGGGCCAGTCGACGGCTCCCGACGTGCTCGACCTCGGCAACGCCGTGCTGCAGCAGAACCTCGGGCTGCTGACGGACTACAAGGTCGCGAACTGGAGCGACATCCCCACGGACCTGAAGGAGAAGGACGGCGCCTGGACCCGGGACTACACGGGCCTGATGTCGATCGGCTACGACTCGTCGAAGATCACGGACGCACCGGAGGACCTGAACGACCTGCTCGGCGCCGAGTACAAGGGCAAGGTCTCGATCGCCGGTGACCCCACCCAGGCGAACCAGGCCGCCAGCGCGGTCTACCTCGCGGCGCTCGAGAACGGCGGCTCGGCCGACGACATCAGCAAGGGCGTCGACTACTTCGGCGAGCTCAAGCAGGCCGGCAACTTCCAGAACGTGTTGCCGACGCAGGCCACGGTCGCCTCGGGTGAGACCCCGGTCGTCGTCCAGTGGTCCTACAACAACCTGGCCTGGGGCCCGGCAGCCGGCGCGAGCGGCAACGAGCACTGGAAGACCGTCGTCCCCGAGGGGCAGGCGCTCAGCTCCTACTACTCGCAGGCGATCAACAAGGACGCCCCGCACCCCGCGGCCGCCCGCCTGTGGCAGGAGTACATCGCAAGCCCCGACGCCCAGAACCTGTACCTGCAGGCCGGTGCGTTCCCGTCCACCCTCGCCGCGCTCCAGGAGTCGGGCAAGGTCGACGAGGACGCGCTGCAGGCCGCCGGTGGCGCACCGAAGGACTCCGTCGAGCTGACCGACGCGCAGGTGACCGCGGCCGCGAAGGTCCTGGCGGCCGAGTGGTCGTCCACGATGGGCTCCTGAGCAGCATGACCACCGCATCGGCCCCCGGCACCGCCGGAGTCCCGGCCGCCGGGGTGTCCGCCGCCGGGGTCCCCGGCGCCACGGTCCCGGCCGCCACGGTCCCGGCCGCCACGCTCGTCACGAGCGAGCAGGCGACCGCGACCCGCGCGGGCACGACGGCCGATGCCACCGCCCGCCGCGGCGCCGGACCCCGTGTCCGGCGCCGCGGCGGCGTCGCGTGGCTCGGTCTCACCCCGTTCGCGGCGTACGTGCTGCTCTTCCTCGCCGTCCCGGCGCTGATCGCCGTCGGGTCCGGGTTCTTCGACGCGTCGGGCCACCCGACGCTCGCGAACCTGGCCGCGCTCGGCGACTCCAGCGTGCTGCGGGCCTTCGGCGGCTCGTTCGGGCTGTCCGCAGCCTCGGCCGTGATCGGCGCGGTGATCGGTGCGCTCGTGTGCTGGGCGCTCGCCGCGCTCCGGCCGGACGGCATCGTCCGGTCGATGATCGACTCCGCTGCCAGCGTGCTGGCCCAGTTCGGCGGTGTGATGCTCGCCTTCGCGTTCATCGCGACGATCGGCACGCAGGGACTGGTCACGGCGTGGCTGGTGTCCACCTTCCACTGGGACCTCAACGCCGACGGCGCCTTCCTCTACACGGTGCCCGGCCTGGTGATCCCCTACGTGTACTTCCAGGTACCGCTCATGGTCCTCACCTTCATGCCCGCACTCGAGGGCGTCAAGACGCAGTGGGGCGAGGCCGCGGCGACGCTCGGAGCATCGCGCGCCACCTACTGGCGTCGCGTGGCGCTGCCCGTGCTCGCGCCGGCGTTCTGGGGATCGCTGCTGCTGCTGTTCGCGAACGGGTTCTCGTCGTTCGCGACCGCCGCCGCGCTCATCTCGCAGGGCGGCATCGTCCCGCTGACGATCCGCGCGCAGCTCACCAGCGAGACGATCATCGGCCTGCAGAACGTGGCCGGGGTCCTGGCGCTCGGCATGGTCGTCGTGATGGCGGTCGTCATGACGGCGTACTCGCTGCTGCAGCGCCGAGCGGCCCGGTGGCAACGATGAGCGCGGGAGCGCCGGCACGTCCGGCACGTCCGGTACGTCCCGCTCGGACTGGAGGCCCGGCCCGCGTCCCACAGTTCGGCGCGGCCCCGTCACGGGGCACCGCAGCGGTCGTGTTGGTCGTCGTCGGACTCCTCTTCGCCGTGCCGCTGGCCGCGCTGGCCCAGTTCACGTTCCGCCGGGGCACCGACGGCAGCCTGAGCACGGCGCACTACAGGGCCCTGGCGGACCCGGCGAACGCGGGCACCTACCAGCCGGTCTTCGACGGCCTCGGGGCCTCGCTGGTCATCGCGGTCATCGCCGTCGCGATCGTCGTGCTCGTGCTCCTGCCCGCACAGGTCATCACCGCCCTGCACCACCCGCGGCTCCGACGCATCCTGGAGTTCGTCTGCCTGGTGCCGATCACGGTGCCGGTGGTCGTCCTCGTCGTCGGGTTCGTGCCCGTCTACCAGGTCGTGGCCCAGCTCTTCGGGTCCGGCGCCTGGACGCTCTCCTTCGCCATCGGCGTCGTCGCGCTGCCGTTCGCCTTCCGTCCGATCTCCGCCGCGATCACCGCGATGGACCTCATCACGTTGACCGAGGCCGCTCGATCCCTCGGCGCCTCGTGGTGGACGGTGACCTGGCGGGTGCTCCTGCCGAACCTGCGACGGGGGATCCTCGCCGCGTGCTTCCTCACGATCACGGTCGTCCTGGGCGAGTACACCCTGGCGTCGTTCCTCTCCCGCACCACCTTCCAGACGGCGCTGCTCCTCGTGCAGGGGACCGACCCGTACGTCGCGGCGATCTTCTCGCTCGGCGCCCTGGTCTTCGGCTTCCTGCTGCTCGTCGCCATCGGCCGGATCGGGCAGCGCCGCACGCGCGTCCGTCGCTCCCACCCCAAGGACCCCGCATGACCACCACCGCACCCGCGGCCCCCGCGTCCCTGTCCGGCACCGGCGCCGTCGTCGAACTCGAGGCGGTCGAGAAGCGCTACGGCGCCCACCGGGCACTCGCCGGGTTGTCACTGCGCGTCGAGCCGGGCGAGTTCCTGTCGCTCCTCGGCCCCTCCGGGTGCGGCAAGACGACCGCGCTCCGTGCCCTCGCCGGGCTCGAGGCCATCGACGCCGGCGCGATCCGCATCGACGGCGAGGACGTGGCGAACACCCCCGCGAACAAGCGCGACATGGGGATGGTCTTCCAGCAGTACTCGCTGTTCCCGCACATGACCGTGCGGCAGAACGTGGCGTTCGGCCTCGAGATGCGCAGGGTGCCGTCGTCCGCGCGGAAGTCCCGGGTCGTCGACGCGCTCGACATGGTGCACCTCGCCGACTTCGCCGACCGGTTCCCGCACCAGCTCTCCGGTGGGCAGCAGCAGCGCGTGGCACTCGCCCGCGCGCTCGTCACCCGTCCCCGCGTCCTGCTCCTCGACGAGCCGCTGTCCGCACTCGACGCCAAGGTGCGGGTGTCCCTCCGCGAGGAGATCCGCCGTATCCAGTCCGACCTCGGCATCACCACGGTCTTCGTCACGCACGACCAGGAGGAGGCGCTCGCCGTCTCCGACCGGATCGCGGTGATGAACGCGGGCGACATCGAGCAGATCGGGACGCCCGAGGAGCTCTACCGCTCCCCGTCGTCGGCGTTCACGGCGGACTTCGTCGGGCAGTCGAACCGACTCGGCGGTGACCTGCGCGGCGGCGACGTGTTCGTCTACGGGTTCCGGGTCCCCGCACTCGACCTCTCCGTGGCGGACGGTCCCGTGCTCGCCTACGTCCGGCCGGAGGACATCGCGTTCGCTCCCGAGGGCGTCACCGGCACCGTCGTCTCCTCGAGCTTCCTCGGGTCGATCCGGCGCACCACGGTCCGGCTCGACGACGACACCATCGTCACGGTCCAGCACGAGGTCGGTGACCGACGCGCGTCCGGTGAGCCCGTGGCGGTCCGGCTGCTCGGCGCTCCGGTGGCGGTGGCACCCGTCTCCTGATCGCAGCCGTCTCCTGACTGCAGGGGACGCGGCGGGGGTGGGGCGTGCCTCCCGTCCGGTCAGCGCTCGAAGCGCGCCGCGACCTCGTCGGCCAGGACCGCGTCGACCCGTCGGCGCATGTTCTCGGGCATGTCCGGGAGGCTCGTGACCGGTGCCCAGAAGGCCTCCGTGTTCTCGCCGTCGGCCGGGTACGGGTCCCCGGAGACCCAGCGGCAGGCGAAGACGAGGTCCATGTACTGGGCCCGGTCGCCGTTCGGGTAGGTCATCGGTTCGAGCGTCTGCACCCACGCGAGTCGCTCGGCGACGGCGACGACGTCGGCCTCCTCGAGGACCTCGCGCTCGGCGGCCACGGCGGGTTCCTCACCGGGATCCACGATGCCGGTGACCGGGGTGAGTGCGCCGTTGTCGGCGCGGCGGACGACGAGGAGTTCGCGGTCGTCGCGGTCGCCGCGGGTGACGACCGCGGTGACGCCGGTGAGCCAGAGCAGCTCGGTGCCGACCTTCTCGCGCAGGGACAGGACGAAGTCGGGGGTGGGCATGCCGCCACGCTACCGGGGTCGCCCGGAGCGTCCGACCCCTGTCGCCCACTGGTCATGACCAGTAGGCTGACGGTGTGGAGATCATCATCCTGCCCACTCCGGCGGAGGTCGGTCGCGTCGCCGCGGCCAAGATCGCGTCGGTCGTCACGGAGAAGCCGTCCGCGGTCGTCGGACTCGCCACGGGCTCGAGCCCCGAGGGCATCTACGCCGACCTGCGTCGTCGTGTCGAGGCCGGCGAGCTGTCGTTCGCGCAGGCCCGCGGGTTCGCGCTCGACGAGTACGTCGGCATCCCCCTCGAACACCCGGAGTCGTACGCCAGCGTCATCGCCCGCGACGTCGTCGGGCCGCTCGGCTTCGACCCGACCCGGGTCCGTGTGCCGGACGGCCGTGCCGGGGACCTGGCGTTCGCCGCGAAGGAGTACGACGCCGCCATCCGAGCCGCCGGCGGTGTCGACGTGCAGATCCTCGGCATCGGCGCGAACGGGCACATCGGGTTCAACGAGCCGACGTCCTCGTTCGCGTCCCGGACCCGCATCAAGACCCTCGCGCCGTCCACACGCGAGGCGAACGCCCGGTTCTTCGACTCGCCCGACCAGGTGCCGACGCACTGCATGACGCAGGGGCTCGGCACCATCCTCGAGGCCCGCGAGCTCGTCCTCGTCGCCCAGGGCTCGGCGAAGGCGGACGCGATCGCCGCCGCGGTCGAGGGGCCGCTGTCCTCCTTCGTGCCGGGCTCCGCGCTGCAGCTGCACGAGCACGCCACGGTCGTCGTCGACGAAGAGGCCGCCGCGGGCCTCCGGCTCGCCGACTACTACCGCTACACGTACGCGAACAAGCCGGAGTGGCAGCGCTTCGAGTAGCCCGAGACGCCGGCCCAAGTCCGGCGGCTTTTTCTTCGCCGAGTCGGCGCGGTCGCCGGTGTTCTGCGTCGAACGGACCTATCAACGCAATAAACGGCCATGGCCCCTGCCCGCGATGCGAGTCAAGGTGTAACGATTTGCGTGAGGGACGTCGGTTGCACGCTTGCACCGCTTGATTGGCAAATTGCGCAACCTACAACGTAGGACTACACCAAGAGTGAGGGCCTTCTCCGCACTGCGGCTACGACTGGGCCCGCAGAGTGGCTACGCTTCTACAAGACAGGACATCTCTCGTTCGAGATCGCGTGCGTACTGATGTATGAATAACCGCCGATGGTTGCTGGATTAGGGGCACTTGTACCCCGAGATCAGTACCTAAGAAAACCGTGGCCAGCTGATGACGCCCAAACCTGAAGTCGATCCTGAAGATTGTCGTTCTGGATGCGAGTTAAGGCGCTTTCAGGGCCCCACTGGCCGTCGCGCGCGGCCGCGAGAGCGTCTTGTAGGACTGACAGGGAGTTGATTGCTGTTTCCGTGAATGGTTCGCCCCCCTTCATTTCAGCCATCACGCAACTGAGCACCGCAATCATTGCCCACTGGCGATTTGATAGGACAGGAGCGTCGTCGTTTCTTCGCCGACCAAAGGGGTCAAGGTGCAAGTGAAGCTGGGTAAGGCCTGCCGAAGCAAAAGGCCCAGTTATACTGTTCATTAGGGGCTCGAGATCTTCCAACAGGGTGCCCAGCCATCGCCCCGATTCTTTGTCGAATTGCTCAAACATCGCAGGTGTCCAGATTCGATAACTTGCAACCATTGCAAAGGCGACACAATGGTATCGATCATCGGTGAGGGGCGGGATTTGCCTCCCAGTCTTGTAGAACAGGAAGTCTAGTGGCGCACCGCCGCGCCGAATGGTCAAATCCACTATCTCGTCGGCGTCGACGCAGCCAGCAAAGTACCCAGTCAAAAGCTCGTCATAGTCATGTTCCTCCCCCTCGCCCCACGTTTCAATGAAGCGGCTTCGGAAAAACCTTCGCTCTCGGCCGTTGGCTTCTGAGAGGCAACTCGCCGTGAGTCGAAGGGCGTCGCGGCGACCAGTGATTCCTGATGCGATTTTCGCGTCAACGTAGTTCTGCAATTCAGTGAGCAGGACGTATTCACCGCTGCGATCGAGGGCGTAAAGCGCTCTCATTGAGTAGTTCAGCACCGAGTGGACGGCATCGTCCGCGAAGTTCACCTCGATCAGATCGGACATCATGGCAAATGTCTTGCGTAGGAGGCCGGGGGTCGAGGGCATGTCCGCGAGGCATCGAACGACGAAGGTCAGCACGTTCGCGCGATAATCAACTGAACGGTTTTTCCCCGCCGCGGACTCCATCAACCGCTCGAGAACACGCTCGGCGCCCCGGAGAACGGACCGATTGGTTATTTGTACCGCCAGTTGTCCCGCGGTGTCCCACTCATTGCGAGCGACGCGCTTGACAAGGGCCAGCGCCAGCTTTTGAGGATCTGGATAAATGCGGGTGAACTGCGCTGCGGCGTAATACTCTAGAAAAGTCCGATGTACGAAAGCGAAGAGGGGTTCGTCGTCAGGACTGAGTCCGACTTCCGTGAGGACCCAAGCTCTGCCCTTGCAGAACCGGATAAATTCTTTCGCGGCTGCTCGCGATCTTGTTTCACTATCGTATGCATGCTCGCTGAAGAACGACGCAATCTCTTCTACGAGTGGCCCTTCCGCGACTCCAACGCCACCCTCGTCATTAGTGAATATCCAGTAAGCAAGGTGCTTGAGGGCTTCCTCGATGAGGTCGTCAAAGTCAAAGTCGTAAGTAAGCCCGCGGCTTCGATCCCAAGTCTCGAAGAGAAGCTCGGTGCACTTCTCGTAGACACCAATCCGGTGCCGCGGAAGGTAATTTTGACCGCGATAAATAATGCAAAGAAGCGAGAGCAGAAGCGGGTTGGTACGGAGTTCAGTAATCGACTCGCTCTCACTAAGAAAAGCGTTGCAGACCTGGTCCATTGTCTTGCCATCGTCAAGTTGCAACTCGACGGCATTCAATTCAAACCATTTGGTGGTATACGAAATGACGTCGTCTTCGTTGTAGCTGGTTAGCTCGACTGCCTCGAAAACTGCCCGATCGAGTGCCGCCTCGTTATACCCAACCTTTCGGGAGGTAACCAAAAGAGGAGTCGACGGAAAGGCGGCGGAGAAGAGCTCAACCTTTTCTGCCATCGTTCGCCGAGCCGTCGGATCGAGCAACTCATCGAGCCCATCGAGGAGAACAAACGCTTTCCCTTCACGTAATATAGACTCAATCAGACCTGCAGGCGGCGCCGTGCTTTCATAGCGTGGGGCAATACTCACTTCGATGTAGTTAGCCAGAGAGCTGGAGTCCATGCTCTTCGCGTAATCGCGGAGGATGACGACGAGCGGAACGCGGTTTTCGATGGAACTCGCGAGGCGATGCGCGATTGCATTTGTTGCGGTTGACTTTCCGCCCCCGGGAGTTCCCAAGATCACCGTGCGGTCAACTCGGTCAATCATGTCGTAGACGGTGACTGAAGCCTCGAGCTTGTCGCTAGTGATCCGACCGGGGACATAAATGTCATCAAGAGGGATTGGTGTTCGCTTGGTGTTATCGGGCGGCGTTATAATGCCATGTTTCCGCATGCACTGTTGCTTGAATTTAGCTAACCATGCTTGATCCGTAGCAGCATCGCGGCGGCCTGATTTATCGATCGCCGCTACATCGCGTTCAATGCTGTCGACTGTTTGTTGCAGAAGGAGCGAAGCGGCACGAATCTGAGCCAGCGCGTTCGATTCTGGTGTCCGGTTGGCGTCAATGAGCGCGGGCTCCATAGACGAATGCAACGCGTCTAGGAGTGAGTGTGTCTCTGCCTCCGTCAAGGACGTCGATTCGACGTCCAAAAGCTCCTTTAGTAGCCTGCTGAGGCTCGACTTTCTTTCTTCATACTTGTCGAGGAAGGTCGCGGCTGCAAGTTGATGCAGCATGGTGCGACCAGTAGGAGTCGCGAGGGCGGCAGTTATTGTACGGGAGTCGGTAGTCACGCCAGCGGCAGCAGCCAAAGCAATACCAGATGGTTGCAAGCTGTTGGCGCTCCAATCAAGGAGCTGAAGAATATCCGGCGTGAGGCGGTTCCCCTTGAAGCGGGTGGCGGCAACTCGACCCACGCGTTGGATCGTCGTAGAAACTGCGTCAGAGACGAGGTTTGCAAGGATCGGATCAGCGGCTGATCCGATCGCTTGCAAGCTAAGCTGGTCCACAATGACCTTTCTTGAGGCTTCAGCGCCTGGGCTGACGGCTGAGAGTGCCTATCTTGGTCAGCCTAAGCGAGGGAGAATCCCGTCGAACACCATATCGATCTGGCACCTGCAACTCAACCGGGGAGGTAGAAAGGGGCGTTGTCTGTTTCCGGTGCGTTGAGCGGCCCGAAGTGGACGGATGCAAGCGCAAGCTTGTTCGCTAGTGGGCCCTCGCTTGCGCTCAGCTGGCGCGGGTGTTTTTGGCGGTGGTGAGCCGTCACCGGTCAGGAAGAGCAACCGGGGCGGCGAGGCGCGCCAACCCCTCGCGCAGGGTCTCCTCGGAGCAGCCGAAGTTGAGCCGGGCGTGCCCGACCCCCTGCCGCCCGAAGTCCCGCCCGTTCGACAGCGCGACCCGCGCCTCGTCCACGAGCCGGAGGGCCGGGTCGTCGCCCCACGGCAGCGCCCGCAGGTCGAGCCACGCCAGGTACGACGCCTGCGGCTGCCGGTAGCCCGCTCCGGGGAGCGCTCCGCCGAGCTCCTCGGCCAGGACCCGTCGGTTGGCCGCGAGTTCGGCGAGCAGGGACGCCAGCCACGGGCCGCCCTCGGTGAAGGCCGCCACGCTCGCCGTGTACCCGAGGATGCCGGTGCGCTCGACGACCTCCGTCGGCAGGGCGTCGAACCACCCGCGGGCACGGTCCGACGCCCCGACCATGAGCGCGCACTTCGTCCCGGCCAGGTTGAACGCCTTGCTCGCGCTCGTCAGGGCGACACCGACGGCCGCGGCCTCGGGGCACGAGGCGAGGAACGGCGTGAAGGTCGCGTCGGCGTGCACGAGCGGGGCGTGGATCTCGTCCGACACCACGACGGCGTCCCACTCCGCGGCGAGCCGTGCCAGCGCCGCCAGGGACTCCCGGTCGTGCACCAGGCCGAGGGGGTTGTGCGGGTTGCAGAGCAGCACCGTGCGGGCGCCCTCGGCGAACGCACGCCGGAGGCCGTCCAGGTCCATCCGCCACCCGGCCGTCGTGTCGTACGGGTCGGCCGGTCCGTCGGGGGCCAGGAGCGGCACCTCGGTGACGGAGCCGCCGGCCTCGGTCACGTACTCCCAGAACGGTGCGTACACGGGCGGCATGACGACCACCTGGTCGCCGGGCTCGATGACCCGGCGCAGCGTCTCGACCGCGGCGACGGAGACGTCCGTCGTGGTCCGGACGAGGTCGGGGTCCACCGTCCACCCCCACCGGTCGGCGGCGAAGTCGGCGAAGGCCTCCGGCAGGGCGCGGCCGTGCCCGACGTACCCGGTGTCCCCGTCGGTGACGGCCCGGACCAGGGCGTCCCGGACCGGCTCGGCGAGGGCGCAGTCCATCTCGGCGACGAACATCGGCAGGACCTCCGGCCCGTAGGCGGTGTACTTCTCGCTCGTGCGGGTCCGGCGGGCATCGAACACGGAGACCATGACGCTCATGCGGGTCATCCTCGCAGGACGGGCCGCGGTCGACCAGGGGGCGATCGCACCACCGTGACCGGCCGACGACCGGGGTCGCGACACCGGCCGGAGCGCCGGGCGACGACCACGTGAACAGCACCCGACCGCTCCGTGACACCGCGTGCGCCCCCCGTCCGAGGGGGCTAGCGTCGCCCTCGTGACCCGTTCCCGCGTGCACCGTCGCCCGCTCCTCCGTCCGGTCCCGCTCGCCGCGGCGGCCACGATCGCCGCGCTCCTCGGCACCGGGGTGGTGGCGGCCCCCGCGTCCGCGGCCTCCGCGACCGTGGCGAGCCCGGCCTCCCGGCCGGTGACCGACCCCGCCGCATCGGTCGACCCGTTCATCGGGACCAGCCACGACGGCAACACCTGGCCGGGCGCGACCGCGCCGTTCGGGATGCTGCAGTGGAGCCCGACCGGCACCAGGGGCGACCAGACCTCGACCCCGGTCGCGAACGGCTACTCCTACGACGTCAACCGCCTGCGCGGGTTCAGCCTGACGCACCTCAACGGCGCCGGCTGTGCGCCGGGAGCCGCGGGTGACGTGCCGATCATGCCGATCACGACGGCGGTCACGGCCTCGCCGTCGGCCGACACCACCGACGCCGTCTACGCCGCGGGGTACTCCCACGACCAGGAGTCGGCGAGCCCCGGCCGCTACGGCGTCCAGCTCGACAACGGCGTCCGCACCGACCTCGCGGTCACCACGCGTGCCGGCATCGGCGAGTTCGCCTTCCCCGCCGGCGAGGACGCGAACCTGCTGTTCCGCACCTCGAACTCGATCAACGGCAGCGAAGCCGCCGACACCCGCGTCGACGCCCGGACCCGCACGGTGAGCGGCAGCGTCCTGACCGGTGGCTTCTGCAGCCGTCGCGGCAACGGCGGCGGCGCCACCAACCCGGACCGCCGCAGCTACTACCGCCTCTACTTCACCGCCACCTTCGACCGCGACTTCACGAGCACCGGCACCTGGAAGGACGGCACCGTCCAGCCGGGAGGCACGCGCGCCTCCGGCGGGGAGGGCTACCTGACCGGGGCCGACCGTGCCGGACGTGGCTCCGGCGCATGGGTCGGGTTCGACGCGCGTCGCGGTGCCACCGTGCACGCGAAGATCGGCATCTCGTACGTCAGCGCCGCCGGCGCGGTCGCGAACCGCGACGCCGAGGTGCGGCGGCACGCGACGGTCGCCAGTGTCGCGGCGGGGACACGGGCCTCCTGGAACCGCGAACTGTCCCGCATCCGGGTCGGCGGCGGCACCGCTGA
Organism: Curtobacterium sp. MCBD17_030; assembly: GCF_003224255.1. Lineage (NCBI taxonomy): Bacteria > Bacillati > Actinomycetota > Actinomycetes > Micrococcales > Microbacteriaceae > Curtobacterium > Curtobacterium sp. MCBD17_030. The sequence continues at coordinate 77,866 of NZ_QKLI01000006.1, read as the reverse complement.
CCGGACCACGCAGCTGTACACGTCGGTGTACCACGCGCTCATGCAGCCGAACACGCTGAACGACCGGGACGGCCGTTACCTCGGGCCGGACATGCGGGTGCACCGCATCGACCACGGGCACGCGGCCGTCTACGGCACGTACTCCGGGTGGGACCAGTACCGGGCGCAGATCCAGCTGCTCGCCCTGCTCCGACCGGACGTCGCCGGGGACATGGCCCAGTCCATGCTGCGGTTCGCCCAGCAGAACGGCGGCGTCTGGGACCGGTGGCTGCACCTCGGCGCTCCGACCCACGTGATGACGGGCGACCCCTCGGCCGCGACGCTCGCCACCTGGTACGCGATGGGCGTCCGGAACTTCGACGTACAAGCCGCGTACCAGTCGCTGAAGCGGCAGGCGACCGTGGAGAACGCGGACGCCGAGAGCGAGATCGGCTGCCCGGGGCAGTGCCTGACACAACGACCCGCGCTCGACGAGTACCTGCAGCGGCAGTACGCCGCCAACGACGACTGCTCGTGCTGGGGCGGGGCCGCCGAGACGCTCGAGGACTCGATCTCCGACAGTGCGCTCGGCTCCTGGGCGGGATCCATGGGGCTGCGCTCCGACGCCCGGATGTTCGCGGAACGCGGGACGTACTGGAAGAACACGTTCAACGCGGCCGTCGGGTACCAGGCAGCGCGCCAGGCCGACGGGTCGTGGGCGCCCGGGTGGTCACCGTCCACCGGGACCGGCTTCGCACAGGGGACCAGCGCGCAGTACACCTGGCTCGTGCCGCAGGACGTCAGCGGGCTCTCCGCCGCGCTGGGTGGCGACGCCGCCGCGGTGGCCCGACTCGACGCGTTCTTCCACGACGCAGCGGGGAACTTCGCGGTGACCGGCGGCGACGCCACGAAGTTCGACCCGACGAACGAGCCCGACATCCACACGCCATGGATGTACAACGCGCTCGGACAGCCGTGGAAGACGCAGGAGACCGTGCGCCGGGTCATCGACGACGCCTACGGCACCGGGCCCGGCGGGCTGCCGGGGAACGACGACCTCGGCACGATGAGCGCCTGGTACGTCTTCGCCTCGATCGGACTCTTCCCGCAGACGCCGGGCCGTGCCGAAATGCTCATCGGCAGCCCGACGTTCAGCACGGTCGACATCCGGCGGTCGAGCGGCCAGCGGATCGTCATCCGGTCCTCGGGCACCGAACAGTACGTGCAGGGCGCACGGCTCGACGGTCGGACCCTGACGAAGTCGTGGGTGCCGGCGTCCTTCGTGAACCGGGGTGGCACGCTGTCGCTCCGGGTCGGGAGCACTCCGGACACGAAGTGGGCGACCGCTCCGCGCGACCGGCCGCAGGACCGGTAGGCGCCTCCGGCAGTCGAGGCGCGACGTTCCTGCGCCCGCCACTAGTGTTCGTGGCATGCAGCGTCGTCGTCCCATCGCCCTCGTCGGCATGATCCTGCTGGCCTGCGGGCTCGTGATGGTCGTGGTCGGCGGGTTCAGCAACGCGACCAGTCCGGCGGGCGACGCGAACATCGGTGCGGGCGCGCTGATGCTGGGTGGGACGGTCGTCGGCGCGGTCGGACTCGTCGTGTGGGCAGTGCAGGGTGTCCTCGCGCGGCGCCGCGGGACTCGGGGCCAGGGCCGCTAGCACGGAGCCCCCGGTGACGACTGGTCGGTCCGCGTCGCCCTCGCGGACCGGCGGGTCCGGAGCCCCGTCGAGCTACGGGACGACCACGAGCTTCCCGACCGTGTGACCGCCCTCCGCTGCCCGGTGCGCGGCAGCAGCCTCGTCCAGTGCGTACCGGCGCTCGATCTGCAGTGTGAACCCGGCGAGTGCCGCGGCTTCCGCGAACCCGTCGCGGGGATCGGTCGTCCGCCCGGCGTCGGTCGAGACGCGGGCGCCGAGCGCCGGGGCGGTGAAGTCCGAGATCGAGATCACCTCCTGCGGGTCGCCGACCAACGCGACGAGGTCGGCGATGACTCCGGCTCCGGACAGGTCGAGCGCACCGTCCACACCCTCCGGTGCGGCCGCCCGGACGCGGTCGACGAGTCCCACGCCGTAGGTGACGGGCGTCGCCCCGAGCGGATGACGGGGTGGTGGAGCGGGGTCAGGAGGCCCGGGTGGGGCCGGCGGTCTCGAGCCACTGGGCGAGCGTCCACGTGGTCGGGGCGATCCGGCGGACCTGCTCGAGGTCGGCCTGGTACGCGGGCGTCTCGGCGAACCACCGGAACATCGCCTGCATGTCGTCCTGTCCGTCCAGGACCGCCAGGGGCAGGGCCTCGTACCGGGTCGGCGTGCCGGTCTGCTCGGCGAAGGCCGCGGCGATCTCGCTCCCGGTCAGGGCGTCCCCGGCGATCTCGATCTCGGCGGGGACTGCTGTCGGGTCGAGCAGCGCGGTGGCCGCGATCGCGCCGACGTCGCGGGTCGCGATCATCTGCAGCGGGATCCCGTCGGGGAACGGCAGCCGGAGCACGAGGGTGCCGTCCTCCCGGGTCGGTGCGAACGCGTGGAAGTTGTCCGTGAAGAACACCGGCCGGACCACGGTCACGTGGAGCCCCAGCGTGGCGAGGTGCTGCTCGACGCGGTACTTGGACTCGAAGTGCGGGACGTGGGAGTCGCGCTCCGCGCCGCCCACGGAGCTGAAGACGACGTGCGGCACCTGCGCGGTGGCGGCAGCGTCGGCCAGTGCGATGCCCTGCGCGGTCTCGCCCTCCGTGTCGGGCTGCTGCATGCCTCCCGGGGGCGTCGTCATGAACCAGAACGCGTCCACGCCCTGCAGTGCGGTCACCAGGGACGACGGGTCGTGGACGTCGATCTGCGCGAGTTCGACCCCGCGTCCGGCGAGGGCCGTCGCCTTCTCCGAGGTCGTGTCCCGCAGGAGTGCGCGGACCCGGGCGCCCGCCGCGAGCAGGGCATCGGTGACGGCACCGCCCTGACTGCCCGTGGCGGCGAAGACGGCGATGGTCGGCGTGGTCGATGTGGTCTGGGTGCTCATGGTTGACTCCTTCGTGGTCGGTCTCGGTCTCAATCATTAGCCGGCTAAGAACATTCCCGGAAGGTGTGTCATGGACCACGCGGAAGACTCACAGCCGATCCCGGCACCGGCCGTCGTGCCGATCAGCTCGTTGATCCCGGCCGTGGCGAAGTCACATCGGAAGCTCGCCGGCTCGTTGCTGCAGGACCTGGGTCTCGCCGCCGGCCAGGAGTTCGTGCTGATGCTCCTGTGGCAGGAGTCACCGCAGTCGCAGGCTGACCTGACGCGGCAGCTGATGGTGGAGCCGCCGACCAGTGCGAAGGCACTGGCCCGGCTCGAGAACCTCGGGCTGGTCACCCGTGAACGCTCCGGGTCCGACCGTCGCGTGCTCCTGGTGTCCCTGACCGATGCCGGCCGGGCGCTCGAAGCGCCGGTCATGGCCGTGTGGGCGACCCTCGAGGCGGCGACGACCGCGGGACTGGACCAGGCCGAGCAGGACCAGCTCAGGGGTCTCCTGGCCCGGCTCGACGCCTCGCTGGCAGCTGCACCCGCGCACCTGGCCGCCGGGCACTGACGTCCGGGCGGACGGGCGGACAGTCGACTCAGGCGTCCAGCGCGGGCGACGAGGGCATGCCGGCGAGCAGCTCGCGGACGCGCGGGACGACCGTGCTGCCGTACAGCTCGACGGACCGCAGGCGCGACCGCATGGACTGGGCACCCGAGGTGTAGATCATGTCGAAACGCCCGACGCCCATCGTGTGCACGCTGCGTGCGATCCGCTGTGCAACGGTCTCGGCGGACCCGACGTACATCGACCCGGACTCGACCTCGCGGTCGAACTCGGCCCGGGTCACCGGCGGCCAGCCACGGAGCGCGCCGATGCGGTCCCGCACCACCTTGTAGTGCGGGAACCACGCTTCCCGGGCCTCGTCGTCGGTGTCCGCGACGAATCCGGGGGAGTGCATCCCGACCGGGTGCCGCGGCGTCCCGAACTGCTCGGTCGCACGACGGTAGAGGTCGAGGAACGGTGCGAAGCGCTCGGGCTGGCCGCCGATGATCGCGAGCATGAGCGGGAAGCCGTACCGTGCGGTCCGCACGACCGACTCCGGGGATCCGCCCACGCCGACCCAGGTCGTCAGGCCGTGCTCGGTCTTCGGGAACACGTCGGCGTCGACGAGCGGCGCTCGGGTCGTCCCGGACCAGGTGACGGGCGTCTCCCGCAGCAGTCGGGCGAACAGCTCGATCTTCTCCTCGAACAGCACGTCGTAGTCGGCCATGTCGTAGCCGAAGAGCGGGAACGACTCGGTGAAGGAGCCGCGCCCGAGGATCACCTCGGCCCGCCCGTTCGACAGGGCGTCGACGGTCGCGAACCGCTGGAACACCCGTACGGGGTCATCCGAGCTGAGGACCGTGACGCCGGAGCTGAGGCGGATGCGCTCGGTCGCCGTGGCCAGCCCCGCGAGCACCGTCTCCGGCGACGAGACCGAGTACTCCGGGCGGTGGTGCTCGCCCACGGTGAAGACGTCGACGCCGAGCTCGTCGGCCAGGACGGCTTCGTCGACGAGTTGCCGGATCGACCGGGCGTGACTGACCTGCACGCCGGTGTCGTCAGAGGGGACGTCGCCGAACGTGTCGAGGCCGAAGATGATGTCGGGCATGGTCCCTCACGTGATTGACACATCAACCACATGGTTGACGCGTCAATAATGTGCGGTACCGTCGCGTTGTCAACAGGAGGACACACATGGGTGAACCGCAGGAGCAACGTGCCGGTAAGCGGTCGATGCGTGCGTCCGAGCTGGCGGTCTGGCGGGACTACGTCGAGACCTCCGAGCGCGTCAAGCGCACCCTGGGGGCTGCGTTCCAGGAGACCTCCGGGATCTCGCCCGGCGACTACTCGGTGATGCTGGCGCTGAGCGAAGCTCCGGACCGGACCCTGCGGTCGTCGGACCTCGCCGTGGTCGTGGGCTGGGAACGGAGTCGGCTCTCGCACCACCTCCGGCGCATGGAGGCACGGCAGCTCGTGCTCCGGGGCGCGGTCGGTGGCGACGCTCGCGGTGCGGCCATCACGCTCAGCCCGACCGGGGCGGGGGTGTTCCGCAGTTCCTCCGCCGCGCACCTCCGTGTCGTCCGCGACGTCTTCATCGACGCGTTCACCGCCGAGCAACTCGAGGACATGCGGGTGCTCACGGCGGCCCTGCACCGCCACCTCGACGCCGGGCGACCGGCACCCGAAGGCTGACAGGCCGCGTCCGTCGTCAGCGCAGCTCCCGCCCGCCACCCCACACGCGCTCGACCTCGAGCGACGGCGACAGCGCGACGAGGTCCGCAGCGAACCCGGGCGCGAGACGCCCGAACCGGTCGCCGAGCCCGAGGGCCTCCGCCGGGATGCTCGTCAGCGCGGCGACGGCCTCCGGCAGTGACCGACCCGCGAGCCGCACGGCGTTCCGGAGCGCGACGTCCTGCGTCAGGGTCGAGCCGGCGATCGTGTCCGTCCCGGTGACGTGCGCGACGCCGTCCGTGACGGTGACGTCGAGCGAGCCGAGTCGGTAGGGGCCGTCGGCAGCCCCCGCGGCACCCATCGCGTCGGTGATGAGCGCGACCCGACCGGGCGCAGCGCGGAACAGCGTGCGTGCTGCGGCCGGGTGCACGTGCACACCGTCGAGGATGAGTTCGAGGGTCACCCGGTCGTCGTCCACCGCGGCACCGATCGGCCCCGGACGGCGGTGGTGCAGCCCCGGCATCGCGTTGAACGCGTGCGTCAGGACGGTCGCACCGGCGTCGAACGCGGCGCGCGCCTGCTCGTACGTCCCGACCGTGTGCCCGACGGCGACGGTGACCCCGGCGGCGACGAACCGACGGACGGCGTCGAGCGCGCCGGGCAGCTCGGGCGCGATCGTGATCTGCCGGAGGACGCCCTCGCCGGCCTCGAGCAGGGTGTCGACGTCCGCCGGGGTCGGCGCGACGAGGTGGTCCTCGTTGTGTGCCCCCTTGTTGTGCGGGGAGAGGAACGGCCCCTCGAGATGCGCTCCGAGCACGAGGGGATCGGTCGCCGTCACCGTGCGGATCCGGTCGAGCGACCGGGCGAGTTCCGGCACCGGGTTCGCGACCAGACTCACCACCGAGCGGGTGGTGCCGTGTGTGCGGTGCGCTGCGAGGGCTGCGCTGAAGTCGTCGTCCTCGTACGCCTGGGTCGCGCCGCCGTGTCCGTGCAGGTCGAGGAGACCGGGCACCAGGGTCGCGTCACCGAGGTCCTCGACCTCGTCGGCGTCCGGTGCGACTCCCGTCCCGGCCTGGAGGATCGTGTCCCCTCCGAGGAGCACCCATCCGTCCGGCGCGGAGCCGGCCACGTCGACCAGGCGGGCGGCGCGGACCAGCGTGCGGTGGGCCTCCCGTCCGGCGGTGCTCACGCGGTCTCCCGCCGGGCCGCGACGATCCCGCTCACGGCGGCCACGACGACGAACACGAGTCCGACGGCCGGGTGGCCCAGCGAGATCCAGGTCGCGCCGGCCGCGACGACGAGGGCGACCTCGACGATGGTCTTGCCGACGACGTCGGTCTCGACCGGCGAGTTCGGTGAGCGGAAGAAGAACCACACCAGGGCGGCGAACAGCGGGGCGCCGACGATGAAGAACAGCGCGGGGAACGGGTACGGCCAGGTCAGGTACCCCCAGTACGCCAGAGACAGCAGACCGAAGGCGCAGACCAGGAAGCGGAGGGCGCTCCAGACATCGAACCGTCGCCCTGCTGCGGCAGGCGTCGCCGGTGCGTGGTCGTCGCCGGGGTCGATCGGGCTGCGGGGTGCGTCGTGCATCGCCGGGCCTACTTGAAGATGATCGTGCGGGCGCCGTCGAGGAGCACGCGGTCCTCGGCGATCCAGCGCACGGCCTGGGTCAGGGTGCGGGACTCCTCGTCCTGCCCGATCGAGACGAGTTCGGCCGGTTCCTTCGTGTGGTCGACCCGGACGACGTTCTGCTCGATGATCGGGCCCTCGTCCAGGTCGCTCGTGACGAAGTGCGCGGTGGCACCGATGAGCTTCACACCGCGGGCGTGCGCCTGCCGGTACGGGTTCGCGCCCTTGAAGCCGGGCAGGAACGAGTGGTGGATGTTCACGGCACGACCGGCGAGGGCCGCGCACAGCTCGGGGGAGAGGATCTGCATGTAGCGGGCGAGGACGACGAGCTCGATGTCGTGCTCCTCGACCGCTTCGAGGATGCGGCGCTCCATCGCGGCCTTCGAGTCGGCGTCGGTGACGGGACGGTGCTCGAACGGCACCGAGTAGAACGACGCCAGTCCGGCCAGGTCCGGGTGGTTCGCCAGCACGAGCGGCACGTCGATCGGCAGCTGCCCGCCGCGCTGCCGGTAGAGCAGGTCGTTGAGGCAGTGTCCGGCCTTCGACACCAGGACCAGCGTGCGCATCGGCCGGCCGACGACGTCGAGCTGGACGCGCATGCGGTACCGCTCGACGACGGGTGCCAGGGCCTCCTGGAAGGTCTGGCGGTCGACGGGGGCCATCACCTGCAGGCGCATGAAGAACGTGTTCGTGTCCGCGCTCGAGAACTGCTGCGACTCGGTGATGTTGCCCTCGGCCGCGACCACGGCTCCGGAGACGGCGTGCACGATGCCCGGCCGGTCGTCGCAGACCAGCGTGAGGGTCCAGTGCGTGGGGTTCGCGGAGCTCGGGTCGGTCACCGGATCAGGGTACCGGGGCCGTGCACGCCTCCGCGCGTCCGGACGGGAGGCCCGGTGCGGCTCCGGCGGGTCGTTGTGCAGAGAGGCTGGTGCTGGTGCGGGAGGCGACGGACGTGCGCCGCGGGGCGGAGGCGGGCGGGCTTCCCGGCCGTCAGCGGGACGAGATGGTGACGACCAGGTGCTCCTGCACGTACCCGAGCCAGTCGTAGACGTCCCGCAGTCCGACGCTGCCGTCGTCCCCGTCCAGCCCGTTGTCGGCCGTCGCGCGGTCCACGATGCCCAGGCGGTCCGCGATCGTCAGGCGCAGGTCGGTGAGGGATCGGAGCCACGCCTGCTCGTCGGCCCGGGTCAACGCGCCGTCGCGAGCACCCGTCAGCCACTCGTGGACAACGGCGGCGTTCGCGGACTTGGCGGTGCGCAGGTCCTCCTGCGTGTAGCGGCGGAACTCGGCGCTGGCCTCGTCGTCCTCCGGGTACGCGTCCGGGAACATCCGGACCGCCACCGGGTCCGTCGCCAGGTCCTCGTCGAGGACCTGGCGCAGCTGCTCGACCAGCGAGGTGAGGACGGCGCGCTCGCCGGAGGCCAGGCCGAGGTGCACGCCGTCGGCGCGGCGGACGAAGGGGATCACGCGGCGGGTGCCCGATCGACGGTCGCCTGCAGGCCGTAGCCGTGCATGGCCTCCACGTGGCGCTCCATCTCCTCGCGGTGCCCGGTCGCGACGATCGCCCGACCGTCGGAGTCGACCTGGTGCATCAGGCGCTCGGCCTTCGCTCGGGGGAAGCCGAAGTAGGACTCGAAGACGTAGGTGACGTACGACATCAGGTTGACCGGGTCGTCCCACACCACCGTCGTCCACGGGACGTCGGCGCGCACCGAGGTCCGCTCGTCGACGTCCGGACTCAGCATGGTCATGGAGTCAAGGGTGACACGAACCGGTGGCCTCGGTACGATCGGGTGGTCGCGACTGGCGTTGGATGGGTCACCATCGGGGAGCGACACCTGACACGGTGCGCGGCCGTACGCCTGGGCCGCAACCAATCGTCCACCCCGTCGCGCGTCTGCTCGGCGGTGTCGCGCTCCGGCGCGCCAGACAACGAGGAGTCCCGTGTCCATCACCGACCTGTCGCCCGCCGCGACCCAGTCGTCCTTCAACGCCCCCCTCTCCGAGGTCGACCCGGAGATCGCCGCCGTCCTGCAGCAGGAGCTCGGCCGTCAGCGCGACTTCCTCGAGATGATCGCGTCCGAGAACTTCGTGCCCCGCGCGATCCTCGAGTCCCAGGGCTCCGTCCTCACGAACAAGTACGCCGAGGGCTACCCGGGCAAGCGCTACTACGGCGGCTGCGAGTACGTCGACGTCGCCGAGCAGCTCGCCATCGACCGCGCGAAGGCGCTCTTCGGTGCCGCGTACGCCAACGTCCAGCCGCACTCCGGCGCCACGGCCAACGCCGCGGTCCTGCACGCGATCGCGTCGGCCGGTGACACCATCCTCGGCCTCGAGCTCGCGCACGGCGGACACCTGACGCACGGCATGAAGTTGAACTTCTCCGGCCGGATCTACAACGCCGTCTCGTACGGCGTCGACCCGGAGACCTTCGAGGTCGACTACGACGACATCCGCGCGAAGGCCATCGAGCACCAGCCGAAGGTCCTCATCGCCGGCTGGTCCGCCTACCCCCGTCAGCTCGACTTCGCGAAGTTCCGCGAGATCGCGGACGAGGTCGGCGCGAAGCTCTGGGTCGACATGGCGCACTTCGCCGGTCTCGTCGCCGCGGGGCTGCACCCCTCGCCCGTCCCGCACGCCCACGTCGTGTCGTCGACCGTGCACAAGACCCTCGCCGGACCCCGCTCGGGCATCATCCTGTCCAACGACGAGACGCTGTTCAAGAAGCTCAACTCCGCCGTGTTCCCGGGGCAGCAGGGTGGCCCGCTGATGCACGTCATCGCGGCGAAGGCCACCGCGTTCCTGCTCGCCGGCACTCCCGAGTTCAAGGACCGCCAGGAGCGCACCATCCGCGGCGCCCAGGCCCTCGCGGCGCGCCTGACCCAGCCGGACGCGAAGGCCGCCGGCATCGACGTCCTCACCGGTGGCACCGACGTGCACCTGGTGCTCGTCGACCTGCGCTCGTCCGAGGTCGACGGCAAGCAGGCAGAGGACCGCCTGCACGAGGTCGGCATCACCGTGAACCGCAACTCCGTGCCGTTCGACCCGCGTCCGCCGATGGTCACCTCGGGTGTCCGCATCGGCACGTCGGCACTCGCCACCCGCGGGTTCGGCGATGCCGAGTTCACCGAGGTCGCGGACATCATCGCGCTGACGCTGATGCCGGACCCCGACGTGGCAGCACTCTCGGCCCGGGTGAAGACCCTGACCGACGCGTTCCCGCTCTACGCGTGAGCAGCGCCGTGGCTCCCCTGCCCACTGCTCGGTGGGCGGGGGAGGACTCGGCCGTGCGCATCGACGGCACCGCCCTCGCTGCCCGCACGCTCGAGGAACTCCGTGTCCGCGTCGACCGTCTGCACGAGCGGGGCATCCACCCTGGCCTCGGCACGATCCTCGTCGGCGAGAACCCCGGCTCGCTGTCGTACGTCGCCGGCAAGCACCGGGACTCCGCGCAGATCGGCATCGAGTCGATCCGCCTGGACCTGCCCACGACCGCCTCGGCTGCTGACATCCGTGCCGCGATCCTGCAGATGAACGACGACCCCCGGGTCACCGCCTTCATCGTGCAGCTCCCGCTGCCGTCGGGGATCGACCCGACGCCGATGCTCGAGCTGATGGACCCCTCGAAGGACGCCGACGGCCTGCACCCGACGAACCTCGGGGAGCTCGTGCTCGCCGTCCCGGGAGGTGCGGGCTCGATCGACGCGCCCCTGCCGTGCACCCCGCGCGGCATCGTCGAGATGCTCCGTGCGTACGACATCCCGATCCGCGGGAAGCACGTGACGATCATCGGTCAAGGGCTCACTGTCGGTCGGCCGCTCGGGTTGCTCCTGACCCGTCTCGAGGCCACCGCCACCCTCACCCACTCCCTGACGGCGGACGTCGCGGCCGAATGCCGTCGGGCGGACATCGTGATCGCGGCCGCCGGGGTCGCCGGACTCGTCAAGCCGGACTGGGTGCGGCCCGGTGCGGCCGTGATCGACGTCGGCATCACCCGGGTCGTCAACGAGGAGACCGGCAAGGCGCGCTTACGCGGTGACGTGGACCCGGCCGTCGCGGCGGTCGCCGGGTTCATGTCGCCGGTCCCCGGTGGCGTCGGCCCGATGACGCGCGCGATGCTCATGAAGAACGTGGTCGAGGCGGCGGAGCGCCGCCTGCGCTAGCCGCGCCGGCCCGGCACGGCGGCGGTCCGGTACGCGAAAGCGACAGATGTGCGCGGGAGACGCGCGCACATCTGTCGCTTCCGCGTCGGGGACGGCGCGGCCGGGAGGCGCGGTGCCGCCCCGGCACGCGCCTCCTGGCCGCGGGCAGCCGCGTGGGCTACGCGTCGCGTCGCGCGCCCTGCGCCGCGTGCACCGTGAACACGTTCGGCTCGCGGTACCCGGCCGAGGCGAAGGCGGCGGTGACGGCCGCGGCGATGCGTTCACGAGCCTCCCGGTCGACGAGCGCGATGGCCGCACCACCGAAGCCGCCGCCGGTCATGCGTGCGCCGACCGCGCCGTTCGCCACGGCGGTCTCGACCGCGAGGTCGAGTTCCGGCACCGAGATCTCGAAGTCGTCGCGCATCGACGCGTGCGATGCGACCAGCAGCGAACCGATCGCCCGGGGTCCCTGCTCACGCAGGGTGCGGACGGTGTCGAGGACGCGCTGGTCCTCCGTCACGATGTGGCGCACCCGGCGGAAGGTCTCGTCGTCGAGGAGCTCCTGCGCGCGCGGCAGGTCCTCGACCGCGACGTCGCGCAGGGCCGGGACACCGAGCACCTGCGCGCCCTTCTCGCACGAGTCGCGACGGGCCTTGTAGCCGCCGGTGGCGTGAGCGTGCTCGACGCGGGTGTCGATGACGAGGACCTCGAGACCGTTCGCCTCGAGCGCCAGGTCCACCACGGCGGTGTCGAGCGTGCGGCAGTCGAGGAACACGACGGCGTCCTGCTCGCCGAGGAGCGACGCGGACTGGTCCATGATCCCCGTCGGAGCGCCGACCGCGTGGTTCTCGGAGTACTGGCCGACGCGGGCCAGGGTCTTGCGGTCGAGGCCGAGCTCCCACAGGTCGTTGAACGCGAGGGCCACGCCGCACTCGATCGCCGCACTCGACGACAGACCCGCACCGACCGGCACATCCGAGTCGATGAAGACGTCGAACCCGGTCCGACTGTCGAGCGAGGCGCCGGCCTGCTCCCGGAGCGCCCAGGCGATGCCGAAGACGTACGCCGACCAGCCGTCCATGCGGGACGGGTCGAGGTCGTCGAGGGACAGCGTCACGGCACCGCCGGACTCGTCGAACGACGACGCGACGCGGATGACCCGGTCCTCGCGGGGAGCGATGTCAGCCGTGGTCCGCCGGTCGATCGCGAAGGGCAGCACGTACCCGTCGTTGTAGTCGGTGTGCTCGCCGATCAGGTTCACGCGGCCGGGGGCGGAGTACCGCACCGTCGGCTCGTACCCGAACACCTGTTGGAACGTCATGCTCGTTCGATCCCTCCTCGGATGAACTCGGCCGCCTTCTCGGGGACCAGGTCCCCGATCCAGGCGCCCATCGCGGCTTCGCTGCCGGCCAGGAACTTCAACTTGTCCGCCGATCGACGCGGCGACGTGATCTGCAGCATCAGCCGGACGGTGTCGCGTCCGGTGTGCACCGGCGCCTGGTGCCACGCGGCGATGTACGGGGTCGGGTCACCGTAGAGGGCGTCGAGACCGCGGGTCAGGCGCAGGTGCATGTGTGCGAGCTCGTCCTTCTCGGCGTCGGTGAGGCCCGCGAAGTCCGGCACGTGACGGTGCGGCAACATGTGGATCTCGATGGGCCAGCGTGCGGCGAACGGCACGAAGGCGGTGAAGCGCTCACCGGCGAGGACGACCCGCTCGGAACCGCGCTCGTTGGCCAGGTGCTGCTCGAACAGGTCCGGCCCGAAGCGCTCGATCGACGACAGCAGTCGCTGCGTGCGCGGGGTGACGTACGGGTAGGCGTAGATCTGTCCGTGCGGGTGGTGCAGGGTGACGCCGATCGCCTCGCCGCGGTTCTCGAACGGGAACACCTGCTGGATGCCGGGCATCGCTGACAGTGCGGCGGTCCGGTCGGCCCACGCCTCGACCACGGTGCGGGCACGCGACTCGGAGATGGACGCGAACGAGCCGCTGGTCTCCGGGGAGAAGCAGACCACCTCGCAGCGCCCGACCGACCGGAGCTGCCGGTTCAGTCCGACGTCCGACAGCGACTCGAGCGACGACGGTGCATCGTCGCCGACCAGGTCCGGCCCGAACGACGGCGAGCGGTTCTCGAACACGGCGACGTCGTACCGGCTCGGGATCTCGGACGGGTTCGCAGCGGTCTGCGGTGCGAGCGGGTCCTGGTCGGCGGGCGGCAGGAACACACGGTTCTGCCGAGCGCTCGCGATCGACACCCACTCACCGGTCAGGACGTCCTGCCGCATCCGGGCCGTCGCCGGCCGAGGGTCCAGGACACGCTCGTCGATGCTGCGTTCCGCGGGCAGCGTCGAGTCGGCGTCGTCGAAGTAGAAGAGGTCGCGGCCGTCCGCGAGCGTCGTCGCACGTTTCGTGATCACCGCTGCACTCTACCCTCGCGCGAAGGGTTGCGAAAGCAAGTGGAAGCAGACGAAACTCGTGTTGTGACGTCTGAGGAGCCTCCCGTCCTGCCGGCGCTGCTGCGCCAGGACCGCATCGTCGCGCTCCTGGACGGTGCCCCGGGCATGGTCCGGACCGCAGCCCTCGCAGCGGCGGTCGGGACGAGCGAGGTGACGGTCCGCCAGGACCTGGCCGCCCTCGACCGGGAGGCCCGGGTCCGTCGGGTGCACGGCGGCGCCGTCCGCCTCGGGGCCGGCACGCGCGAACGGCCGCTCGAGGAGACCGCCGTCGAGAACAGCACCGCCAAGGCCGCGATCGGCCGGGCGGCGGCGGACCTGGTGCGCTCCGGGCAGTGCATCGTCCTCGACGTCGGCACCACACCCGCAGCGGTCGCCGAGGCCCTGGTCGCCCGCGAGGACCTGGTCGACGTCACCGTCGTCACGAACTCACTCACCACCGCACTCGCGCTCGAACGTGCGATCCCGCGCTTCACCGTCGTGGTCACCGGCGGGACGCTCCGACCGTTGCAGCACTCGCTCGTCGCGCCGTTCAACGCGACCCTGCTGCCGATGCTGTCCGCCGACCTCGTGTTCCTCGGCGGGACCGGTCTGGACGTCGCGCACGGGCTGACCAACGTGAACCTGCCCGAGACCGAGGCGAAGCGGGTCCTCGCGGCGGCGGGCAGGCGTACCGTCGTGGTCGCGGACGGGTCGAAGTTCGGCCGGGCCGACATCGGCGTGGTGAGCACGCTGCAGGACGTCGACGTCGTCGTCACCGCGGGCGTCAGCGCGGAGGCGGTCGCCCCGATCCGGGCGGCCGGTGTCCACGTGGTCGTCGCGGATGCACCAGCGGGCGGGACCCGCACATCGGAGAGGAAGCAGAGACCATGAGCACAGCGGCCCCCACCGGCGGTCAGTACCACCTGCGGCACGCCGGCCCGGACGGTGTCGTCGAGGCCGTCGTCACCGAGGTGGCCGCCGGCCTCCGCGAACTCCGCGTCGCGGGCTTCGACCTCACCGAGCCGTTCCCCGCGAGCGAAGCTCCGGCCGGCGCCAACGGCATCGTCCTCGCGCCGTGGCCGAACCGGGTCGCCGGTGGTGCCTGGCAGCTCGACGGGAAGACCCAGCAGCTCGACATCTCGGAGCCGAAGTACGGCAACGCCTCGCACGGGCTGCTCCGGTTCGCGCCGTACCGGGTGGTGGACCAGACCGAGTCGTCGATCGAGCAGCAGGCCACGATCCACCCCCAGCACGGATGGCCGTTCACCCTGGAGACACGGGTGCACCACGAGCTGGTCGAGGACGGCATCCGGATCACGCACACCATCACGAACCGGTCGGGTCGTCCGGCCCCGTTCGCGGTCGGATCGCACCCGTACCTGCGGGCCGGCGACACCCCTGCCGAGGACCTGGTCATCCGGCTCGACGCCGCGACGGCCTTCACCGTCGACGAGCGCAAGATCCCGAACGGCACCCGGCCGGTCGAGGGCACGGACGTGGACCTGCGGCAGGGGCGTCGCGCCGGCGACTCGGACCTGGACACGGCGTACACCGACGTGACGCCCGACGCCGAGGGCATCCGTCGCACGACGCTGCACGGCCCCGAGGGCGACGGTGTCGAGCTGTGGCAGGACGCGTCGTTCCCCTACGTGCAGGTCTTCACGTCCCGCGAGTTCCCCCGCGGTGGCGGCAAGGGACTGGCGGTCGCCGTCGAACCGATGACCGCGCCCGCCGACGCGCTCAACTCCGGTGAAGGGCTGCGATGGCTGGACGCCGACGAGTCCTGGACGGGCTCGTGGGGGATCCGCCGCGTCTGGTCCTGACGTCCGTCGCTGCGGCAGCCGGTCCGGCCGCCGGTCCGGTCAGGCCCGCCGCATCCGCAGGGCCTCGACCGCCAGCGATTCGCTGGGGTAGCGGCCGATCTCCTGCGCCCACGCCGGGTCGTCGCCGCGCAGCGCGAGGAAGTCCTTGCGCTGGCGGACGACGTACCCGAGGACGGCCGTGGCGGTCGCGACCTCGGTGAAGTCCTTGCGGATGTGGCGGACGCTGACCTTGGCTCCGCGGCGGAGCGCGTCGAGCAGGAGGTCGTCGCTCATGGTCGTCCCGGTGGCGGCGGCGAGCTCCACGAGGCGGCGCGCGTCACCGGTGGAGCTGGTCTGCGTGGCGTCGATGGGCTCGATCACGATGTACCCCGTTCGGTGTGGTTCGTTCGGTGCTGGCGTCCCGCGGTGAGCGGAACCAAGAACGACCATATCGATGGGAATCCAACAGTCGGCTGAGCGGTGCACTGATGTGGACAGAGCGCCGGCCATGGATCGTCTGGGGACGACTTGTACCCCGAGGGGTCAGCTGGCGCGGCCCAGGTCCCACACCGGCGGCACGTACTCGCGGGACCACCCCTCGCGCAGACGCGTCACCGCGCGGTCGAACGACTCGAGCAGGTCCATCTCCGGGCGGACCATCGACTGCAGCTGCAGGCCCTCGTACGTGGCCAGGAGCTGCTCGGCGCCACGGGACGGCTCCATCGTGTGCGGCTCCCGACCGGCGGCGATGTCCTGCACGAGGCTCTGCTGCACGAACCCGTGGAACCGGCGCCAGCGGGCGTGCAGCATCGGCGCGAGCGGGTGCTTCGGGGCGGCGGCGATGTTCAGCATCGAGGTGAGGAAGCGCATCAACGACGGGTCCTCGATGTTGGCGGTGACGATCGCGCGGAGGAACCGGATCGTCCCCAGATCGGCGGCGATCGACGTCAGCGGGGTCGTCCGGCGGTCGTTCCACCGGTCGATGGCCGCCAGGAGCAGGCCGTCCCAGCTGGGGAACGACGCCTCGAGGGTCGCGATGGTGGCGTCCGCCTCGTCGGCGACGCGGGCGGGGGTGACTTCGTGCAGGGGCAGTTCGTGGAGCACCCGGATCATCGCGTCGACGATCTGCGTACGGGTGAAGACGTCGTCGTGCGGTGCGGAGTCCATGTCGGGGCTGGGCATGTCAGCACCACATCACATCGGCAGCGCGACGGGGTACCCCCACAACGAGCATGCTGTCCGGTGTGCGAAACGGGTGCACCCCCGCCCACTCCGGGCTGACGAGAGAGTGGGCCCCGTGGGGCTCGAACCCACGACCCTCGGATTAAAAGTCCGGTGCTCTACCAACTGAGCTAGAGGCCCTCGCACACAAGGGTATCGGGCGAGCAGCGCCTACACTGTCGCGGTGCCTCGCGAACACCACCGTCCCGTCCAGTTCACCGATGCCGAGTTCGCCGCCATCAAGGGCGGTGAGGACCCGGCCCTGGTGAACCGCGTCGCGCACGACACCGCCAACGCGCTGCTGCACCGGGTGCGCGAGGACCCGGACCCGGCCGTCGTCGAGCGCCTGGTCACCTACACGGACGTGCACGGTATCGACGCGATCGCGGAACTCTGGGCACGCGTGGGACCGCACACCCTGCCGGGGGCCCTCTGGCGCATCTACCTGGTCCGCACGGTGATCCGGCAGAACCCGGAGGAGATCGCGTACCTCTTCGAGCGGGGGACGCAGCTCATCGGCACGATCGACCAGGCGGTCGCGGGTGCCGAGGAACCGACGGGCCCGGCGGAGATCCTGACGCTGTCGGACCGGATCCTGCACGGGCTGTACACGGGGGACTTCGCGGTGGCGCTCGAGCGTGGTGCGGCCTTCGCGCGGTTGACCGCGGCGGGGGCGACCTCGGTGGCGGACGACTCGGACGTCTCGGCGGAGGAGCGCGCGTCGGCGCTGACGACCCGTGCCTTCCGACTCGCGGAACTCGCCGAGGACCTGTCGGCCGCAGCGGCTCTCTGGCGCCGTGAGAGCCTCGACTGACGCCGACGGACCGACGCCGACGGGCTGATGTCGGCGGACTGACACGGGTGGGCTGGCACCGGCGTCACGGCCGCTCGCCGCCGACGGCGGTGACCCGACCGTCGGACCGCTGACGCGCCTCCTGGCCGTGGCCTGCAGCGCCGTCCGCATCCGGACATGCAAAGACCGGGCCGCAGAAGCGCCTCTCGGCGCGAGGCCGCTCGGAGCGGCGAATATTGGAGCCCGGGGCTTGCTGCGGCCCGGCACGTCCAAGTGTACGAGACGACTGCCGCGTCGTACCCAGGTGTTCACTCTCGGTGGACAGATCCGGCACCGGGCGTGCCGTGACATGGGGACGACGCCGAACGGGATGCACGTCCCGGCTCCGGTCGTCGGCCCGCCGAGGCTGGACCGATCGTCACGGAATCCCGCCCTGACCCAATCCGACCGGGCGACGGTGCCGAACCATCAGCGTGACCGTCGCAAGACGTCTCACACGAGGTCCCCGGACGACCCGGGCCCGCTCGCGGGTCAATTCCCTGTGGGTCGTCCGGGGCCTCGCCACATGTACCCGCGCCACCCGCGCAGCGATCGCTGCCGGGACCCGATCCGAACGGGACTCCAGCTGATGACCACCGTGACCGCATTCGCCGAGGGCTCTGTCCAGAGCGCGCGGTGGACGCCGAACACCCGGGAAGGAGGAAAACCTGCAATGCTCACTCTCGTGGAAGGCGACATGGATGGTTGGACTCCCGCCGCCCCGGAACCGGTGTCGGCGGACGACCTGCTCAGTCGGGTCGCGACCGGTGACCAGGCTGCCTTCGCCGACCTCTACGACGAGCTGTCCGGCCGGGTCCTCGGTCTCGTGACGCGGCTCCTCCGTGACCGCGCCCAGTCCGAAGAGGTCACGCAGGAGGTCTTCCTCGAGGTCTGGCAGCAGGCCACCCGCTTCGACCAGGCCCGCGGCAGCGCTGCGAGCTGGGTCCTCACCATGGCGCACCGTCGAGCGGTCGACCGGGTGCGGGCATCGCAGTCGTCCCGCGACCGCGACACCAAGATCGGCATCCGCGACTTCGAGACGGACTTCGACTCCGTCTCCGAGTCCGTCGAGATCCGGCTCGAACACGAACGCGTCAGCCGGGCACTGTCCCGACTCACCGAGTTCCAGCGTCAGGCCGTGCAGCTCGCCTACTACGGCGGCTTCTCGCACAGCGAGATGGCCGACAAGCTCGGGGTGCCGATCGGCACCGTCAAGACCCGTCTCCGCGACGGGATGATCCGACTCCGCGACGAGATGGGGGTGACGTCATGACCGACCGTCACGACGACCCCGAGCTGATGACCGGCTCGCACGCGCTGAACGCGCTGACCGACGACGAGCGCGCCGCGGTCGAGCGGGCGCTGTCCGACTCCCCGGAGCTGCAGCGCGAGTCCGACTCGCTCCGTGAGACCGCACTGGCCCTCGCCTTCGCCGTGTCGCCCGTCGAACCCTCCGCGTCCCTGAAGACCTCGCTGATGGCGAAGATCCAAGCGACCCCGCAGCTGCCCGCTCTGGACGACGCTGGTGTCACACCGGAGCCCGTCCGGGAGGCCCGCCCCGCGTCCGCCCCGCTCGTCACGCCGGCAGCGTCGGTCACCGACCTGCAGTCCGCTCCCGGCCGTGCCGCGTCGACCGCCCGGGCCCGGTGGTTCCAGCGTCCGGCCGCGATGCTCAGCGTCGCCGCAGCCGGTGCCGTCGTGCTCCTCAGCGTCGGCTTCGGGGTCGGCGGCTCGCTGCTCCAGGACGACGGCGGAGCGCCGGCGACCACGCAGGCCGCCTCCGGCCTCGACCAGATCTACGCGGCCCCGGACTTCCAGCGGAGCACCGCGAAGGTCAAGGGCGGCGGCACGGCCACGGTCGTGTGGTCCGGCCAGCTGCAGCGGTCCGCGGTCATCCTCGACGGGGTCGACGCGGCACCGAAGGACAAGACGTACGAGCTCTGGTACATCGGGTCGCAGGAGTCCGGCGGCACGATCACCGCGGCCGGCCTGATGGACGACGTCGACGGCGGTGTCCGTTCGGCGGTCCTCCGCGGCACGATGGGCGCCGGTGACACGATCGGCATCACGGTCGAGCCGACTGGTGGCTCGGACCAGCCGACCTCCGACCCGGTCGTCGCCGTCCCCACGTCCGAGGCGTGACCGGCCCCTGACGGTTCAGGACGACGCCCCCCGTGACCACGTCGGTCACGGGGGGCGTCGTCGTGTGCGGCGTTCGTCCTGCACACCGAGACGCCTCCGTCTCTCTTTGGCGCCGCCGACCTGCCGAGACGCCCCGTGCTCCGGCGGCGTCTCGTGGAGCACGGGGCGTCGCGGACAGACGGGGGCGTGTCGACGGTACGACGGGACGTGTCCACGGTACGACGGAGGCCCCGTGCCGTCCGTGGCGGACGTGCACCGGGCCTCCAGTCCGGATCGGCAGAGCCGTCAGGCGACCGCGCGGGCACCGATCACCCGAAGCGACCCGAGACGTAGTCCTCGGTCGACTTGACCGACGGGTTCGAGAAGATCGTCGCGGTGTCGTCGTACTCGATGAGGTGACCCGGCTGACCGGTGCCGGCGATGTTGAAGAACGCCGTCTTGTCACTGACCCGCGAGGCCTGCTGCATGTTGTGCGTCACGATGACGATCGTGAACTCCTTCTTCAGGTCCTCGATCAGGTCCTCGATGGCCAGGGTCGAGATCGGGTCGAGCGCGGAGCACGGCTCGTCCATCAGCAGCACGTCGGGCTGCACCGCGATGGCGCGGGCGATGCACAGACGCTGCTGCTGACCGCCGGACAGGCCCATGCCGGGCTTCTCGAGGCGGTCCTTGACCTCGTTCCAGAGGTTCGCGCCCTGCAGCGAACGCTCGACGATGTCGTCGGCCTCCGACCGTGAGATGCGCTTGTTGTTGAGCTTCACGCCGGCCAGCACGTTGTCCTTGATGGACATCGTCGGGAACGGGTTCGGCCGCTGGAAGACCATGCCGACCTGGCGACGGACGATGACCGGGTCGACGCCGGGAGCGTACAGGTCGTCGCCGTCGATCTTGACGGAACCTTCGACGTACGCGCCGGGGATGACCTCGTGCATGCGGTTCAGTGTGCGGAGGAACGTCGACTTGCCGCAGCCGGACGGGCCGATGAAAGCGGTGACGGTGCGGGGCTCGATCGTCATGTCGACGCCCTCGACCGCCTTGAACTTCGAGTAGAAGACGTTGAGGCCGTCGACCTCGATGCGCTTGGACACGTGGATCCTTCTGGGTTGGGTGGTCGTCGGGTTACTGGTCGTCCGCGCGCTGGCGGGGGAGGCAGTGCCTCTCCCTGGCGGGGGAGGCAGTGCCTCTCCCTAGCGGGGGAGCTTGGGCGCGAACAGGCGGGTGATGAAGCGGGCCAGCAGGTTGAGCAGCATCACGATGAGGATGAGGAGCAGCGCCGCGGTCCAGGCCCGGTCGACGAACGGCACCGGGTTGGCGCCCTGCTGCGAGTACTGCGTGTACGCGAACACCGGCAGCGTCATCATCGGGTCCTTGAACAGGTCGTAGTTCATGCTCGACGTGAACCCGGCGGTGACGAGCAGCGGTGCCGTCTCACCGATCACGCGGGCGATCGAGAGCATGACGCCCGTCGTGATGCCGGCGAGGCTGGTCGGCAGGACGACCTTCATGATCGTCAGCCACTTCGGCACACCCAGGGCGTACGAGGCCTCGCGGAGCTCCATCGGCACGATCTTCAGGACCTCTTCGGTGGAGCGCACGACGATCGGGATCATCAGCACCGCGAGGGCGACCGAACCGACCAGGCCGAAGCGGGCACCCGGGCCGAGGAACAGCGCGAACAGCGAGTAGGCGAACAGACCGGCGACGATCGAGGGGATGCCCGTCATCACGTCGACGAAGAAGGTGATGCCGCGGGCCAGCACGCCCTTGCCGTACTCCACCAGGTAGATCGAGGTGAGCAGACCGATCGGGACGCTGATCAGCGCCGCGAACAGGGTGATCTCGAGCGTGCCGATCAGCGCGTGCACCGCGCCACCGCCCTCGGAGATCACCCCGCGCATCGAGTACGAGAAGAACTGCGCATCGAAACGCGCGAGACCGTCCGCCAGGACCGTCCAGAGGAGGGACACCAGCGGCAGGACCGCGATCACGAAGGCGGTGATGACCAGCGAGGTGATCAGGCGGTCGACGGCCTTGCGGCCACCCTCCACGATGCGGGAGACCACGACGATGAGGACGTCGAACAGGACCGTGCCGAGGAACACCGCGGCGACGACGTTGAAGTCCTTGGTGGCGCCGCCGGCGTTCAGCAGGGCGAAGACCAGGCCGAGGGCGACCCAGCTGCCGACGAGCAGCAGCCACGGGACGGACTTGTGGAGCTTGCCGTTGGCGAAGACGTTGCCGGCGGTGGCGGGCTGACGGAGTGCGAGGGACATCGGGTTCGACCTTTCCCGTCAGGAGACTCGCTTGCGGACGATGTACCGCGCGAGCATGTTGATGACCAGGGTGATGACGAAGAGGATCAGGCCCGACGCGACGAGCGCGTTCAGGGCCGTCCCGGAGGCCTCGGCGAACTGCAGGGCGATGTTCGCCGCGATCGTCGACGGGTTCAGCGGGGTGAGGAGCTGGAAGGTGACGTTCGTCGACACCGAGAGCACCAGGGCGATCGCCATCGTCTCGCCGAGCGCCCGACCGAGGCCGAGCATGATCGCGGACACGATGCCCGACTTGGCGAACGGCAGGACCGACATCCGGATCATCTCCCAACGCGTCGCACCGAGGGCCAGGGCCGCTTCCTCGTTCAGCGTCGGCGCCTGCAGGAAGATCTCGCGCATCACGGCGGTCATGATCGGGATCGCCATCACCGCGAGGACGATCGATGCGGTGAGGATCGTGCGCCCGGTCCCGGACAGCGGGCCGGAGAACAGCGGGATCCACCCGAAGTGGTCGTTGAGGAACGCGTAGAACGGCTTCACCAGGCGGGCCAGGACCACGATGCCCCAGAGACCGTAGACGACCGACGGCACCGCGGCGAGCAGGTCGATGACGTAGCCGAGGACCGGAGCCAACCGGCGCGGTGCGTAGTGCGAGATGAAGAGCGCGATGCCGATCGCCAGCGGCACCGCCATGATCAGCGCGAGGAAGGCCGACCACACCGTTCCGAAGACGAGCGGGCCGACGTAGGTCCAGAAGTTCGCGGCGCTGTTCGGCAGGGTGCCGGCTTCGGCGTTGAAGGCCGGGATGCTCTGCCAGACGAGGAACGCGGCCACGAGGACGAGGACGAAGAGGATCAGGCTGCCGGCCGCGACGGAGGCGGCGGAGAACACCCGGTCGCCGATGCGGACGACGGCCTTCGGCTTGGACGGGGTGGCGATGTCCTGGTCTCGGACCGGTGCGGTCGTCATGGGGCTCCTGTCGGAGGATCGCGCCGGGTGAGCGCGAGGGGTTCGGGGGAGAGGTGGAGCGTCAGGGTCGTGACGGGCGCGGGATGCAGCAGGCGTCGGCAGCTCGCGTCACGACGGGCGAGAGCCCGGACGCCGGTCAGATGGGTGGGACCGGCGTCCGGGCGCTGAGCGGACTTACTTGATGGACTCGACCGCCGCGGCGGCCTTCTCGCCCAGGTCGGACGACAGGGCGGCCGACTTGGCCTCCGTCGCTGCGGCCTTCTGCGCGTCAGCCGAGACGACGTACCCGAGGTACGCCTTCACGAGGTCGGCCTTGTCGCTGTCCTTGTACTCCTGGCAGGCGATGGCGTAGGAGACGAGCACCAGCGGCCACGCGTTCTCCGCGGTGTCCTTGCGGTCGATCTCGATGGCGAGGTCGTTGTCCTCGCGGCCCGAGGCGACGTCGGAGTCGGCGACGACCTTCGCAGCACCCTCGGCCGAGATCTCGGTGGCCTTGTCGCCGACCATGAGCTTGGCCTTGTCGAGGTCACCGGCGCCGGAGTCGTCGATGTAGGTGATGGCGTTCGAGGCGCCCTGCATGGCCGAGGCCACACCGGAGGTCTTCGCCGCCGCGTCACCGACCTGGAACGGGAAGGTCTGGCTCGGCTCCTTGCCCCAGGCGTCGCCCGCGTTCTCCGACAGGTACTCGGAGAAGTTCTCGGTCGTGCCGGAGTCGTCGGAGCGGTGCACGACGGTGATGTTCGCGTCCGGCAGCTTCACGCCGTCGTTGAGCGACGCGATCTCGGAGTCGTTCCACTTCGTGATCTTGCCGGAGAAGATGCCCGCGATGGACTTCGCGTCGAGCGTCAGGTCCGAGACGCCGTCGACCTTGTAGGCGATCGCGATCGGGGAGATGTAGACCGGGATGTCGATGGCCTTCGAGTCCGCGGCGCACGCGGCGAACGTGCCGCCGA
Source organism: Curtobacterium sp. MCBD17_030 (assembly GCF_003224255.1). Classification (NCBI taxonomy): domain Bacteria; kingdom Bacillati; phylum Actinomycetota; class Actinomycetes; order Micrococcales; family Microbacteriaceae; genus Curtobacterium; species Curtobacterium sp. MCBD17_030. The sequence goes on along the minus strand of NZ_QKLI01000006.1, from coordinate 54,279 downwards.
GCTCCTCCTCGGACAGGGCGGCGTCGGAGCCGGCGAAGTCCGCGGCACCCGAGATGAAGTTCTTGCGGCCCGCGCCCGAACCGTCGGGCGAGTAGTTCACGGTGACGCCGGAAGCCTGACCCTGGAAGCCGGCGGCCCAGGTCGCTTCGGCGGTCTGCTGTGCGGAGGAGCCGGAACCGGTGAGCGTGCCGGAGAGGCTCGAGTAGTCGACACCCGAGGAGGCGGCGGGCGACGACGAGTTGCCGCCGTTGCCAGCATCCTCGTTCGCCGCGCAGGAGGAGAGCACGACGGCGCCGGCGATCGCGATTGCCGCGACCGAGCCGATTCGCTTGATGTTCACAGGGGTCCCTTCGGGAATGTAAGTGCAGTGGGACCGCTGTGTGGTCCCCGGGCCGGTGCTGACCCGGGAGCGACTGTAGGGACGAGAGGTGACCGGGATGACGCTCTCCGGTGAACGGGAGGTGAACGCGGGGTTCACCCGGTGCGGGTCGCCGGACACCGGGCAGGGGTCAGGAGCAGGATCGGGGCACGCTGCCCACCGAGCGGTGCTGTTGACCGCTGGCGCTGCTCCGCTGATTGCGCTGGCGCCGGCTCCCGGGTCGGCTCGGGTCAGGCGCTGACGGTGTTGCGGTGCGTCTCGACGGCGATGAGCTTGCGTCCGGCGATGTGCATCACGGCGAACTCGCCGACCGAGAGCATGGCGGCGCGACGCAGGTCGAACTTCGCCGCGTCGTCCGCGGTGTCCGTCGCGATCCGCGCCACGATGTCGGGCAGGACCGGGCCGTGCGAGCAGAGCACCGCGGTCTTCGCCTTGTCCAGGCGCTTCCGGACGACGCCCTTCACGTCGGCAATCCCACGCTCGTGGGCGTCCTGGCTGATGTCCGGGGTGTCGGACACCCCCACCTTCGTCCGCGCCGACAGGGGTTCCACGGTCGCCAGGCACCGGGCGGCCGTGCTGCTGACGATCTTCTTCGGCCCGAACGCCGCGACCGGAGCCGCAGCCGCCTTCGCCTGCGCGCGGCCGAGGGGGAGGAGCGGACGCGTGGCGTCGGGGCCGTCCCAGTCAGACCCGGGGACCGTCTTGGCGTGCCGCAGGGCGATCAGGGCGAACGTGTCGTGCTCGCCCGCGGCGGCGCGTTCGGCGAACCGGTCGAGGATCGCGACGTCACGTTCGTAGGTCAGCCGGGCGCGGGCGTCGTCGATGGACACCCACTCGACGGCGGCGACCTCGTCGTTCGGGCGGAACTGACCCGCACGCTCGGCCTCCTTGCGGGAGACCCGGGCCGACCAGTAGTGCACGACCTTGTCACGGCCGCTCGGCAGGACGTACTCCGCCCGGCCCAGGGGAGCGCCGAGGTGGACGCGGTACCCGGTCTCCTCGTCGATCTCGCGTACGGCGGCCTCGGGGATGCTCTCGCCCGGGTCCACCTTGCCCTTGGGGAAGGAGACGTCCTTGTGGTGCTCGCGGTGGATCAGGAGGACGAGCGGCTGGCCGTCCTGCTCACGCCACACCACGGCGCCGGCCGCGATGACCGGGCCCGACTGCCCACCGGTCACCGAGTGGAACGCTTCCGTGCCGAGATGGTCCGCATGAGGACATTCTGCACGTCGTCGAGTGGGCGTCCGTCGTCGTCCGTCGAGTGGCGGCTCCACTCGCCGTCGGACTCGAGGTGCCAGGAACTGGTCGTCTCGGCCATCGCCAGGTCGAACATCTCCTGCACCTCGGTGATGTGCGCCGGGGTGGTGAGGCGGACGAGGGCCTCGACGCGACGATCGAGGTTGCGGTGCATCATGTCAGCGCTGCCGATGAACACCGCGGGGTCGCCGTCGTTGTGGAACGCGAACGCCCGCGAGTGCTCGAGGTACCTCCCGACCACACTGCGGACCCGGATCGTCTCGCTCACGCCTTCGAGGCCCGGCTTCAAGGAGCAGATCCCCCGGACCCAGATGTCGACCGGAACCCCGGCCTGGCTCGCCAGGTACAGCGCGTCGATGATCTGCTCGTCGACCATCGAGTTCACCTTGATGCGGATGCCCGAGGGCTTTCCCTCGCGGGCGTTCTGCGCCTCCGTCTGGATGCGCTTGACCAGGCCCTTGCGCAGGTGCAGCGGCGCGACCAGCAGGCGCTTGAACTTCTTCTCGATCGCGTAGCCCGACAGCTCGTTGAACAGACGCGTCAGGTCCTTGCCCACCGTGTCGTCCGCAGTGAACAACCCCATGTCCTCGTAGATCCGCGAGGTCTTCGGGTTGTAGTTGCCCGTGCCGATGTGGCTGTAGTGCTTGAGCGTCCCGCCCTCCTGGCGGATGACGAGCACGAGCTTGGAGTGCGTTTTCAGCCCGACCAGGCCGTACACGACGTGCACGCCGGCCTTCTCGAGCTTGCGCGCCCACGTGATGTTGTTCTGCTCGTCGAACCGTGCCTTGATCTCGACGAGGGCGAGCACCTGCTTGCCGGCCGCGGCGGCGTCGATGAGGGCCTCGACGATGGGGGAGTCACCCGAGGTGCGGTACAGCGTCTGCTTGATCGCCAGCACGTTCGGGTCTGCGGCGGCCTGCTCGAGGAACGCCTGCACGCTGGTGGCGAAGGACTCGTACGGGTGGTGGACCAGGACGTCCCGAGTGGCGATCGCGCGGAACAGGTCCGGCTTCGTGTTCGGCTCACCCGGCTGGAACTGCACCGGGGTCGTCGGCACGTGGCGCGGGTAGTGCAGGTCCGGGCGCGGGAGCTTCGCCAGTTCGAACAGTCCGCCGAGGTCGAGCGGCGACGGCAGGCGGTAGACCTCTTGCTCGGTGATGTCGAGTTCGCGGACCAGTAGGTCGAGCGTCACCGGGTCCATGTCCTCGGTGATCTCGAGACGGATCGGCGGACCGAAGCGACGACGGAGGAGTTCACGCTCCAGCGCCTGGATGAGGTTCTCTGCCTCGTCCTCTTCGATCTCGACGTCTTCGTTGCGGGTGATGCGGAACACGTGGTGCTCGAGCACCTCCATCCCCGGGAACAGATCGGGGAGGTGGTTCGCGATCAGGTCTTCGAGCGGGATGAAGCGCAGCCGCCCGGAGTTGTCGTCCGGCAGCTTGATGAAGCGCGGGTAGTTCTGCGGCACCTTGAGGCGCGCGAACTCTTGACGCTGCGACTTCGGGTTCCGCACCCGGACGGCCAGGTTGAGTGACAGGCCGGAGATGTAGGGGAACGGGTGCGCCGGGTCGACCGCGAGCGGCATGAGCACCGGGAAGATCTGCTCGCTGAAGTACTCGCGCATGCGGAGGCGGTCGTCCTCGCCCAGGTCGGACCAGTGCTCGACGTGGATGCCGGCGGCGTCGAGGTCCGGCTTGAGCGACCCGATGAAGGCGTTCGCGTGCCGCTCCTGCAGCTCGTGCGCCTTCATCGCGATGTCGCGCAGGACGTCACTCGGCGCTCGACCGACGTTGGTGGGGACCGCGATGCCGGTGTCGATGCGGCGCTTCAGGCCCGCGACCCGCACCATGAAGAACTCGTCGAGGTTCGAGGCGAAGATCGCGAGGAAGTTCGCCCGCTCGAGCAGCGGCTGCGTCCGGTCCTCACCGAGCTCGAGCACGCGCTGGTTGAAGCGGAGCCAGCTGAGCTCGCGGTCGAAGTACCGGTCGGAGGGCAGCGACTCGTGCTCGATCTCCACGACCTCGTCGAAGTCGTCGAGGTCGTTCGCGACGGAGTCGCCGTCGAGCTGCGGTTCGGTGTCCATGGCCACATCCTGCCACCAGCACCCTGCACCGGGGGCTGCCCGGGTGGCGCCTGTGGAGACGGGCGGTGAACGGGCGGGGATGTGGAGGACGGTGCGGGTGTCCACAGGCAGCACCGAGCGGGTGGACGAATCGGTATGTTGGTCGGGGTCACAGCCTCCAGGGGGATCCGCTGCGGAGGCTCGTCGACCATCACGACCAGCACCACTTCTCCGGGGGGACGAGTCACCATGGCTGACCAGCTGCACGCCAACACCGATCCGATCGAGTTCGACGTCGCGACCGCTGATGCGCTCGGCAGTGCCATGCGCAGCGCAGCCAGTGCGATCGACGGGCAGGTCGGAAGCCGTCAGTCGTACGTGTCGACGGCATCGCAGGAGTTCCGCGGCCACTTCTCGGAGCTGTTCACCGAGAACGCGAGCGTCGCGAAGAGCGACGGCACGACCATCTCCGACATGATGCGCACGGTTGCCGGCTGGGTCGACCAGATGAAGACGGCTGCCGCGGAAGAACGCGAACGCCGTCGCCAGGCCCGTGAGTGGCAGGAGCAGCAGGCCGACCGCAACGGGTTCGAGAAGTGGCGGGACGACTTCTTCGGCTGGGGGAACCCGCCGGACATCGAGAACAAGCCCGCGCCTCCCTTCGGCCCCGCGGAGATGCAGCCGAAGCCGAGGCAGACGCCGTCACCGGGCCCGGGTGGCGGCGGGGGCGGGACGTCGTCCGCGAAGCCAGAAGACCTCCGCTCCTTCGCCACGGGCTCGACGTCGTTGAACTCGGAGCTGTCCGGGAGACCCGGGGTGCTCCGGGGCAAGCTGTCCGACTTCGCGTCCCGGTGCTCATGGGGCACGATCAACGCGGACGGGCTCGTCGCCGGCTTCGAGCGGTGGCTTGCAGCCAACGACCAGGACGTCGCCTGGGCGAAGACCATCGCCGACGCCTTCGCCGCCGCCGGGGGTGAAGGCGCGGTCTCGACCGTGTCCGACGCAGCGCTCGGCGCAGCCCTGCAGGCCGCGGGCGTGTCGGCGAACCGGACCGACCTGCAGATCGATCCGCCCACCGCCTACGGCGCGCAGCCGACGACCGGTTACTCGATGGACCCGGTCAACACGACGACCGGCAACTTCCTCGAGCCGGAGCTCGACCTCGCGCACGACGGTGCGTCCGCGTCGCTCCGGTTCACGCGCATGTACAACTCCCTCGACCGACGGGTCGGGCTCTTCGGCCCCGGCTGGGCATCCGTCCTCGACACCCGTCTGCTCCTCGACGACGAGGGGGCGTCCTTCGTCGGCGCCGACGGTCGGCTCATCCGCTTCCCCCGGGCCGGTGGCGGCTGGGCACGCGGCGGCGGCGAGAACCGGTGGCTCGCGGCAGAGGACGGCCTGCTGGTCGTGCGGGACAACGAGGGCGGCCGCATCGACTTCACGCCGGCCGGACTCTGGCTCGGCGAGAGCGCCGGACCGGGCACCGCCGTCCACGTGGAACGGGACGCCGATGACACCGTCCTCCGACTGTGGCACGAACGCGGACGCTCCGTCGACGTCGAGTACGTCGACGGACGTGTGGCCGTGCTGCGTGCCTCCGACGGACGCCTGGTCGAGTACGGGTACGACGACCGGGGCCGACTGGTGTCGGCGACGACGGCACTGGGGACGAGGACGTACGGCTGGGACGACGATGACCTCGTCGTGACGGTCACCAGCGCGGACGGCGTGCTCGAGGTCGACAACACCTACGACGCGCACCGTCGCGTCGTCGAGCAGATCAACCCCCACGGTCGACGGGTCCGCTTCGCCTACCTGCCCGGTCGGGTCACCGTGGTGTCCGACCACGACGGCACACGGTCGAACAGCTGGATCGCCGACCCGAAGGGACGCCTGGTCGGGGTCATCGACTCCGACGACCGTCGGCAGTCGATGAGCTACGACCCGCACGGCAACCTCGTGTCCGCGACGGAACGCGACGGTTCGGTGACCGTGCACGCCTTCGACGGGCGGGGGCGACGCATCCGGACGGTGACGCCGACCGGCGGCGACCTGACCTACGGGTACGACGACGCCGACCGGGTCACCACCGTCGTCACCGAGGGCGGCAGCGTCGTCACGTACGAGTACGACGGCGACGAGCGTGACCCGGCCGTCATCATCGACCCGATGGGCGGCCGCACCGAGCTGAGCTGGCAGCACGGCCTGCTCGTCCGCGTCGTCGACCCCACGGGCGTCACCCTCGACCTCGACCACGACACGGCCGGTGAGCTCGTCGCGGTCACCAACGCGGTCGGGGACACCGCACGGATCGAGCGGGACAGCGCCGGCCGTGCCGTCGCCTCGGTCAGTCCGACCGGCGCCCGCACCGAGTACCGCCACGACGCGGCAGGGCAGGTCGTCGCCCGCCTGGACCCCGACGGTGCGACCTGGACGGCCGAGTACACCGTCGGCGGGCGCGTGAGCGCCGTCACCGATCCGACCGGAGCGCGGACCGCCCTCGCCTGGGGCGCGGACGGCGAGCTCGCCGCCACGACCGATGCGCTCGGTCGGACGACGCGCCGGACGTACGACGACCAGGGCAACTCGCTGCAGGTCACCCTGCCGAGCGGCGCGTCCTGGACGTTCGCGCACGACGCCTTGTCGCGCCTCCAGTCCGTCGTCGACCCGACCGGCTCCGTCTGGCGGCGGGAGTACGGAGTCAACGGCGACCTGCGCGCGGTGACCGATCCCACCGGCGTCCGACGCGAGTTCTCCGACGACCCGACCACCGGCATCGCCACCCTCGCGGATGCGTTCGCGACCACGACCGTCCGTTCGGACGAGTTCGGACGCCCCGTCGAGGTCACCTCCGACGAGACCGGATCCGAGCTCGTCACCTACGACGCCTGCGGTCGGCCGGTCGAGCTGGTCGACGGCGAGGGCGGGCTCACCCGCCTCGAGCGTGACCTGGCTGGTCGGATCGTCGCGATCCTCGCACCGAGCGGCCAGCGGACGACCTACGAGTACGACGCCTGCGGTCGTCCGTCGGCCGCGACCGACGCGCTCGGGAACCGAACGACGGTCACCTACGACGCGGAGTCGCGCGTCATCGCACGGACCCTGCCCACGGGTGACGTCGAGCGCACCGAGTACGACGTCGTCGGACGCGTCGTCGCGCGGACCACACCGGGAGAGGGAACGGCTCGCTACCGCTGGGACGCGGCCGGGAGGCTCGTCTCCGTTCACGACACCCGTCACGGCCGACGTCGGTTCCGCTACGACGCCGCGGGTCAGCTCGTCGAGGCCGAGAACGGCCTGGGCGGGGTCACGACCTACACGTACGACGCCGACGGGCACCTGGTCGGCGCGACCGACCCGCTCGGCGGGATCATCCGGTACGGCTACGACCGGTCCGGCCGGTTGACCGGGATCACCGATCCGCTCGGCCGGAGCACGACCGCGCGGTACGACGCCGCCGGCCGCCGGACCGAGCAGACCGACCCGGATGGCCGTGTGCTCCGCTGGGCGTACGACGCGGCGGGGCGTGAAGAGCAGCTCTCGGTGGACGGCACCGTCATCGCGGACACCACGTACGACAGTGTTCGGCGCACGGTCGTCCTCACCGACCACAGCCGCGGCCCCGGCCGGGACACCGAGCACGAACTCTGCTTCGACCGACGCGGTCTGCTCGTCCGGCGGAGCCGCGGTGGACGGGCGACGTCGTGGGAGTACGACCCCGACGGACGCCGCACGGCGCGCACGGACCCAGACGGGCTGCGCACGACGTGGCGTCGGGACGCCCTGGGCCGGATCGTCGCCGTGGAGCGGGACGGCCTCACCCCGGCTGTGTTCACCTCCGACGCGCTGGGCCGCATCGTCCAGGCGTCGACCGGTGACGTCATCCAGTCGTGGTCGTACGAGCGCGGGGCGCTCGTCGAGCACACCGTGACCACGCCGGTCGGCAGCACGACGACCCGGATCGAGCGCGACGTGGACGACCGCATCAGCGCGATCGCCGGTGCGGACGGTCGCGTCGTCTACGGTCACGACGCGGCGGCGCAACTCGTCAGCGCCCTCGACGACACCGGCTCCGGACGGACCTGGCAGTACGACGCGGCCGGGCGTCTCGTCGCCGAGACGGTCGACGGCGCCGGACAGCGGCACGAGTACGACGCTGCCGGGCAGCTGCTCGTCACCACCACCGCCGACGGGTCCCGGACTGAGTACGTCCACGACGGTCTGGGGCGTCGCGTCCGACGGACTGCTCCGGACGGATCCACCACCGAGTACGCGTGGTCGGACCTCGGCTTCCTGGCCGGCGTCGTCGAGCGGGATGCGTCCTACGGCGAGAACGGCCGGATCGAGGTCTGGACCGACGCCCTGGGCGAGGTCGCCGAGGCGGGCGGGGCCGAGGTCTGGTGGGACACCGCCGCGGGTGTGCCGTCCCTGACCTCGGTCGGGGCCACGCCCGTGCTGGAGTTGCCGGGCGGCGTCGTCGCCCTCGATGGCGACTGGACGGCATCGGGATGGCGCGGAGAACGGGCCAACGACTCAGCTGACCCGTGGGCGCTCCTGGCGTCGACGGTCGGGGCTGCAGTTCGAGCGGAGCTGCCGACAGGCATCGGGCTGACCCCCGGTGGGAGCCTGAGCATCGGGGGCATGGAGTGGCTCGGGGCCCGGGTGTACGACCCGTTGGCCAAGGGCTTCCTGTCGACGGACCCGCTCGCACCGATCGTCGGCGCGGGCTGGGCGGGGAACCCGTACTCCTACGCGGGGAACGACCCGCTGCACGCGGTCGACCCGCTGGGGTTGCGGCCGGCGACGGACAAGGACCTGCAGGCGTACCGGGATGCGCACCAGGGGTCCCTCAAGACATGGGCCGACGAGCACGCCGTGTTGATAGCGGGGGCCGCGATCGTCGTCGGCGTTGCCCTCATGTGCACCGGTGTCGGCGGACCCGCAGGCGTCGCCCTCATGGCGGCGTCCGGAGCCTTCATCTCCGGCGGCATCTCGGTCGGGACCCAGAAACTGCAGAACGGCTCCGTCGACTGGGGCAAAGCCGGAGTCGACGCGGTGATCGGCGGCGTCGGTGGCGCAGCCGGAGGCGGCGCTGCCCTCGGGCTGTCGAAGCTGGCGCCAGCGGCCGGCAGCGTCGGAGGGCAGGTGGTGCAACGCGCGGTGGCGCCGGTGTTCTCGACGGTGGGACGATCAACGATCGCTGCGGGGACCTCCGGTGCAGCCTCCAACATGACCGACTACGCCTTCAACGGCGAGAACCAGACGGTCGGCGGGTACGTCCAGAACGCTGCGGTCGGGTTCGGTACCGGAGCCGCTTTCAACTTGGGGTCTGGAAAGGCGAGCAGCACGGTTCTCGACCGTCTCGACATCGAGCCGCGGTTCCCGGTCCCGTCGGGACGCCACGTGCAGATCGCCGAACACGCCATCGCGCCGAACGTCGCTCGTTGGAACACCGCGGTCGACGGGGTCGTGGACCACGTCGCGGGTGGAGCGGCCAGCGTCGTGAACGACGTCCTCGTCGGGAAGGATCCTGGAGACTACCTCCAGGACGGGATCAACGGCACCTTCTCCGGTGCCGGCGGATCGACGAGTCCGCTGCACTGACGCCCGCCAGTGACCGGAAGGACGAGGAGAATGACGGTGGCCTCATCGAAGACCGATGCCCGCACGAAGCCAAGGCGCTCGAAGCGTCGGGATCGTCTCGTCGCGATCGGGATCCTCGTGCTGGTGGTTCTGGTGCCGGTGCTCGTGATCTTCGTCGGCCCGATCACCCTGAAGGCGTACGACGCCTCCCACCGCACCGAGGTGACCTGCGAGGTGCGCTCTGCCCACACCGGTGTGGGGTCGTCGCGCTCGGTCAAGGGTGTCGGTTCGTCGAGCAACCAGGTCGTGATCGAGACGTCGGACTGCGGGACGCTCACGCTGCGTTGGGGCGTGACGGCGGACAACAAGGAATCCATCGCTGATGGCTTCGCGGCCGGGACGACGTGGAGGTTCGAGGTCGGGGCGGGCTCATACCAGCTGCATCCCTTCCTGAACACCATTCGGCAGGCAGTGTTCGTGAAGGAGTTCCGACGCGCGTGAGTTCGAGTTGCGTCGCTGCCGCGGGCCTGGCCACATCCAGCTGATGTTCCTTTCCTGCAGCAGCCGAAGAGCACGTCCTCAGGCTGCGTGATGCTCCGGAGCGGGGGCCCGGATCGCCGGAAACGGGATGACGACAGGATGAGATGTGGACTCCTTGAACCAAAACGGTGAGAGCGCACGGAAGTATTCGAGGCCTGTGCAGTGGGTGGCGTCGCTGCTGGTGTTGGCGCTCTTCGCGATCGTGCTCTTCGTGTTTCTGATCGGACCCGACATCCTCACCAGGTACGACAAGGCGCACGTGACAACGATCAGTTGCAAGGTGACAGCCGCCTACGCTGGCTCGGCTTCAACTCGGTCGCTGAAGGGGGGAGGCACATCGTTGCCCCAAGTGGAGTATCGGTCGTCAGATTGCGGCACTCTCGTGTTGAGCCGAGGGATCACTGCTGAGCTGGCGGAGGAGAGAGCTGCTGAGATCGTCCGAGGTGAGCGTTATGAGTTTCGGATCGGTGAAGGTTCTGCACGCCTCCGCGGGTTGTTCCAAGCTGTTGGCGTGGCTCCCGACGTCACCGCCGTGCGTGCGGACGGCGGGAACTGAACCGATCTGATACCCGCACGAACGCCACAGGCACGTCAGCCGATCGCGAGGGGAGAGGCATGAACGAGGTTCCGGTCGTCTCAGTCGGAAGCCGTGTTGCGGGGATTCTGCCCATTGCTCTCATCGGTACTGCTGGTGGGCTGCTGATCATCGGCGGATTGCTTTGTCTCTGCCCTGCGAGCGTCGGGTCGCCGGTGCTGGTGATACTGATGCTCGCCGTGATCTTCACCAGTCGTCATATCGGTGGGACATGGCTGATCCGCATACCGAGTTTCATCCCGAGTACCTTCGGAAGCGCGGTGCTCGGCGGTCACTTGCGTTCCCTCCGCTGGCGAGCTCCGCGAGGTCGGTGACCATCATGCGTGTGCGGAAGCGCAAGATGTCGAAGCCCATGGCGTGGGTGTTGTTCGTGCTGTGGGCGGCCGTCATCGTCTTCGTGAGCTCGTTCTTCCTCGCCGGGCCCACGGTGCTCCGGTCCTACGACGACGCGCACCGCGTGCAGTTGGCCTGCATGGTCTCTTCCGCGGAAGCGAGCACCGGATCTTCGCGCTCGACGAAGGGCGTCGGCGCATCGAGACCACAGGTCGTCATCGAGTCACGCGAGTGTGGCAAGTTCGTCCTGCGTGAAGGAGTCACGAAGGACAACAGCGGTGACATCGCATCGAGTTTCGAGAGTGGAACTACGTACGAACACGAGGTCGGTGACGGATCCCTGACGATGCGGAGTCTGCTGCGAGTGTTCGGCGCATCTCCGGAACTGCTCGGGTACCGGGCCGCGTGACCTGTCGATGGTCATCATGGAAGGTGAGGCGTGGCTGAGCGCGCCATGAGTGCCGGAGTCGAATCTGCCGCGAAGCCCGGACGTCGACGAGGTCGCTTCCTCGTCGTCCTCACGCTGATCGTGATGGCTCTCATCACGGTGCTGGTCCTCGGTGGGTCGTACGCGTTGCAGGCCTACGACCGGTCCCACGTGATCGCCGTCGCGTGCGCCGTGACAGCTGCCGAGGGTGACGTCGGTTCGAGCACCTCCGGCAAGGGGATCGGATCGTCGTTCGACCAAGTCGAGGTCTCGACGAAGGAATGCGGCCCGCTCGTGCTCCGGCGAGGGGTCACGGCTGAGAACGAGGAAGCGATCGCTGCTCGGCTCGAAGCAGGAGGCCGAAGCCGTTGCGAGATCGGCGCGGCTTCGTTCCGCTTCCGCGAAGTCCTCGTCAGTGTGCGTGAGCGAGTGGTCGTCTTCGGGTGCAGCGAGCAGCGCTGAACCAGGGCGCCTTTTGCATCTGGGACGCCGCCGGCAACGGTGAGGGCCCGCGAAGCATGGTTCGTGCCCCACGTGGCCCGAACGGGGGAGTCCCGAGCCTGTGGAGAACGGAACCCGGGCGGTACGTTGCCCGGCTAAGATCGAGAGGCTTGTCGGTTCTTGAGGGGGACGGTCGTCAATGTCGTTGCGCATGCTGCATCCAGGGGTACGAACGAGGAACGGCCGCGCGCTCGCCGTGGTCGCGGTGGCAGGTGCTGCTGCGCTGGTGCTCTCGGGGTGCACCTCGTCGGACCGGACGGTCGACAAGCCGTCGCGTGTGCTGCAGACGGTCGACACGAAGCTGGCGGCAGACGGGTCGATCACCGCGATCTCCGACACCGCGATCTCGGTCGGCACGGACGGGTCCTCGTCGGCGGTCACCGAGCACGACACGGCGAAGGCGGCGGCCGACCTGCCACTCCGCGTGACGACGCAGTACACGACGGCGAAGAAGAGCGGCACCGACCTCGCCGACCTGGCGGGCTACTCCGGTCGGGTCGAGATCGACCTGACCGTCGAGAACCTGACCGTTCGATCCCGCAACCTCACGTACGACGTGGCAGGCGCCTCCCGGACGACTCCGGCTCTCGTCGGTGCGCCCTTCAGCATCGCGGCGTCCACCGTGCTGCCCGGGACGAAGCCCAGCAACATCGTCACCGACACGTCCGACGACGCCACCGCGACGGACGGTGTCGTCAGCGCCAACGGCGACGGCGACGCGGTCGTGCAGTGGGGACGACTCCTCGCGCCGCCGACGTCCGGCGCCAGCACGACCCTGCACCTCGTCGCGAACGTCGACGACTTCGCGGCACCCTCGTTCGACATGGCCGCACAGCCGGGCATCTCGACGGACCTCTCCTCGACCGGTGTGGTGGACGCGGCCTTCGGGTCCGACACCGACTCCGAGCTGGCGCTGCAGCGACGGACCATCGACCTCATCTCCCAGGTCAACGAGGTCCTCGCGCGCGCCGGCGGCACGATCACCGAGGTCCGTTCGAACCTCGAGACCACCTCCGCGACCCTCGGTGTCCGCACGGCCGAGCGGCTCAAGGAGAGCAGTTCGTCGCTGGCCAGCACGATGAAGTCGCTCTCGGGTCAGCTCGGCTCGCTCAAGGGCGACCTCGGGTCGACGGTGAGCGCGACGCAGTCCACGGTATTGCAGCAGCTGCAGGAGACGACGACGAGTCTCGACGGCCTGCTCGGTGACACCTCTGCCACTGCACCAGCCCCGGCGATCGACGGCCAGGGGTGTGCCGCAGAGCCGCAGCCCGCTGCGGGCGGCGCCAGCGTGTACGGCAACCTGCTGCGCGTGTCCGCTCAGTTGGCCGGGTACGCCGAAGCGAGCGAGGCCTGTAAGCAGCAGGTCAGCACGCAGCTTGCGGAGTCGGTCGGACCGGTTGAGCCGGACGCTGCCAGTTGCGCGCTTGCCTCGAATGAATCGTCCCTGACCTGCGCACTTTTCAAGTCGTCGGTCACCGTCAACGAATCGATCGTCGGCCTGGTGGTAAAGGGCAAGAAGCTCGCGGACGATCTCAACCCTGATCTCGCGGACGACGCGATCAGAACCTCCTCCGACTTGAAAAGTCAGCTTGCGGCGATCGCAACGCAGGTCGACGGACTCGATGCCAGTGATTCGGCTGAGGTCGAAGCAGCTTTGCAGCAACTCGACGCCGCACTCGAGACCACGACTCAGAGCTTGCAGACAACCGAGGACCAGGTGTCGTCCGTGCACGAAGATGCGCAGCACGCCCGCGATTTCGTGGGCGACGCTGGTGACGCCCTCAACGGGTCGATGCAGGCTCAGAATCGGACCGTGGCCGACCGGCTCTGCCTCCTGGCTGCGACTGGGCGACTCGACGACGACGACGCCAACCGGCTGCGTGGTTACCTGACGGCAAAGCCTTGCCCTGGCGCTTCTGATGAGGAGACTCTCGCGCCCGGACTGGGGTTCGATACCCCGTTGGACGATCGACTCACCGACCAGACGGAGCGTTGGGACGCGGTCATCGCCGCTACAGACATGAGATCGAGCACTGGGATCGGCGGCGCGCTCGGCAAGCTCCGGAACGACGTAGGAGTGGTGCAGACAGCGGTGTCGGACGTGCGGAAGGCGCTGGAAAAGGACGACGCGATGACTGGCACCAAGGTCGAAGCGCTGAAGCGGGACGTGGATGCCGCGTCGGTCCGGGCGGGAACGATCAATGACAAGCTGGTCGAAGTGAGCAAGCAGCAGAGGGCTTTGCAGCAAGCTGTGACCGACGCTTTTGATACCGCGAGCACGGAATCTGCGGCGGAAGTTCGGGCAGCGATTGATACTCAGATCCGGAAGGTGTCGGGGACCGCAAGTGCGAGCAACGCGGCGGTCATCAAGGCGTTCGACCAGTCCGTCGCCGGCCTCCGCTCCACCTCGAAGGACGTGACGGCGGGCGCCAAGGGCACGATCGACGGCCAGAAGGGCAAGCTCGAGCGTGAGAACGCCGCCCTGGCGAGCGCCGTCGACGAGCAGACGAAGCAGAGCCTCGCCCGGATCGACGCGAGCACCACTGCGTCGACCCGTGACGTCGAGGGCGCGAGCACGCTGCTGACCGGCGACCTCAACCGCGTGATGCTCGACCTGGGAGACCGCAAGGTCAACGGGTCCGGCATCCTCGGCGCGATGGCGACGAGCGCGGCGAAGTCGGACTCTGCCGACTACCAGCTGGCCCTCGCATCGCAGAACGCTGCCGGGTACGCCAACGTCCGCGCCGAGGACGTGGCGGGCATCCTGCTGCAGCAGGAGCAGTTCCGGGCCTCGCTCGACGCCGCGACCGCCCTGCCCGCGTTCCGGATGGACGTGCCGAAGGGCGCGACCTCCACCACGCTGTACGCCTTCACCATCGGAGCGGCACGATGACGCACCAGGCCGTCGAGGACCAGCAGAGCGCCGGCGGGCCGCGGCAGCCCCTCGTCGTCGTTGCCCTGGCGGTCCTCGTCATCGCCGTGGTCCTGGCCGTGGTGGTCTTCGTGATCGACCGGAACACCCCGGCTGCCGAAGCCGTCCCGGCGACGGTCCCGGTGCCGATCCGGGTGGCGCACGTGCCCGACGGCACGAAGATCGGCGTCGTCGTGACGCTCGGCGACGGCGAGGGGTCCGAGTGGGACGAAGCCGCGCAGGGAGCCCTCGTGGCGGCGAAGCGTCTGACCCTCGGTGGGACCGACGTGGAACTCGTCACCCGGAACGACGGCGGCAGCGCGAGCGGAGCGAAGCGCGCCGTCGAGCAGCTCGTCGACAGCGGCGTTGCCGGCATCGTCGTCGCCTCGTCCGGGGCGCACGTCTCGGGCGCGCTCGACGCGGCATCCGACGCTGGCGTCCCCGTGGTGCTCCCGTACGCCGACGGCGGGGAGGGGTCCTGGTCGACCGCACCTTCCCGGGCCTCGGTCAGCGCGGCGATGCAGCGTGCGATCCGCGGCGCTGACTCCCCGCTGCTCGTGGACCTGGGCGGCGGTGCTCCGTCCGGTATCCGGTTCGCCCACGTGATGGACGCCGACGACGCGGCAGACGACGCTGCGCTCGCGACGACCGTGGCCCGGCGGACCGGTGCTGCCCCGATGACCACCGCGACGTCGGATGCGACCGCCGACACGACGGACACCGAGGCCACGAAGCCCGACTCCGACGCGGTCGTGGTGAGCGGTCCGGCGGCACGGCAGGGTGCGTTCGTCGCGGCGCTGCAGTCCGCCGACGTCACCGTCCCGGTCGTGCTCACCCCCGATGCGACGAGCCCGGCGTTCGGCACCGCCCTCGCCGCGGCGAACGGCAGCCTGTCGGGCACCTTCGTCTCGACGGGGGTCGCGACGGACGATGCACGCGCGTTGACCTCGGACGCCCAGGGCCGTTCGATGTCCGCGTTCCTCGGCGGGGTCCGGGTCCTGTCCGATGACGCGGAAGCGCAGAACCTCACGGCCGATCAGCCGTTCAGCGCGGTCGCGTGGGCGGCCGACTCCCGGAGCCACGACGCGGTCGTCGCGCTCGTCCGCGCCGTCGGCGCCGCGCGCAGCGACGAGCCGTCGGCAGTCGCTGACGCACTCTCGACGCTGCGCCTCGATGCGTCGGACGGCCTCGCCGGTCCGGCACTCGACTTCCGGCAGCAGCAGGCCCTCCGCGCCGATGCGACCGTCCTCGCGGCCTCTTCGCAGACGCTCGGGCTGCGTCCGGCGACGACCGAGCAGACCGCATCGCTCGTCTGGTTCCAGGACTCGACGGCCCGCTGACCCACCGGGCCAGCGGGACCGACGGGGACGAGCAACACCCCACCACCCCACGGACGAGGAGGAGCGCGCATGCGTCTGCTGATCGAGCTCGACGACCGACGTGAAGCGGTGGAGGTCGACGGCTGGGCGAACGCCAGCTGCCTGGGTGAGCTGGTCGAGTCGGCGACGGGCCTGGCGCTGGAACCCGGCACGACCCTCGCGGTCGACGGGCATCGGACGAGCGTCGACACGCCCCTCCGTGACCTGGTCCTGCTCGAGGGCTCACGCATCGCCCGCACCCCCGAGGAGCGCCCGCAGTTGGTCGACGGGTGGACGGTCACCCTGGCGGGAGGCCTCGTCACCGGCGCGGTGGTGTCCGTCCCGCGGTCCCGGAGGCTCGTGGTCGGCCGCGCCCCGCAGGCCGACCTGGTCCTGCCCACCGAGAGCGCCTCGTGGGAGCACTGCACGCTCGAGCTCGAGGAGGACGGCGTCCGGATCCGTGACGCCGGTTCGACGAACGGCACGGTGGTCGCGGGGGAGCGGCTCGACGAGGACGGGGTGCTCGTCACCGTCGGCACGAGTGTCATCGTCGGCGGGGCGGTCCTGCTCGTCCGCCCGGACCTGCACGAAACGCCGGTGCCTGCGCCCGGGTCCCTGCCGAACCTGACCCCGGCGGCGACGGCTCCCTTCAACCGTCCGCCGCGCCCCGGACGCAACACCGCGGTCGAGCCGGTGTCCCCGCCAACGAAGCGCGACGTGCCGCCCGCGTCGAAGTTCAGCTGGATCACGGTCGCGGCTCCGCTGGTGCTGGCCGGGGCGATGGTGCTCCTGCTCGGAGACGCCCGGTTCGCGCTCTTCGCCCTCCTCAGCCCGGTGACGGCGATCGGCATGTGGTTCGAGCAGAAGCACCGGCGGGCGCGGAACCTCAAGGAAGAGGACGAGCGCTTCGCCGAGGCGGTCCGCGGCTTCAGCGGCGAGATCACCGCGGCCGCCGCCATCGAGGCAGCGCGCCGGCAGGAACTCGTGCCGGACCCGGCGAGCGTCGTGCGGCGCGCGCTCCTGCCGGCCACGACGCTCTGGCAGCGTCGGGCCGACGACGTGGACTTCCTCAGCCTGCACGCCGGCACGGGTGACGCACCGTGGCGGCCGGAACTGGACTCGCGCGCGACGCAGACGAAGCTCGAGGACGACGCGAAGGCCGCGATCGAGTCGAGCAAGCTCACCGCCGCGCCCGTCGTCGCCGACCTGAGCGACGCCGGGGTGGTCGGGATCGTGGGTGACCGTGAGGGCGCCCTCGCCCTGGCCCGCAGCCTCCTGGTCCAGGCGACCGTGCACTGTGGCCCGGCCGACCTGACCGTCGGCGTCTTCTGCGACCGGGGCCGCGAGGACGACTGGTCCTGGGCCTCCTGGCTGCCGCACGCCCGCGTGGCGGGCAGCAGCACCGGCCAGCGGTGGATGTCGGCGCAGCGTGACCAGGGCGCCGCGGTGCTCCGCGGCCTGCGCGAGTCCATCGACGAGCTGCCGACCCCGGAGCTCCTCGTCCTCATCGACTCCGAGGTCCTCACCGAGGGTCGCGACGCCCCGGCCCGCAGCCTGCTCGGGCACGGCCGGAGTGCCCTCGGGCAGGTGCGCCGTCCGGGCGAGCGTCCGCGCAGGGTGAGCGGGATCGTCATCGCGACGAACGAGCAGCAGCTCCCCGCGGCCTGCACCACGATCATCACGGTCAGCGCAGACGCCGCAGCGACCGTCTACCGCCCCGAGGACCGGACCCGCGTCGAGGACGTCGTGCTCGCCGGGCTGTCGCCCGAGGCCGCCGAGCTCTGCGCCCGCCACGTCGCCCACTTCGACGACCCCGAGCTCCTGGTGCCGGGAGCGTCGCTGCCAGCGCTCGTCCGGCTCCCCGACCTGCTCACCAGCGCCGACACCGCCGGGGGGCTCTCCGGCGCAGCCGCGATCCGGGCCGCCTGGGAGGCCCGCACCGGCTTCTCGACGCCGATCGGCTCGTCCGAGAGCGGCGTTCTCGAGATCGACCTGGTCCGCGACGGCCCACACGGCCTGGTGGGTGGCACGACGGGTTCCGGCAAGAGCGAGTTCCTGCGGTCCTTCGTGGCCGGCCTCGCCGCCCGCAACGACCCGACACGGCTCAACTTCCTGCTCGTCGACTTCAAGGGCGGCGCCGCGTTCGCCGCCTGCGAGCGTCTGCCGCACACCATCGGCACGATCAGCAACCTCGACGAGCAGCTCGCCGACCGGGCGATCCGTGCCCTCGAAGCCGAACTCGGTCGTCGCCAGCGGGTGTTCGCCGCCGCGGGTGCGGACATCGACAACCTCGACGCGTACCTGGCGACGAAGCCGGCGGAGCCGATGCCCCGACTGCTCTTCGTGGTGGACGAGTTCGCGATGCTGGCGAAGGACTTCCCGGACGTCCTGACCTCGCTCGTGGCGATCGCCGCGGTCGGTCGCACCCTCGGCGTCCACATGATCCTCGCGACCCAGCGACCGGCCGGTGTCGTCAGTGAGGACATCCTCGCGAACACCAACATGCGTGTCGCACTCCGTGTGCAGAGCCGTGAGGACTCGACGAACGTCATCGGCGTCCCCTCGGCAGCCGGCATCGGCCGCCAGCAGACCGGTCGCGCCTACGTGAAGCTCGGGCAGGACGACATCACACCGGTGCAGACCGCGCTGGTCACCGGCCGCGCTCGCGACCTCCGCGCCGAGCAGCCGGTCACCGTGCGCCCGACCGACGTCTTCGGCGTGCCGGCTCCGGTGGCCTTCGCCGCTCCGGCCGCCTCCGACCTGACCGACCTCGACGTCCTCATCGATGCCATCTCGGCTGCGAACGACGAGGCCGGGTACGCCCCGCCCCGTCCGATCTGGCCGGAGGCCCTGGGCGCGTCCGTCCCGCTCGACACGCTGGTCCCGACGGACACCGCAGGCGCAGCGAGCACGGTCCCGGTCGCCCTCGCCGACGACCCGGACAACCAGCGGCAGGTCACCACCGGCTGGGACCGGACCGAGGGCAACCTCATGCTCATGGGCATCCCCGGCAGTGGGACGAGCACCGCGCTGGCGTCGATCGCACTGCAACTCGCACGGACCACGAGCCCTGAGGACCTCGACCTCCTGGTGCTCGACATGGGCGCCGGCGACCTGGCCCCGCTCGCCGACTTGCCGCACACCAGCGCGTACGTCGGCTCCGGAGCGGGTGCCGGTGAGCTGCAGGCCCGGATGCTCCGCTACCTGCGGACCGAACTCGACCGTCGCCGTGCGGCCCCCGGTGGTCGCCGCGCGGTCGTCCTGCTCGACGGCCTCGCCGCGCTCCGTGACGAGTACCAGGACTTCGAGGGCCAGCAACTCCTCGACGCCCTCTACCGCGTGTACGCCGAGGGGCCCGCTCTCGGCATCTCGTTCGCGGTCTCGACCACCCGTGCGAAGGCCGTCCCGTCCGCCATGGACGAGGTCACCACACAGAAGTGGCTCTTCCGCCTCGCCGACCCGTACGACTACGCGACGATCGGCGTCCGCCCGAAGGACGTCCCGCCGCCGGTCCCGGGACGCTTCATCGACTCGATCAGCAAGTTGCAGTCCCACGTCGGCACCCCGGGCGGGACCCTGGCTGAGGCCGTCCGTGCCGTCGCCGAGCGTTGGCCCGGTACGGCGCCGAAGGCCAGCGCCGTCGGTCGCCTTCCCGGAGCGGTGTCGGTCGCAGACCTCGGTGTCCCCGCTCGCTTCGACACCGAACCGTGGCAGATGCCGATCGGGATCGCGGAGGACGACCTCGGAACCGCCGTCCTCGAGGTGTACGACGGCGAGCACGTCCTGGTCGCAGGCCCGGCACGTTCCGGCAAGTCGTCGGTCCTCCTCGCCCTGGCTGAGTCGGCGCGCAACACGGAGGGCGTCCGACCGTCGGTGTGGGCGATCTGCGACCGTCGCTCACCCCTGGCCACCGGCTCGTTCGACCGCATCGCCGTCGGGGCGGACGAGGTCCCGGCGCTCCTCGCGGGCATCCGCCTCGAGCGCGGCCCGGTCCTGCTGCTCATCGACGACGCCGAACGGTTCGACGACGGCGACCAGAGCATCGCGTCGCTGCTGTCGACCGAGCGTCCTGGCCTCTGCGTCGTGGCATCCGGCCGGTCCGCCGACCTCCGTTCGATGTACAGCCACTGGACGCGGGCGGTCCGGAAATCCCGGTGCGGGGTGCTCCTGCAGCCGGACGTCGACTACGACGGCGAGCTCCTCGGCGTGACCCTGCCGCGCCGATCGCCGGTGGCACTGACCGTCGGCCGTGGGTACGCCGCCTCGGGAGGCGCGGTCCGCCTCGTGCAGACCGCCTCCGCCGCCAGCTGACCGCCGGTCCGCGGCACGCCTGCGCCTGCGCCTGCCCAGGGGCGCCGGTTCGGTACGCGAAAGCGACAGATCTGCGCCGACAGTCCGCGCTCATCTGTCGCTTTCGCGGGGCAGACCGCCGGCCGGCGGCGGCTCACCCGCGCGCGCCCACGGGTGCCGGTTCAGTGTGCGAAAGCGACAGTTCTGCGCCGACAGTCCGCGTTGATCTGTCGCTTTCGCGGGGCAGACCGCCGGACGGGAGGCGCGTGGCGGCACGGCCACGCGCCTCCCGGCCGCCGGACTCGCCAGACCCGCCACCGACGTCAGTCGCGCGTGGTGATCCCGAACGGGTCGCTCTCGAGGTTCGTGAAGTTCCCCACGGTGGCCCGCACCGTGCAGGTGGGTGCCACGGAGAGTGCGGTCACGACGAGCCCGTCGGACGACACCGCCAACGCTCCCGAGCAGCCGTCAGCGAACCGGACGCCGGACTCTCCGCCGGCGATGTCGACGAGCATCTCGGACGGCCGACCGGTGCTCGGGCTGCGGTACAGCGGGTTGAGGTCGTCCGCACCGCTCGGCCACACCGGGACGAGCGTGACGGGCAGGGCGGTCTGGCTGACCGTGCGGTCCGGGGTGCGGACGTCGATGCCCTGCAACCGCTGAACCGGGTACGCGGTGCCGCTCACGGACTGGTCGGTCACGGCGGCGGTGGTCGCGGCGCCGACGCCGTCGAGCCACTCCTGCAGCGCCGAGCCACCCGACCCGGAACCGGCGGCCTCCGAAGAACCGGAGCCAGAGGACCCGGACCCGGACCCGGTCCCCGACTCGATCGCGTCCACGGGCACCGTCGCCTGCACGGTCACGGACCCACCGGCCTCGACGTCGACGCCCGACAGGCTCCACGCACAGGCGGTGTCGACGCCGGTCAGCGACGGCTGGTTCCGTTTCGCCGTGATGCCCTCGCCGCTCCAGGTGACGGCGGGGCAGTCGGCGCCCTTCGCCGCGGCCGGCAGCACCTCGAGCAGGGGCCCGGTCAGCGGCGCGGTCTGCGCGGCGTATGTGATCGAGAGCTCGACGGTGCCGGCCGAGGCGTCGACCACGGCCTTGCGCGTGGTGGTCAACCCGGTCGGCAGTGGTCGGTCCTGCTGGTAGGCACTGGCACTCTGCGCTCCGGTCGCGCTGCCCCCGGGGCGTTTCTTCCCGGCACCGGGCAGCCAGACGACGGCCGCGATGACGAGCACGACGACCAGCACGATCCCGACGATCCCGAGCAGCAGCATCCGGTTCGTCAACCAGTCGGGTCGGGTGAAGCGGCGTCGGGTGCTCTCGACCTCGGCCGGTGCGGCGGGCAGGACCGGGCGAGCCAACGGTCGGATGACGGTCTGGGAGGCGGCGGGTCCGAGGTCGGGACCCGGTTCGACCGCCCCGTCCTCGGCAGCCACGAGCGCAGAACCACCGGAACCGCCGGAGCCGGTCTCGGCGACGGCGGTCCCGGTGCTCACAGCACCGACCCCACCACGCACGACCGTCGCGGGGCGCTCGACCTCGTCGAACGCGTCCGGGTCGTCGACCCGCTCCAGGGCCGGGGTGTCCCGCAGCGAGCGGGCCAGGCGGCGGAGGGTCGCGGCGGCGTCGACCGCTGACGGGCGGGCAGCGGGCTCCTTCGCCAGCAGGGACGACAGCGCGGCCCAGAGCGCGTCCGGCACGTCGAGTCGCGGCGGGGTGGAGGTCACGTGCCGGTACGCGACCGCGAAGTCCGTGCCCGGGCCGGCGAACGGCGTCCGGCCGGAGAGCAGTTCGTAGAGCATGACACCGGCGCCGTACACGTCCGCGGCGGGACCGGAGCGCCCCTGGCTGATCGACTCGGGCGCCATGTACTGCGGCGTGCCGAGGAGTCCGGTGGTCTTCCGGTCCCGTTCGGCCACGACCGAGGCGATCCCGAAGTCGGACACCCGCACGTCGCCCGTGCTGCCGGCCGTCCACTCGTGGTCGAGCAGGACGTTGTCGGGCTTGACGTCCCGGTGGCTGACGTCACGCTCGTGCGCGACGGCCAGGGCGTCGAGCGTCTCGGCGGTGATGGTCAGGGCGTCGCTCGGCGGCAGCGTGCCGACGGCGAGCAGCAGGTCACGGGCCGAGCCGCCACCGACCAGGTCCATGACGATGGCGAGCCGGTCGCCCTCGACGACGAGGTCCCGGACCCGGACGATCGAGGGGTGGTCGAGTGCCAACAGCACCGAGCGTTCGCGGACGAACCGTTCGACGACGTCCGGTTCGGCAGCGAGTTCCGCCCGCAGCAGCTTCGCCGCGAACTGCTCACCGGTCGCGGTGTGCTCGGTCCGCCAGACCTCGCCGGACGCGCCGGTGCCGAGGAGATCGACCAGCCGGTAGGACGCGCCGAGCGGCTCCCCCTTGCCGTACTGGGAGCGCTGCGCGTGCTGCCCGTACTCCGTCACAGATCCCCCGAACCCACGAACGTCGGTGCGACACCGACGCTCCATGTTACCGGCCGGTCGTCGGCGCCGCGTACTGGACGTCGACGGTGTGGTCGACGAACCCCTGCCGGCGGTAGAGCGCCAGCGCGGGCGCGTTGTCGCCCTCGACGTAGAGCGCGACGGCGTGCAGGTCACGGTCGACGAGTCGCGCGGCGCCGGCGCGCATGAGGACCCCGCCGAGGCCCCTGCCCTGCAGGTCCGGCCGGACCGCGACGGCGTAGTACTCGCCGACGCCGTCCTCGACCTTGAGCCAGCAGGAGCCGGCCAGCTCGCCGTCGGCGTCACGCAACAGGACCAGGTCGTCGCCGGAGAACCACGCGTCGGACTCGCGGGCGCGCAGGTCGTCGAGCGTCATCCGCCCCTGCTCGGGGTGTGACGCGAAGGCCGCGGCGTTCAGCGCCAGCCAGTCGGCCTCGTCCCGCGGGGAGCCGGCCCGGAACGCGTCGAGTCGGTAGCCGTCCGGGAGGCCCGGGTCGGCCGCCGTCGTCGGCACCGGGGCGCGCAGCTGCAGCAGCGTCCGCTCCGCCGACCATCCCGATCGGGCCGCGAGGGCACGGGCGGCGGGGTGGTCACCGTGTGCCCAGGCCCGCGTCGGCGGGTCCGCCAGGGCGAGCACCTGCTCGACGAGACGCGTGCCGATGCCGCGACCCCGGGCCTCCCGGCGGACGAAGACCTCGACCTCACCGTCCCGGACGACCGCGACACCGGTGTCGTCACCGAGGACGTGGGCGCGGCCGGCACGCAGGTCGACGAGGGTCTGGTCGGAGAAGGGGGGAGCCTCGCCGTCCGCGATCGCGGCGTCGGCGAGCTGTTCGACGATCGCGAGCACTACTGGCCCTGCGAGCGGTCGTCGTCGTCATGCACGTTGAAGCGGTACCCGACGTTGCGGACCGTGCCGATGAGGGACTCGAGGTCCCCGAGCTTCGCACGCAGTCGTCGGACGTGGACGTCGACCGTGCGGGTGCCGCCGAAGTAGTCGTAGCCCCAGACCTCGCTGAGCAGCTGCTCACGGGTGAACACCCGGGCCGGGTGGGTGGCGAAGAAGCGGAGGAGCTCGAACTCCTTGAAGGTCAGGTCGAGCGGCCGGCCGCGGACCTTCGCGGAGTAGCTCGCCTCGTCGATGACGACGCCGGAGGCCTGGATCTTCGACCCGGTCTGGTTCTTCGAGGCGCGTCCGGCGTTGAGGCGGATGCGGGCGTCGACCTCGGCGGGGCCGGCGGACTCGAGCACGACGTCGTCGATGCTCCACTCGGTGGTCACCGCGGTGAGGCCGCCCTCGGTCACCACCAGCACGACGGGTGTCGTCGAGCCGCTCGTGGCGAGGATCTTGCAGAGGGCCTTCGCACTGACCAGATCGGTCCGGGCGTCCACGAACATCAGGTCGCTCTGCGGTGCGTTGACGAGCTGTGCGGCCTCGGCGGGCACGTGCCGGATCCGGTGGCTCAGCAGGCCGAGGCTCGGCAGGACGTCGCCGGGCGCGGCCGAGGTGAGTACCAGGAGCTGTGCCACAGGACCTCCAGAGGCAGATGACGTCGTTGCGCCATTCTAGTGAGCCCGCGGAACCGACCCGGACGGACGGTGCAGCACGCGGCTGTCATGATGGGGACGTGAGTGAGACGACGGACCCCGTGGGTCCCGACCCGGTGGTCGTGCCGAGCCAGCGACGGCTGCGGCTGACGTCGGTGGTGCCGGTGTGGTTGCTCGCGGTCGTCGGAGCGGTCCTCGTCCTGACCCTGACGCAGAAGGACTCGTTCGCCTGGCTGCTGCTCGTGTTCGTCGCGGCGGTGTTCGTCAGCTTCGTCCTGCAGCTCGCGACGCAGACGAAGGACGGCCTGGTGGAGCGGATCAGCATCGCGTCGTCGGGGTCCTTCGTGGTCGTGCTCGTGACGGCGCTGATCCTGCTCGTGCGCTGAGGTCCCTGGCTTCTCGGTCCGGGCCGCGTAGACTTCCGGCATGGATTCGCTGCTTGCGCTCGAGCTCTTCTACGTGGGCCTGCTGGGCCTGGCGTCGCTCGCGATCGCCTTCATCTCGGTGACCGTCGTCGTCAAGCTCTTCAAGGGCCAGCGGTGATCGAACTCCCCGAGGGCCTCTCCGCCGAACTGGTCCCGCTGTCGTGGCTGGTCGGCGTCTGGGAAGGCACCGGAGTCGTCGAGTACCCCGTGGGTGAGGACGACGACGTCCGGACGTACGAGTTCGGGCAGCGTGTGAGCTTCAGCCACGACGGTCTGCCGTACCTCAACTACTCGTCGACGACGTGGCTGCTCGACGACGACCACACGCCGCTCGCTGCTGAGATGGGCTACTGGCGGCTCGACCGTCCGTCCGAACCGGGCGACCGCGGTCCCGCGTTGCTGCTCGGCGACGGCCCGGTGCCGTTCTCGACCACGCAGAGTGTCGAGACCCTGCGGAACCAGACGAACGGCTTCGACGTCGAAGCGGCGATCATCCACCCGACGGGCGTCAACGAGCTCTACGTCGGTCGCGTCAAGCAGGGTCGCATCGACCTCGCCACCGACGCCGTGATGCGCTCCGCCAACGCCAAGGAGTACTCGGCTGCGACGCGAATGTACGGCCTGGTCGAGGGCAAGCTCTTCTGGGCGTGGGACATCGCCGCCCTCGGCCGTGAGCTCACCTCGCACGCCTCGGGGCAGCTCGCGAAGGTCGACTGATGGCCTCGCCGTTCACTGCGCGTGACGGTTTCGTCGCCTCCGCTGCCGGGCCCGCGGCCCACTTCGGCAACCCGCTCGGGGAGCAGCGTCTGCTCGCCCGCGGTCGCGCGGTCGTGGAACTCGGACTCGGTGTCGTCACGGTGTCGGGTCCGGACCGCCTGTCCTGGCTGAACTCGATCACGTCCCAGCTGCTGCTCGGCCTGGCACCGGGGGTGAGCACCGAGACGCTGGTGCTCGACGCCTCCGGTCGGGTGGAGCACGCCGCACGGGTCGTCGACGACGGCGAGACCGCCTGGCTCCTCACCGAGCCGGAGGACGCCGAGCCGCTCGCCGCCTGGCTGTCCTCGATGCGGTTCATGCTCCGGGTGGAGGTCACCGACCGTTCGGCCGAGTTCGCGACGCTCGGGTGGTTCGACGGCGCCGACCCGCTGCACGATGCGTCGCCGCTGGTCACCTGGGTCGACCCGTGGTCGTCCGTGACGCCCGGTGGGTGGGGCTACGCCGACCTGGAGGCCCACCCCGGCACCGACTGGACCCTCCGCATCGCCGTGGTCACCCCCGACACCGCTGCCCAGGCGGCCGCGTCGGACGTGCCCGCCGCGGGTCTCCTGGCGCTGGAGGCCCTGCGGATCGCCGCCTGGCGTCCGTCGCTGTCCGACGTGGACGAGCGGACGATCCCGCACGAACTCGACTGGCTCCGTTCCGCCGTGCACCTGTCGAAGGGCTGCTACCGCGGACAGGAGACCGTCGCGAAGGTGCACAACCTCGGACGTCCGCCGCGGCGTCTGGTGATGTTGCACCTCGATGGCTCCGACGGGGTCGTCCCCGCACCGGGGACGCCCGTGACGCTGGACGGCACCGAGGTCGGGCGGCTCATGGCCTCAGCCACGCACCACGAGCTCGGGCCGATCGGGCTGGCGGTCGTCAAGCGGTCCCTGGACCCGTCGGCCGTGCTGTCCTTGACCACCGATGACGTCGTCGTGACCGCGGCGCAGCAGGTCATCGTGCCGCCGGGCGCCGGTGCCACCGCCGACGTGCCGCGGCTCCCGCGGCTCGGGGCCGTCCGCCGCGGCTGACCGACCCGGCGCTGGCCGCGCTCCGTTCGCGCCCCGTGTGGCTGGTGATCGCTGCAAGACACCGGTGTTCGTCCGTCGCGCCGTGACCGTCCGCGGCGCGTTCGACGAACACCGGTGTCCAGCCGTGCCTCCCGGCCGGCCGCGATGTGGACCGCCGGAGCCGGGTGCGTCAGGCGGGAGCGACCGCCGACCAGGGGACGCTGAGCTCGCCCAGCCGCCAGCGGCTCGTGCCGTGCAGGACCGGCCAGCCGCGGTCGCGCATCCCGCGGACCGCTGCGATCCAGCGCTGCCGCGGGCCGTAGGTGCCGAGCGGAGCGGCGACCGCCCAGGCCAGGTCGAGGTCGCGGAGGAACGCGTGCACCCGCTCGCCGGGGACGTTGCGGTGGATGAGCGCCTTCGGTAGCCGTTCGGCGACGATGCTCGGGACGTCGAGTCCGGCCAACCGCAGCGCGACGGTGAAGGTGTGCGGGGCCTCCCGGTCGAGCGTGACCCACGAGGCGACCCGACCGACCTCGTTGCAGGTGCCCTCGACGAGTTGCCCGCCGGGTTGCAGCCGGTCCTGCATGATCCGCCAGGACCCGACGACGGCGGACTCGTCGTACTGCCGCAGGACGTTGAAGGCCCGGATGACCGCGGGTCGTCGGCCGCCCGGCGTCGGGGTCTCGAAGCCGCCGAGCCGGAAGGCGACGCCGTCCCGCGTCCCGGCGTTCGCGAGGGCGACCCGCGACGGCTCGATCTCGATCCCGGTGACCTCGACGTCGGGTCGGACCTGGGCCAACCGGTCGCGGAGCTCGAGCGTCGTGGTCGGACTCGCGCCGTAGCCGACGTCCGCGACGAGGGGGTCGTCGGTCCGCCGGAGGACCGGGAGGGCCGCGATCCACCGGTCCACCCTGCGGAGCCGGTTGTGCCCGGTCGTCCCGCGGGTGACGGTGCCGATCGGCGAGGAGTTCCCGGGCATGGGACCAGGGTACGGGTGGAGCACTGCTCGGTAGACTCGGCCGCATGACCTCCACGCTCGTCCTGCTCCGTCACGGCAACAGTGACTGGAACCAGAAGAACCTGTTCACCGGTTGGGTCGACGTCCGGCTCTCCGAGCTGGGTGAGAAGGAGGCGAAGCGGGCCGGCAGTCTCATCGCCGAGTCCGGCATCGTCCCCGACGTCCTGTACACCTCGCTGCTGACCCGGGCGATCCAGACGGCCGACATCGCCCTGCTCGAGGCCGACCTGGCCTGGCTGCCGGTCAAGCGCGACTGGCGCCTCAACGAGCGGCACTACGGCGACCTGCAGGGCAAGGACAAGGCCCAGACGCTCGAACAGTACGGCGAGCAGCAGTTCATGGAGTGGCGCCGCTCGTTCGACGTCCCGCCGCCCCCCATCGCGGACGACGCCGAGTGGTCGCAGCACGGTGACCGTCGCTACGCGGACCTCGGCGACGAGCTGCCCCGGACCGAGTCGCTGAAGCTCGTCATCGACCGGCTGCTCCCCTACTGGGAGTCGGACATCACGAAGGACCTCGGCGCGGGCAAGACCGTCCTGGTCACGGCGCACGGCAACTCGCTGCGGGCACTCGTGAAGCACCTCGACGGCATCTCCGACGACGACATCGCGGGTCTCAACATCCCGACGGGCATCCCGCTCGTGTACGAACTCGACGACGACTTCCGGCCGACCAAGCCGGCGTACTACCTCGACCCCGAGGCCGCCGCTGCCGGTGCGGCTGCGGTCGCTGCCCAGGGCGCCAAGAAGTAACAGCAGCGCCGCGCGACACGACGGTCCCGTCCCTTCGGCGGGGCGGGGCCGTCGTCGTCACGCGAAGTGCGACGCGATCTCCTGCACCAGGACGCCGACGTCGTACGGCCGAGCGGTGTCGATCCGCACGACGGGGCCGACACCGACCGGAGCGGCGGACGCCTCGTGCTCGTCCCAGAACGCCAGGATCTCCGCGAGGTCCCCGTGCACCTCGTGCCGCGTCGGCAGCGTGCCGGGCTCGTACCGGTCGCGGAGTCGTTCCTCGGCGGTCGCACGGTCGACGTCGCACCACACCTCGACGACGCGCGGCGACCCGGCGGCGGTGAGTCCGGCCTCCAGGAAGGCCCGGTCACGCGTCGGCAGCAGGACGGCGTCGACGACGACCCCGTTCTCGACCGCTCCGGCCATCGCCCAGACCGTGTCCATGGCGATGCCACCGAGCGTGCGCGAGGGGATCATGGGTCCGGCGATGTCGGCCAGCGGTTCCTTCACCCGGTCCTTCGACAGGAAGGGACAGCCGAGCACCTCGGCGAGGGCGGCGCCCACCGTGCTCTTGCCGGAACCGGGCATGCCGTTGACGATGATCGCGACCTGGGCCATGCCTCGATCCTCCCACCTCCGCGAAACGCAAGGTGGGCGGCTCCCCGCAACGGAGTACCGCTGCGAGCAACCGCCCACCTTGCGTGTTGCGGGACCGACCCTGAGGGCAGCCCGCCGGCCTCAGGCCGGGGACGTCGTGACGTTGGCCGCGCCGGCCCAGTCGCCAGTCGCCAGGTACTCGACCTTCTTCGCGATCGAGACCGCGTGGTCGGCGAACCGCTCGTGGTACCGGGAGGCCAGGGTCGCGTCGACCGTGTCGACCGGCCCGCCCTTCCACGCCTCGCCGAGCACGAAGTCGAAGACGCTGGCGTGCAGCTCGTCGACGGCGTCGTCCTCGTCGCGGATCTCGGCGGCCAGGGCGATGTCCTCGGTCGCGAGCAGCCGCGTGAGCTTCTGCGACATCGCGACGTCGTGCGCGCCCATCTGCTTGAAGGTGCCGCGCAGGCCCTTCGGGACGACCTTCTCGGGGAAGCGCTGACGCGCGAGCTGGGCGATGTGCTCGGCCATGTCGCCCATCCGCTCGAGCGACGAGCTGACACGCAGGGCGGTGACGACGACCCGGAGGTCGCGGGCGACGGGAGCCTGGCGGGCGAGGATGTCGATGGCGACCTCGTCCAGGGCGGACGCGGCGGCGTCGATCTTCGCGTCGTCGGCGATGACCTCCTCGGCGAGGGCCACGTCCGACTCGCTGAACGCCTCGGTGGCTCGGGTGATGGCGGACTCGACGAGCCCGGCGATCTCGGTCAGACGCTCTTGGAC
Organism: Curtobacterium sp. MCBD17_030; assembly: GCF_003224255.1. NCBI lineage: Bacteria > Bacillati > Actinomycetota > Actinomycetes > Micrococcales > Microbacteriaceae > Curtobacterium > Curtobacterium sp. MCBD17_030. The sequence goes on along the minus strand of NZ_QKLI01000006.1, from coordinate 24,698 downwards.
GTCCTGGAGCTCCTGCTGGAACACTTCGCGCATGGGGGAGGGCCTCTCTCTGCGTACCGGACGAGTGTCGTCAGCCCAGGTGAACGGTCGGTGACCTGCGGCTGAACGGTTCGCGATCCGGCCTGCTCCGGGGCGTGAACGGCGTCCGAACCGCGTGTGACCACTCCTACACTGGCGGCATGGACAACGCGTGGCTCGTGCCACTGTCGATGCTCCTCGGCGGTGTGTTCGGCGCGGGCGTCGTGGTGCTGATCATCACCGCCGAGCGCACGGCACGTGCAGCCGACGTGGCGGAACGGAGCCTGCCGGACGGGGTCGCCGCCGTGATCGCCACCATGCACAACCCGGCCGTGGTGGTGGACCCCTCGAACACCGTCGTCGCCGCGTCGCCGCAGGCGCTGGCGGTCGGTCTGGTGGTGCGGCGGAAGCTCGTGCACGACGAACTGGCGGCTCTGGTCGACCGGGTCCGGCGCAGCGGGGAGATGGGCGCCGAGGACCTCGAACTGCCCCGCGGCGGTCGGGGTGACGTGATGGGCTACCTCAGCTTCCGCGCGGCGCAGCTCGGCAACCGGTACGTGCTCGTCACGGCGGACGACCTGACCGAGAGCCGGCGCATCGACGAGGTCAGGCGTGACTTCGTCGCCAACATCTCGCACGAGCTCAAGACCCCGATCGGGGCCATCGGCCTGCTGTCCGAGACCCTCGTCATCGCAGCCGACGACCCGGCGCACGTCCGGAAGTTCGCCGCACAGCTCGTCACCGAGTCGGAACGGCTGGGTGCGCTGACGAAGGACATCATCGAGCTGTCCCGGCTGCAGTCCGTCGACGCGCTCGAGGCCAGCGAGGAGACCGGTATCGACAAGGTCGTACAGGCCGCGATCGACGGCAACGAGGTCGTCGCCCGCGCCCGGGGCATCGAGTTGATCCGTGCCAAGAAGTCGAAGCTCCGCGTGATGGGAGACCCGGGCCTGCTCCAGGTGGCGGTGTCGAACCTCATCGCGAACGCCGTGAAGTACTCCCCGGACAACACCCGCGTCGGCGTCGGCGTCCGCGGCACCAAGGGCTTCGTGGAGATCGCGATCACCGACCAGGGCGTCGGCATCCCGGAGGCCGACCTCGACCGCGTGTTCGAACGGTTCTACCGTGTCGACCCGGCCCGCTCCCGTGCCACCGGCGGCACGGGGCTCGGTCTGGCGATCGTGAAGCACATCGTCAGCAACCACGGCGGTGACGTCCGCGTCTGGTCGCAGCCCGGCAAGGGTTCGACCTTCACGATCCGCATCCCCGAAGCCGACCCCGAACTGACCACAGCACTCGAAGAGCAAATGGAAGAGCAGCCATCGTGACCAAGATCCTCATCGTCGACGACGAGCCGGCACTGAGCGAGCCCCTGGAGTTCCTGCTGCAGCGGGAAGGGTACGAGACCGCCGTCGCGGCCGACGGCGTCACCGCCCTGTCGAAGTTCGACTCCGAGAACCCGGACCTCGTCCTGCTGGACCTGATGCTGCCGGGTCTGTCCGGCACCGAGGTCTGCCGGCAGATCCGCACCCGCTCGAACGTCCCGATCATCATGCTCACCGCGAAGGACTCCGAGGTGGACATCGTCGTCGGGCTGGAGCTCGGCGCCGACGACTACGTGACGAAGCCGTACTCGACGCGTGAGCTGCTCGCCCGCATCCGTGCGGTGCTCCGCCGCCGGACCGAGGACGACCCGGGGGACATGGGCATCCTGCAGGTCGGCGGGATCCGGATGGACGTCGAGCGGCACACGGTCTCGGTCGACGGGTCCGAGACGCCGATGCCGCTCAAGGAGTTCGAGCTCCTCGAGCTGCTGCTCCGCAACGCCGGTCGCGTGCTCACCCGTGGGCAGCTCATCGACCGGGTCTGGGGCTCGGACTACTTCGGCGACACGAAGACGCTGGACGTGCACATCAAGCGGATCCGCTCGAAGATCGAGCGCGTCCCGAGCACCCCGGAGGTCCTCGTCACCGTCCGCGGGCTCGGGTACCGCATCGAGGCGTAGCCGCCACCAGGACGGCAGACGGACGGGAGGCCCGGGGGCGGTTCATCGGAACCGGCCCCGGGCCTCCCGTCGGGCGCTGCTGCACCGCGCGGTCGTGCACGGCACGCTGCGGTCAGTTCGTGCCGTTGTCGCCTTCGGAGGAGTCCGTCTGCGAGCCGCTCTGCGTGCCCGGAGCCGAGGCGCCGCCGGTCGGCTCGCTACCGCTGTTCGACGGCGAGGTCGGCGTCGACGTCGGGGTGGGGCTCGGTGCGAGCGTCTGGTACTGCTCCTGCCCGCTCGTCAGGACCGGCACCGTGGCCGAGGCGCCCTCGGCACCGTCGTAGGAGAAGTACATCTTCACGAGCGAGCCGGGCTTCACGCTGACGTCGTCGAAGTCGACCGTGTCGTGCTCGCCGTCGTCCGCGAGGACGGTCGTCGAGTTGCCGGCGACCTCGACGGTCTGGTCGTCGCCGTCCACCTCGAGCGTGACGGTGCGGTCGCCGTTGCCGGTGTTGACCAGCGTCCCGACGAACCGGGCGTCCTTCCCGCTGTCGGAGATGAGCAGGGCGTTCCGCACGTCGATCGTGCCGGTGGACACATCGACACCGTCGGTGATCTGACGGATCTCCTGGGTGCGGGACGGCGACAAGAATTCGCAGCCGGTCGCACCGAACGCGATGGTCGCAGCGACGGCGACGGACACGAGTACCCGAGCTCGCAAGAGGTTCCTCCGGAAGTTCACGATGGCGGACCGAGCGGTCCTGGCGATCATCCTACCCAGGCCCCGGTGGGGCCGGAGGTCAGGGTGGGCAGCGCCCGGGCGGGTCCCGCGCGGGCCCGGGGGTCAGGCTCCCCTTACCCGAACGTCCCCTGTGGTAAACTGGATGTCTGGGAACGGAGCCTGATACATGCAATTCGAGGTCGGCGAGACCGTCGTCTACCCCCATCACGGGGCGGCAACCATCTCTGAAGTCAAGACTCGCGTCATCAAGGGCGAGGAAAAGGTCTACCTGAAGCTTCGGGTGACGCAGGGCGACCTGACGATCGAGGTCCCGGCGGACAACGTCGACCTGGTCGGCGTCCGCGACGTGATCGGCAAGGAAGGGCTCGACAAGGTGTTCGAGGTCCTCCGGGCACCGTTCACGGAAGAGCCCACCAACTGGTCGCGCCGCTACAAGGCGAACCTCGAGAAGCTCGCTTCGGGTGACGTCATCAAGGTGTCCGAGGTCGTCCGCGACCTGTGGCGCCGCGATCAGGACCGCGGCCTCTCCGCGGGCGAGAAGCGGATGCTGGCCAAGGCGCGCCAGATCCTCATCTCTGAGCTGGCCCTGGCCGAGAAGACCGACGAGGACAAGGCATCGACCGTCCTCGACGAGGTCCTCGCGTCCTGACGCCCGCTTGCGCACCACCACGAACGACACGACGACCGCACCGGCGCAGAGCCCAGCTCTGGCAGCCCGTGCGGTCGTCGTCGTTGCGGCAGGGTCCGGCACCCGTCTCGGCATCGGCACCGCGAAGGCGTTCGTCCCCGTCGCCGGGGAGCGCATGCTGGTCCGCGCGTTGCGGACCGTCCTGACCCTCCGAGAGCCGACCCTCGTGGTCGTCGTCGCGCCGTCCGACCGGATGGACGAGTGCCGTGCCCTCGTCGCCGACGTGGCCGGTGCGGCTGCGGCGTTCACGTCGGTCGTGCCGGGAGGCGCGGATCGCCACGCGTCGGTCCAGGCCGGGCTGGCCGTGCTGCCGGACTCCGTCGAGACCGTGCTCGTGCACGACGCAGCGCGGTGCCTCACGCCGGCGTCGCAGTTCGAGCGGGTCTTCGCCGCGGTCGCCGGCGACTCGGCGGACGGGCCGGCGCAGGGTGGTGTCGGCGTGGTGCCGGCGCTTCCGGTCACCGACACCGTGAAGCGCATCGCCGGGGACGTCGTCGTCGAGACCGTCGACCGTTCGGCACTGGTCGGGGTGCAGACGCCGCAGGGCTTCCCGCTCGCCGCACTCCGTCGGGCGTACGCCGTCGCGGAGCGGGCCGAGACCGACGACGCCGGGGTGTTCCAGGCGGCCGGCGGTGTCGTCCGCACCGTGCCGGGCGACCCGGACGCGTTCAAGATCACCACGCGGTGGGACCTCGGTCGGGCCGAGGCCGTCGTCGCCGAACGAGCGGCCGCCCGCACGCTCGACGGGCGGGCGGGGTCGGACGTCCCGGTCGGGTCCGACGTGCGTGTCGGGTTGGGTGTCGACGTGCACGCCTTCGACCCCGCCGTGCCGTGCCGTGTGGGAATGCTCGACTTCCCCGGCGAGCCCGGCCTCTCCGGGCACAGCGACGGGGACGCCGTCGCCCATGCGGTGTGCGACGCCCTGCTCTCGGCCGGTGGCCTCGGGGACATCGGGAGCCGGTTCGGCACCGCCGACCCGGTCTTCGCCGGCGCCGCCGGGGACGTCTTCGTGCGGGGTGCCGTCGCACTCCTGCAGGGCGCCGGACTCGAGCCCGTCCGCGTCACCGTCCAGGTGATCGGCAACCGCCCGCGTATCGGTGCCCGTCGTGACGAGATGCAGGACGCCCTGGCCGCCGCGGTCGGCGCTCCCGTGGCGGTGTCCGGGACGACGACCGACGGCCTCGGCTTCACCGGGCGGGGTGAGGGGCTGACCGCGATCGCGACGGCAGTAGTACGATCCGCGCCCGCGCCCTGAGACCGTCGCCTCGTTCTCCACAGGCTCCGGGTGGCCCCGTGTCACCGCGGGTACGGCCCTCTAGGCTTGTCGCGTGACCGTTCGCCTGTACGACTCCCGCGCCGCCGACGTCGTCGACCTCGTGCCCCTGGTCGACGGACAGGTCAGCATCTACGTCTGCGGCCCGACGGTGCAGTCGTCGCCGCACATCGGGCACCTCCGGTCCGCGCTGGTCTACGACATCTGGCGTCGCTGGCTGAGCCACCGCGGGTACCGCGTGACCCTGGTGCGGAACGTCACGGACATCGACGACAAGGTCCTCGACCTGGCCGCGGGCACCGACGAACCCTGGTGGGCGCGGGCGTACCGCGTCGAGCTCGAGTTCACCGCCGCGTACACGGCACTCGGCATCCTGCCGCCGACGTACGAGCCCCGCGCGACCGCGAGCATCCCGCAGATGCAGGACATCATCACGCGGCTCATCGAGCGCGGGCACGCGTACCCGGCCGCCGACGGCAGTGGTGACGTGTACTTCGACACCGCGAGCTGGCCGGAGTACGGCGCGCTCACCCGACAGCGACGTGACGACATGGTCGACGCCACCGATGCCGATCCCCGTGGCAAGCGTGATGCCCGGGACTTCGCACTCTGGAAGGGCAGCAAGGCGGGGGAGCCCTCGACCGCGAGCTGGGACTCCCCGTGGGGTGCGGGTCGTCCCGGGTGGCACATCGAGTGCTCCGCGATGTCCCGGCGCTACCTCGGGCCCGCGTTCGACATCCACGGCGGTGGCCTCGATCTCCGCTTCCCGCACCACGAGAACGAACTGGCGCAGTCGACCGCTGCCGGGGACGCCTTCGCGTCGTACTGGTTGCACAACGGACTCGTGTCCGTCGCTGGGCAGAAGATGTCGAAGTCGCTCGGCAACTCGATCTTCGCCGCCGACTTCCTCGAGTCCGCACGTCCGGTCGTCGTCCGCTACTTCCTCGGTGCCGCGCACTACCGCTCGACGATCGACCACCACGACGGGTCCCTGGCCGAGGCCGAAGCCGCACTCGACCGCATCGACGGCTTCCTGTCACGGGCCGCCACGCGCCTCGAAGGGGTCCGGCTGAGCGACGCTCCGGCCGTTCCGCAGGGGTTCGCCGACGCCATGGACGACGACCTCGCGGTGCCCCAGGCGCTGGCAGTGCTGCACGAGACCGTCCGGTCCGGCAACGCCGCACTCGACGCCGACGATGCGGAAGCGCTCGGGGTCGCGTACCATCAGGTGGCTGCGATGGTCGAGGTGCTCGGCATCGACCCGCGTGCACCGCACTGGTCGGGTGGTGGGCACGACACCTCCGCAGCACCGCTCGCCGCCCTCGTCGAACGCCTCGTACAGGAGCGCGCCGACGCCAGGGCCGCACGGGACTTCGCCACGGCCGACCGCGTCCGGGACGATCTCGCAGGCGCGGGCATCACGATCGAGGACACACCATCCGGAACACGCTGGAGCATCGCCTGAACACGGCAGTGCCGAACAGGAGAACTGCATGAAGAACGTCTCGGGGAGCAAGAAGGGTCGTCCGGGCGCTGTCCGTGCCGGCCGCAAGGGCAACAAGCAGGTCGGCTCCGGCGGCCAGGGCGCCCAGGCGCTCGAGGGTCGCAAGCCGACCCCCAAGGCCGAGGACCGCCCCTACCACCCGGCCGGCAAGCGCAAGGCCGCGAAGGAGCGCTTCGAAGCGGCCCGCACGCGTCGCGGCGGCAGCAGTGCCTCGGCACCGCAGACCCGCACCGGCGGTCGTCCGCCCGCGCGGAAGACCGACGACAGCGAGCTCGTGACCGGACGCAACTCGGTGCTCGAGGCGCTCCGTACGAAGACGCCCTCGACGACGCTCTACGTCGCGGCCCGCATCGAGGTCGACGACCGCGTCAAGGAGATCCTGACGCTCGCCAACCACCGCGGTGTGCCGATCATGGAGATCATGCGCCCGGAGCTCGACCGCATCACCGGGCACGACAGCGTGCACCAGGGCGTCGCGCTCAAGGTGCCGGCGTACGAGTACGCCGTGTCCGAGGACCTGGTCGAGCGGGCGTTCTCCCGCGACCAGGTGCCGCTCCTCGTGGCCCTCGACGGCATCACCGACCCGCGCAACCTCGGAGCGATCATCCGCTCCACGGCGGCGTTCGGCGGGCACGGTGTCATCGTGCCGCAGCGTCGCTCGGTCGGTGTGACCGCGTCGGCGTGGAAGACCTCCGCCGGTGCCGCTGCACGCACACCCGTCGCGATGGCCCCGAACCTGACGCAGACGCTCAAGTCGCTGAAGTCGATGGGCCTGTTCGTGCTCGGACTCGACGGGGACGGCGACGTCGAGCTCGACGCCCTCGAGCTCGCCGACCGGCCGATCGTCATCGTCGTCGGTTCCGAGGGCAAGGGCCTGTCCCGCCTGGTCACCGAGACGTGCGATGCGATCGTGTCGATCCCGATCTCCAGCGCGACGGAGTCGCTCAACGCCGGCATCGCCGCGAGCGTCACCCTGTGGGAGGTCGCGCGGCGCCGTCGCTCCGCGTAGCGCGCACCAGACGACACCCGGGAGGCCCGGTGCCGGTCCACGAGACCGGCACCGGGCCTCCCGTCCGTCTGCCCGTCTGCCCTCCCGCCCGTCGCCCGCGAACCCGTCGCCGAAGTCGCACGTCCTGCCGCCCGGCGGGCCGGGAGGCGGCAGGTTCTGCGACCTCGGCAGCGAGCGCTCGCCATGTCTCGCGACCTCGGGCTCGCCCGGGACGGCCGCGTGCCGACGTCGCACGTTCTGTCGTCTCTCCGGTCGGCAGGCGGCACGTTCTGCGACCTCGGCGCTGCACCGGCGGCACGTCGTGCGACCGCGACTCAGACCGACGCGCGCCAGTCGTCGACGTCGTCCTCGTCGTCGTCCAGGGGCAGCGCGATCGACGACGTCGGCGGGTTGATGAGCGTGCGCTCGTCCCGGCGGTGCCGCAGCACGTCGTTGATGTACGCGGTGGTGGCCTCGGGCAGGGAGACCGAACGCTCCTCCTGCTGGGACATGAACCACCGGTGCTCGAGCAGCTCGTGGAACACCTCGGCCGGTTCGAGTCGCCCACGCAGGTCCCGGGGGATCGCACGGACGACGGGCTCGAACACCCGCGAGACCCACTCGTGCGCGACCATCTCCTCGTCGAGTTCCTCGCGGCCGTTGCGGGCACGGTAGGCGTCCAGGTCGTTGAGCAGTCGTCGGGCCTGGTTCTCCTCGGCGTCGAGCCCGGTCAGGCGCAGCAGTCGGCGCTGGTGGTGGCCGGCGTCGACGACCTTCGGCTGGATGCGGACCTGGGCGCCGGCCTCGGCCGTGCGGATCGACAACTCCTCGATGTCGAAGCCGAGCGCGTTCAAGCGCTCGACCCGGTCGTTGATCCGCCAGCGCTCGCCGGCGTCGAACTGCTCCGGGCCGGTGAGCTCGGTCCAGAGGGTGCGGTACTGGGCCACGATCCGGTTCGACACGTCGACCGGATCGGCGTTCTCGTCGAGCCGTCCGCCGGCCTCGAGGTCCAGCAGCTCCCCGGCGATGTTGACGCGGGCGACCTCGAGGTCGTTCTCACGCTGCCCGTTCGACAGGCCGCCCGGGTAGAGCTTGCCGGTCTCGGCGTCGACCAGGTAGGCCGCGAACGAGCCGGCGTCCCGCCGGAACAGCGTGTTCGACAGCGAGACGTCACCCCAGTAGAAGCCGATGACGTGCAGGCGGACGAGCAGGAGCGCGAGCGCGTCGACGAGCCGCGTGGCGGTGTCGGGCCGCAACGTCTGCGAGTACAGGGCGCGGTAGGGGAGCGAGAAACGCAGGTGCCGGGTGACGAGGACGGGCTGGAGTTCCTCGCCCTCGCGGCCGACGCGGTTCGTGATGACCGCGACCGGGTCGACGCACGGGACGTCCATGCGCTGCAGGGTGCGGAGCATGTCGTACTCGGAGCGCGCGAGTTCGGCGCTGGTCTCCTTGACCGCGACGACGTAGCCGCTGAGGTGCACGAACCGCACCAGGTGCCGCGAGATGCCCTTCGGCAGCGCGACGATCGTCTCGTCCGGCCAGGCCTCGAGGGGCAGGTCCCACGGCAGGTCGAGCAGGCCGGGGTCGACGGTGGCGGCGGTGATGGTCATGGAGTCGGGCACGACGGGTCCTCAGGTGCTCGGCGGTGGGTCTGCAGGACGGGAGGCGCGGTGCGGGCCGGCACCGCGCCTCCCGTCCCACAGGGGGAACGGCGGGAGCCCGCCACCCGCCTGGTGCGGCGGCTGGCGGGCTCCCGGTGGTGCGGATCAGGCGCTGATGACGGCCTTGTCGTCGAGGCGCTCGCCCGACTCGGCGTCGAACACGTGCACGTGACCCTGCTTCGGGCTCACGACGATCGTGTCACCGATCGAGGGGTGGTTGCGACCGTCGACGCGCGTGACGATGTCGGTGCGCGTGCCGTTCACGTCGGCGTGGCCGTAGAGGTAGCCGTCGGCGCCGAGCTCTTCGACGACGTCGACCGTGACGGGCAGGCCCTCACCGGACTGGGACACGATGATGTCCTCGGGGCGGACGCCCACCGTCACCGAACCCGAGCGGGCGTTCGAGAGGGTGTCGCGGTCGATCGGGTGGTTGAGCGACCCGAAGGTGATGCCGCCCTCGACCACGGAGGCCGGCAGCAGGTTCATGGCCGGCGAGCCGATGAAGCCGGCGACGAACACGTTGTTCGGCTTCTCGTAGAGGTCGCGCGGCGTGCCGACCTGCTGCAGGATGCCGTCCTTGAGCACCGCGATGCGGTCGCCCATGGTCAGCGCCTCGGTCTGGTCGTGCGTGACGTAGACCGTGGTGACGCCGAGGCGACGCTGCAGCGACGCGATCTGCGTGCGGGTCTGGACGCGGAGCTTGGCGTCGAGGTTCGACAGCGGCTCGTCCATGAGGAACACCTGCGGCTGACGGACGATCGCGCGGCCCATCGCGACGCGCTGACGCTGACCACCGGAGAGCGCCTTCGGCTTGCGGCCGAGGTACTGCTCGAGGTCCAGCAGCTTGGCTGCCTCCTGCACGCGGGTCGCGCGCTCTTCCTTGCCGACGCCGGCGATCTTGAGCGCGAAGCCCATGTTCTCGGCGACGGTCATGTGCGGGTACAGCGCGTAGTTCTGGAACACCATCGCGATGTCGCGGTCCTTCGGCGGGACGTCCGTGACGTCGCGGTCGCCGATGCGGATGGCGCCGGAGTTGACCTCTTCGAGGCCGGCGAGCATGCGCAGGGACGTGGACTTGCCACAGCCCGAGGGGCCGACGAGGACGAGGAACTCGCCGTCGGCGACGTCCAGGTCGAGGGAGTCCACCGCGGGGCGGTTGCCTCCGGGGTACAGACGGGTTGCCTTGTCATAGGTGACGGACGCCATGAGCGTTCGGTCCTCTCCACCGGCAGGTACGTGCCGGACGATCCGTAGTGAAGCGACGACCCGCGAGGGCCGGCGGATGGTCGCCGTCGACCATCGCTGCTCATACAACACGAGTTCTCGGACCGGCGCCAGTGCGCAGCTGCCGGTACCCCGGGCATTCCCTGCTGGTTGGGTGGTTCCCATCGGCCGCCACTACAATCGGCGGGTCCGTCCGCCGACCGGGGGGAGGCCGAGCGGACACCGACCAGGAGGACAGCCGCCCGATGACCAACCGCCCTGAAGGTGACGACCGCGCTCGCGACGACGATGCTCGCGATGACCGTGCTCGCGACGAGCGTGCTCGCGACGACCGCCCTCGCGAGGACCGCGCCGGTGCCGCTCGTGCCGAACGGAACGCTCGTCGTGCCGCTGCCCGCGAGCGAGCCCAGCGCACCCGAGCCCAGCAGAAGCGTCGCCAGCGTGGTGCCCGACTGGGGCTGCAGATCGGACTCGGCGTGGTGCTCGTCGCCGCCGCCACCATCGTGACGCTCGTCCTCGTGAACTCCTCGCGTCCCGCCGGCCCCGGCCCGGACACGATGGCCGACGGTGGCATCACCATCAGCACCGGTCTGAAGGCCGTCGACCCGGGCGCCGCGTCGAGCGGGCCGTCCGCGGGGGAGACCGCCTCGGCGGACCCGGTGCGGATCACCCTGTACGTCGACTACCTCTGCCCGATCTGCGGCGCGTTCGAGTCGACGAACAGCGAGTACATCGAGGGCCTGGTCGACTCGGGGGCCGCGACGATCGACATCCACCCCGTCGCGATCCTGTCGAACCGTTCGCAGGGCACGAAGTACTCGCTCCGTGCGGCGAACGCGGCGGCCTGCGTGGCGCAGGAGTCGCCTGACTCGTTCTTCGCCGTGAACAAGGCCCTGTTCGCGAAGCAGCCGGAAGAGGGCACGCCGGGCCTGACGGACGAGCAGCTCGCCTCGGTGATCACGAGCGTCCCGGGTGTCCGGCACGGCTCCACGATCGAGTCCTGCATCGACGACCAGCGCTACGGCAAGTGGGTCGACGAGCGCACCACCGCGGTGACCGGTGGGGACATCCCCGGCTCCGATCTGACGACCTTCCCGGGGACCCCGCTGGTGCTCGTCAACGGTCAGCAGTACCAGTACACGACCGCGTCGACGAACGACGAGTTCCGCACGTTCGTGGTCGGGGCCGCCGGCAGCACCGAGTCCACCCCGACCCCGACGCCGAGCAGCTCGTCGTCGGAGACCCCGTCCGCCTCCGCCACCTCGGACTGACCGGCCCGGCCGGCCGCCCGACCTAGAGCGACGAGCCGGCGACGCTCAGGGTGTCGCAGCTCGTCGCCCCGCGCTCGTAGCCGCGCTCGAACCACCGCTGCCGCTGCGCGCTGGACCCGTGCGTGAACGAGTCGGGGTCGACCTGTCCGGTCGCCTTCTCCTGGATGCTGTCGTCACCCACGGCGCTGGCGGCGGACAGGGCGTCGGCGATCTGGGCGCGGGTCACCGGCTCGAAGAACGTCGAACCGTCGGCCGCCTTCGTGGTCGCCGCGTCCCCGACCCACGCCCCGGCGTAGCAGTCCGCCTGCAGCTCGACTCGGACGCTGCCGGACGAGGCGCCGGTGCCGCTCCGGTCGGTGTCGGCGAAGGTGCCCTGGAGCTGCTGCACGTGGTGGCCCCACTCGTGCGCGACGACGTACATCTGTGCGAGCGGACCGCCCGAGGACCCGTAGGTCGACTTCAGGTCGTCGTAGAACGCGGTGTCCAGGAAGATCGCCCGGTCCGGCGGGCAGTAGAACGGCCCGGTCGCCGCCGACTCGGTGCCGCACCCGGTGTCGGTCGACCCGTCGAACAGGAAGAAGTCGGGTGTCGAGTACGACGTCCCGAGCTGTTGCGACTCGGAGCTCCAGTAGGCATCGAGCGACTCGGCGGCGCCCTCCATCCGGCACTCGACGTCGGCGTTGGCGTCGCGGCCGGTCTGGCACTCGGTGATCGGTGTGGCCTCGACGCCGCCCTGTTGGATCGGGGTGAGACCGCTCCCGCCGCCGACCAACCCGCCGATGTCGACGCCGGTGAACTGCGCGATGAGGAACACCACGATCGCGGTGACTCCGGCCGCGCCGCCGCCGATGGCCGTGTTGCGCCCGCGGCGCTTGACCTTGCCGCCCTGCAGCCGGGTGTCGTCGTTGAACGTCATGCTCCGAACGTACGGACGATCGGTCGACGCCGCCCGGAAATACGACGCCGCCCGGAACCACGACGCCGCCCGGAACCACGACGCCGCCCGGAACCACGACGCCGCCCGGAACCACTCCGACCCGAACCGAGGGGGAGCGCCGACGGAGTAGACCGGGGCACATGCCGATCCTCGACGAGACCCACCCCCTGTTCCTCCTCGCGATGGACCAGCGGTCCTCGCTCCTGAAGCACACGTACGACGAGGACTCGGGTGAGCCCGCGGACGAGGCCGAGGCCGAACGGGTCCGCGCCGGCAAGCAGCTCGTCTACCGCGGGGTCCTCACCGCCCTCGCCGCAGGAGCCTCCCGGGAGCGCACCGGCGTGCTGGTCGATGAGCTGTACGGCGCCGACGTCGCCCGACTGGTCAAGGAAGCCGGGCTGCAGCTCGCCATGCCGATCGAACGATCCGGCCGCGAGTGGTTCGAACTCGAGTACGGCGACGACTGGGTCGCGCACGTCGACGCCTTCGACCCGGACTGGGTGAAGGTGCTGGTCCGGGACAACCCCGCGTTCGACGCCGACTCCCGTGAGCAGCAGGCGCGCGCGCTCGCCGACGTCGCGGCCACCCTGCACGACGCCGGTCGCCCGTTCCTCGTGGAGCTCCTCGTGCCGGGCACCGACGAGCAGACGGCATCGGTCGACGACTACGACCGTGACCTCCGCCCGGACCTCGTCGTCCAGGTGCTCGAGTTCCTGCAGGACCACGGGGTCGAGGCGGACGTCTGGAAGCTCGAGGGCCTGGACCGTCGAGAGGACGCCGAACGCGTCGTCGCGACCGCCCGCCGCGGTGGCCGCGACAGCGTGCAGTGCATCGTCCTCGGCCGGGACGCCCCGCAGGAGCAGCTCGACGCGTGGTTGCGCACCGCTGCACCGGTGGACGGCTTCGTCGGGTTCGCGATCGGCCGGAGCAACTGGGAGGAGCCGCTCGAGGACGTGGTCCGCGAGCACCTGGACACCGAGGCGGCCGAGCAGCTCATCGCAGCCAACTACCGGCACTTCGTCGACACCTGGCTGGAGGCCCGTGGCGACGTCGAGCACGGGGTCGACGCCGGCGCGGTCTGACGCGGGACAGGTCAGGTGCGGATCAGCGGCTCCACCGCCGCCAGGTCCGCACCGATCCCGACATCGACGAGTTCGATCCGTCCGGCGAGCGTCGCCGCTGGGCCCCGGAGCAGCCCGGCCTTCACCCCGCCGAACGTGACGGTGACGTCCGCGTGCAGCACGTGGTCGTCCGCGATGCCGCCGGTGTCCACGTCGATCCCACTCGGCACGTCCACCGCCACCACGAACGGCGCCCGCTGTTCCCGCGCCAACTCGCGGAGGCCCGCCACGACCTCACGCGCCGGCGACCGCAGGGGTCCGCCGCCGCCGATGCCCAGGACGCCGTCGAGGACCAGGTCCGCCTCCAGCGCGGCCTCGCGGGCGATCTGCGCCAGCCGCTCACCGACCGGGGGCGTCGCCGCGTGCAGGATGTCCGCAGCACCCGCTGCGGAACCGGACGCCCCGTCCGCGACCGGGTCCTCCAGGAGGTGCGCCCCGGCCTCGCGGGCCGCTGCCAGGCCCGCCTCGTGGACGCGTGAGCCGACGCGCAGGACCGTGACGCGCCTCCCGGCCGTCGCCAGGCGCGCACCTGCGAACAGGGCGTCCCCGCCGTTGTCACCGCTGCCGGCGAGGACCAGCACCGACCCCGGACCGTCACCCGGACGCACCGCCGGGTCGTCGAGCAGATCGCCGACGATCGTCGCCAACCCGTCCGCGGCCCGCTGCATGAGGGGCTCGCCCGCCTCCAGGTGCGGTCGTTCCGCCGCACGGATCTGATCGCCGCCGTAGCCGTCCATGCCAGCCACTGTGCCCCCGGTACCCTGGGCAGGCCATGTCACTCGTCCCCGAAGCGCCCCGCCCCCGGGTGGTCATGTCCCCGGACGGCCTGCCGCTCGCCACCTACGACTTCGGTGACCCGGACGCGCCAGCGGTCGTCGCCGTGCACGGATTCGCCTCCGGAGCGCTGCTGAACTGGCACGCCTCCGGATGGACCCGCGACCTGGTCCGCGCCGGACGCCGGGTGATCGCGTTCGACCAGCGCGGCCACGGCGCCAGCGGGAAGCCACACGAGCCGCACAGCTACTCGATGGACCTGCTGGTCGACGACGTCTCCGCCGTCATCGACACGTACCTGCTCGACGACGTCGCGTTCCTCGGGTACTCGCTCGGCGCCCGCGTCGGCTGGCACACCGCCGAACGGATGAGCGACCGGATCTCGCGCGCCGTGCTCGGCGGGATCCCCGACGCCGACCCCATGCGGCGCGTGCGCGTCGACCAGGCCCGGGCGTTCATCACCGACGGCACACCGGTGGCGGACCGCGTCACCGACGGGTACCTGACCATGGCGGCCGGCATCGAGGGCAACGACCTCCGCGCGCTCGTCGCGATGGTCGAGGGGATGCGGGACAGCATCGAGCCGACGCCCGAGAACGCGCCGACACAGCCGCTGCTGCTCGCCGCGGGCAGTGCGGACGGCATCAAGGACAGTGCGCTGCGGCTCGCCGAGACGGCGCCGCACGCGACCTTCTTCGAGATCCCGGGGCGGAACCACTTCAACGCCCCGACGTCGCGGCACTTCCGGGAGGCGGCGATCGCGTTCCTGGGGGAACAGGACTGACGCCGGCGATCGCGTTCCTGGGCGACGGCCTGTCCGGCGGCAGCTGACGGGTACTCGTGGGCCCTCCCGCTGCGGAGGCCGCGCGGCGTAGCGTCCGCCGCATGGAACACAGACTCCTCGGCAACAGCGGGACAGTGGTGTCATCGCTGACCCTCGGCACCATGACGTTCGGCAGCGAAGCCGACGAACCCACCTCCCACGCCATCATCGACGCCTTCGTGGCCGGCGGCGGCACCTTCATCGACACCGCGGACGTGTACTCGGGCAACGAGTCCGAGCGCATCATCGGCCGCTGGCTCCAGGCACACCCCACCGAGGCGCAGCAGGTCGTCCTCGCCACCAAGGGCCGCTTCCCGCAGGGCGACGGTCCGAACGACCTCGGCCTGTCGCGCCGACACCTGCGCGTCGCGCTCGACGCCTCGTTGGAGCGGCTCGGCGTCGACCACATCGACCTCTACCAGATGCACGCGTGGGACGCCCTGACCCCGATCGAGGAGACCCTGCGCTTCCTCGACGACGCCGTCTCGGCCGGCAAGATCGGGTCCTACGGGTTCTCGAACTACCTCGGCTACCAGGTCACGAAGGCCGTCTACGAGGCGAAGGCGCACGGCTGGGCACCCCCCGTCACCCTGCAGCCGCAGTACAACCTGCTCGTCCGCGACATCGAGCACGAGGTCGTGCCCGCCTGCCTCGACGCCGGCATCGGCCTGCTGCCGTGGTCGCCGCTCGCCGGTGGCTGGCTGTCCGGCAAGTACCAGCGTGACGAGGCCCCGACCGGCTCGACGCGTCTGGGGGAGGACCCGAAGCGCGGCATGGAGGCGTGGGAGGCCCGCAACGCCGACGAGCGCACCTGGCAGGTGCTCGACGTGGTGTCCGGCGTCGCCGAGGCGCACGGTGCCTCGCGATCCCAGGTGTCCCTCGCTTGGCTGCTCGCCCGCCCGGCCGTGACCAGCGTCATCCTCGGTGCCCGGACGGTCGAGCAGCTGCAGGACAACCTCGGTGCAGCGGCCCTGGTGCTCGAGGACGCCGAGCTCCGGGCCCTCACCGACGCCAGCGCACCCCGGGTGGACGACTACCCGTACGGCACGGCCGGCGTCGCGCAGCGCGAGCGGAAGATCAGCGGCGGCCGCTGAACAGGCGCCCCGGGCAGGGCGGATCCGCGGTGCTGCCCGCCGGATGATGCGGGAAACCGCTGATGTCGTCCGGCGGCGTGGACCCGGTGGTCCTGCGGATGTCAGGATCGACGCACGGCCGGCTGGTTACCGCGCCGAGCGCCGGGAACGCCCCTGATCCGTGTTCCACCGCGCCGGAGCCCCGAGCGACCTGGTCGCTCGGGGCTCTGCTCATGCCAGGGTGCTGCTCATGCATGGGCGCTCCTCGCGGCCGGGCGGCTGCTAGCGTCCTGTGGTGCTCGAAACGACCCCCGTCCCGGTCGACGTCCGTCGTCGGCGCGCCCTGACGCACCCGATCCTGACGTGGGTCGTCGCAGCCGTGCTCGCTGTCGCCTCGAGCCTGTGGATGTGGCACCGGCTCGGCTGGCCGACCCGGGGGATCGCCTGGGCCGAGGACTCCGGCGTCTTCCTCAACGAGCGGCTGGAGCTCGGTGCCGTGCCGTCGCTGCTCCACCCGTACAGCGGCTACCTGCACCTGGTCCCGCGGATCGTGGTGGACGCGGCCGTCGCGCTCTGGCCGATCGAGGACTACGCGATGGTCGTCACGGCCCTGTCCTGCTGCGTGATCGGCATCGTCAGCGTGACCGTGTTCGTCCTGGCGCGGGACGTCGTCCGGTCGGCACCGCTCCGGGCGCTCCTGGCGGTCGTGCCCGCGATCGCGCCGATGGGTGTCGTCGAGATCGCCGGCAACACCGCGAACCTGCACTGGTACCTGCTCTTCCTGGCGCCCTGGGTCTTCGCGTTCCGGCCGCGGTCCTGGTGGAGCAGCGCGAGCATGGCCGTCGCCGCGCTCGCCATCACCCTGACCGAGATACAGGCGGCCCTCTTCGTGCCGCTCTTCCTGTTCGGGTTCCGGAGCCGCCGGGGTGTCCCGGTCCTGGCCGCCGCGTTCCTGGGGCTCGCCGCGCAGGCCGCCACGACCCTCCAGGCACCGCGTCCGCGGACCCCGAGCGACGCGAGCCCGCTCGACATCGCCGCGGGGTTCCTCGCGCAACCCGTCGCCGGCTCGTGGAACGGGGACGTGCGGGAGGTCGGCGTCACGATCGTGCACCTCGGGTGGTGGGTCGTCGTCGTGCCGGCGGTCGTGGTGCTGGCGGTGCTCGTCCTCGGACTGGTGCGACGAGGAGGAGCGAGCCGGTGGATGATCGTCGCGCTCGGCGCCGCGCCCGCCGTGCTCTGGGTCGCTGCCCTGCGGGTGAACGCCGTCCCGAGCATGTTCGCGGAGTGGAACGAGGCCTCGTTCCAGCGGTTCGGCCCCTACCGGTACGCCGCCGCGGCGTCGATGTTCCTGCTGGCCGCGGTCGTCGTCGCCGCGGACGTCTGCATCGGCCGCGGCCGTGTGGTGCTGCCGGTGCTCGGCTGGGTCCTCGTCGCGAGCGTCGTCGCCGCGGGCGTCCTCAACGTCCACGCCGAGACCCGACGGGCTGACGGACCGGTCTGGTCCACCCAGGTGCAGCGACAGGGCGCGGCCGTCTGCTCAGCCGACCCGGACGGGACGGTGCGCATCGAAGCGTCGCCGCGTCCGCGCCTGTGGACGGCAGAGGTGCCCTGTGCTCGGCTCGAGCACTAGCCCGTCCCCAGCCGGCCGCCCGATCCGGGCCGCGGTCGTCGCACTGGTCGTGCTGGTGCTCGCGACGGCCACCGCCTGGTTCCGCCTGGACCCGGTGCAACGGGCGACGCTGTGGGCAGAGGACGGCCGGGACTTCGTCTCCGCGGACATGGTCGACGGGTTCGGCGCCACCCTCTTCCGGCCGTTCGGCGGCTACCTGCAGGTCGTCCCGCGCCTCGTCGCCGCGGTCAGCAGCACGATCGCCCGCCCGGAGCACCTCGCCCAGACGGTCACGCTGCTCTCGTGTGCGGTGGTCGGTGCCGTGAGCGCGCTGCTGTACCTGTACGGTCGCACGATGCTGCGGAGCCCGGTGGCAACGTTCCTGCTCGCGGCCGTGCCCCCGCTGATCCCGACCGCGCCACGTGAGGCGCTCGGGACGATGAACAACCTGCACTCGTTCCTGCTGCTCCTGGTCCCCGTCGTCCTCCTGGTCGTGCCGCGGTCCTGGTGGACGTCGGCCGCGACCGCCGTCCTGGTCGCCGTCGTCGTGCTCAGCGAGACGCAGGCGCTGCTCTTCGCCCCGCTGCTCCTGGCCGGGATCCGCCGACGCGAGAAGTGGCCGGTCGCCGCCGCGTTCCTCCTGGCCGGCGCCGCGCAGGTCGTCACGGCGGTGCAGTACCCCCGCCCGTCGATCAGCTACGGGTCGGCGACGCCCGTGACGCTCGCGGACGTCGTCGTCGGCTTCGTCACCGTCCCGCTGACCACGGTGTGGACCACCCGGCTCGGGTCGGTGGGCGGCCTGATCAGCGCCTCGGGGATGACCCCGATCGTCGTGCTCACCGTCGTCTGCGTCGCGGTGGCCGTGGCGGGCATCGTCTGCGGTGGTGTGGTGCACCGGTGGCTCGTCCCCGCGACGGTCCTCGGGGCGGCGGCGCTCTGGTCGGCCGCGCTCCTGGTCACCCCGGCCGGCGGGTTCGCGTTCACCGAGGGTGTGGCGGACCACGTCGCTCACTTCGGCACGATCCGCTACGCGACGGTGAGCTCCGGGTTCCTGCTGCTCGCACTGGTGGTCACCGCCGACGCGCTGTGGTGCCCGGCCCGTGCTCGTGTCCCGGATCGGGGCCAGCGCCGGGCATGGATCCGTCGCGGCGCGGCCGTCGTGGTCGCCCTGGCGGTCGCGGTCCCGCTCGTGGTCAACGTCCACGACACCGGCCACGCCACCCGGTCCGACGGCCCGACGATCACGTCGCAGGTGCCCGCCGCGCGCGCCACGTGTGTGAGCCGCGGCGCCGACGGACGGGGGACCGCACTGCTCCGACAGTCGCCGGACCGATCGCCGTGGACCGTCACGCTGACGTGCGGGTACCTGCAGCGTCGGTGACCGTCGGACGGGGACCGCGCGCGTGGACCTGAGGGCCGGCAGCGGGACTTGAACCCGCAACCCCCGTATTACAAGTACGGTGCGCTACCAATTGCGCCATGCCGGCTGACCCGCCCATCGTACCGGGCAGGACACGACGACGGCGCCCGAGCCGCAGCCCGGGCGCCGTCGCCTGTTCGCTACTCCTCCGCCGAGAAGTTGAGCGAGATCGAGTTCATGCAGTAGCGGTCGCCCGTAGGGGTCCCGAAGCCGTCCGGGAACACGTGGCCGAGGTGCCCGCCGCAGTTCGCGCAGCGGACCTCGGTGCGCGCCATACCGAGGGACTTGTCCTCGATGAGCTGCACCGCTGCCGGGTCGACCGACTCGTAGAACGAGGGCCAGCCGCAGCCGGAGTCGAACTTCGTGCCGCTCTTGAACAGTTCCGCGCCACACGCCGCACACGTGTAGACCCCGGCACGCTCCTCGTCGAGGAGCTCACCCGTCCACGGGCGCTCCGTCCCGGCCTGGCGGAGCACGGCGTACTGGTCCGGCGAGAGCTCCTCGCGCCACTGGGCGTCGGACTTGTCGACGTTGTATGCCATGTGCGTACCTCCTGGTTCCGACCGGGACTCGTGTCCACCGGTCATCGTGCGTCAGATCAGTAAACTCCGGGGGATGTCCGGTCATTCCGTCCACCACGCTCGCTGGGAACACCTGACGACCGACGAACTGTACGACATCGTGCGGCTGCGGAACCGGGTGTTCGCCCTCGAACAACGGGTCACCGCCGAGGACTTCGACGGCCGCGACCGCGAGCCCGACACCGAGCACTGGTGGTCCGGCACCCCGGACGCGCCGGCCACCGGCTACCTCCGCCTGGTCCGCCCGGCAGGGGACGAGCCGCACCCCGACGGCACCGATGCCCCGACCCGGGTGATCGGCCGGGTCGCCACCCACCCGGACCACCGCGGCCAGGGCGTCGCCGGCCGGTTGGTCGCCGCAGCGCTCGCCGAACACGGGCACGAGGCGTTCGTGCTGCACGCCCAGCAGTACGTCGCCGCGCTCTACGAACGCCACGGCTTCGTCCGCTTCGGCGTCCCCTACGACGAGGCCGGCATCACCCACGTCGGCATGTACCGCCCGGCGTCCTGATGGACACCCGCGAGCGCTACCGCACCTACGCGGACCGGATCGCGTCCGTCTCGCCCGCCTACGCCGGCTGGGCCGACTCCCTGGACGACGACCTCGTCGCGCTCCTGGACGAGGTCCCCGAGACACAGCGTCAGCCGGAACTGCTATTCGCGGTCGCACGACGGCTCGGCGCCGACCCGATGGACGCCGGTTCGCTCCGCGCACTCGGCCGGGAGGCCCGCCCCGCCCTGGTCGCGGCCCTCACCACCGCCACCGTGCAGGCCAACGACCCGCGTCGGCTCGCCCCCGTCGTCCCGGTGCTCGCTGCGCTCGCCGCGGCGTCCGACCGGCCGCTCGGGCTGGTCGACGTCGGAGCCGCCGCCGGGCTCTGCTCGATCCCGGACCGGGTGACGCTCGACCACCGGCAACGCGCCCCGGAACGGACGTCGCGCCCCCTCGTGATGGGGCGCGACGTCCGTACCGGGGCGCTCGACCCGCTCGTCCGGATGCACACCGCCGTGCCCGGGCCGGCGGTGCACCTCGTCGCGGACGTCACCGGGACGCCGCCGGACCCCGCCGCGACGTCGATCCGGATCGGTGCGCGCATCGCCCTCGACCCGAACCCGATCGACCCGACGGCACCGGGAGCGCTCGAGCGACTCGCCGAGGCCGTCCCGCCCGAGGCGACGGACCGGACCGCCCTGATGGCGGAGGCATTGCGGGCGACGGTGGTCGAGCCTCCCGTCCGGATCCGTGGCAGGGTGCCGGAGGACCTGGACCGGGCGCTCGATGCGCTGCCGGACGACTGCGAACCGGTCGTCCTCACGACGGGGACGCTCGTCTACGTGCCCGGCGCCGGACGGCAGCGCTTGGTCGACCGGCTCCGTGAACGCGACGTGCGGTGGGTGGCGCTGGAGCGGACCGGCATCCTCGCCGGGGTCGCCGCGACGCTGCCGGAGGACGTGGACCCCGCGGACCCGGACGCGTTCGCGACGCTGTCCCTCGACGGCCGGGCGCTCGCCGTGTCGGACGCCTTCGGGACCCGGGTCCGGTGGTTCGGCCGCACGCTCCGCTGAGCGGGTTCCGCGACAGTCCAGCGCCGTGCCAGGGTCGACCTGCCGAGCGCCCCTACGATGTGCGAGACCTGCAACCCGTCCGCGATCGGAACCACAGTGACCGCCCTCCCCACCGACGAGCTCACCGAGCTCGCCAAGCACGTGCTCGCGTTCGAGCACGAGCGGGCACGGCACGACCGGACGAAGGAAGCGGAGATCCGCGTCGAGTTCGACATGTCGCCGACGCGGTACTACCAGGTGTTGAACCGGGTGATCGACTCTCCGGCTGCCCTGGCGTACGACCCGCAGCTGGTCACCCGGCTGCAGCGTCTCCGCCGGGCCCGGACGAGTGCCCGCGCTGCCCGCAGCTTCGTCGCGCCCCCGGCCGACCACGAAGGACGTGAAGAGGAACGATGACGAGATTCCCGCGAGACCGGTTCGACGACGTCACCGACGGCCCCCGGGTCGGGGCGCACCGCGGTGCTGCCCGTCGGGGTGGTGGATGGATCGTGTTCGCGTGGGCGGCCCTCGCGACAGGTGTCCTCGTGGGCGTCGGTGTGCTCGTGCTCGCACTCGCCAACGGCAGTTTCCAGTTCACCGAGGGCAGTGGCGGAGCGACGGCGGCCCCGTCGTCGTCGGCGTCCTCGACCCCGACCGGCGGTGCGTCGGCCAGTCCGGAGCCGTCGGGCGAGGCGTCCAGCTCCGCGCCGGCTGCCGCTGCGTCCCCCTCGGACCAGGGCGCGACGACCCTCGTGGTGCTGAACGGGACCTCGACCACGGGCCTCGCCGCGAACGCCTCCACGAAGCTCACCGGCGCCGGGTGGAAGGTGACCTCCACGGGCGACGCCGGCACCACGGGGTCGACGCAGACCATCGTCTACTACCAGCAGGAGTCGCAGGCAGCGCTCGCGGAGGGGATCGCGCAGTCGCTCGGGACCTCCGCGGTGCAGCAGTCGGCGGCCTTCCCGAACGCCGACGTGTCGGTCGTCCTCGGGGCCGACTACACCGGCTGATCCGGGGCTCTGTGTTTCCGGCACGTTGCGGATGGTGGATCGCTCCGTGAAATACGTGTCACACCCCTTGCCGAAATCGTGACACTCGGTCAGAGTCACGAGTGGTCATCCCGTGGTCGCGACAGGTCCTCATTCCAGAGGGGATGTCGCGAGATCAGGAGAGGCGACACGGCCTCGGACCCGACGGCACCATTTGCGATGGTGGCGTCGTTCGCACCAGCAGTACCGCAGGGAGCAAGGAACATGGCCAACGGAACCGTGAAGTGGTTCAACGCCGAGAAGGGCTTCGGCTTCATCACCGTGGATGGAGGGGGCCAGGACGTGTTCGTGCACTACTCGGCCATCGACATGAACGGCTACAAGGTCCTCGAGGAGGGCCAGGCAGTGACGTTCGACGTCGGGACCGGGTCGAAGGGCCCGCAGGCCGAGTCGGTCCGTCCCGCCTGAGTCGCAGAACCGCTCACGAACGCGTCGTCCCTCCGGGGCGGCGCGTTCGTCGTCTGGCGGCCGTCGTCCCGGTCGCAGCGCGGGCGGGTGTCGGGTGGGCCGACCTGTGGAAGCGGGGCGAGCCTCCCGACTGTGTTGCACTCTCGGGTGGCGAGTGCCAGAATCGGGCTTGGCACTCGGTCACACTGAGTGCCAGAACGACCCCGATGACGACGTCCGGGAGGGACGAAGAACTCACATGGCAAAGATCATTGCTTTCAACGAAGAGGCCCGACGCGGCCTCGAGCGCGGCCTCAACCAGCTGGCCGACGCCGTGAAGGTGACGCTCGGCCCGCGCGGCCGCAACGTCGTCCTCGAGAAGAAGTGGGGCGCCCCCACGATCACGAACGACGGTGTCTCCATCGCCAAGGAGATCGAGCTCGACGACCCGTACGAGAAGATCGGTGCGGAGCTCGTCAAGGAGGTCGCCAAGAAGACCGACGACGTCGCCGGTGACGGTACGACCACCGCAACGGTGCTCGCCCAGGCGCTCGTCCGCGAAGGCCTCCGCAACGTGGCCGCCGGTGCCGACCCCATCTCCCTGAAGCGCGGCATCGAGAAGGCAGTCGAGGCCGTCTCGGCCCAGCTGCTCGCCGACGCCAAGGAGATCGAGACCAAGGACCAGATCGCCGCCACCGCGTCGATCTCGGCCGCTGACCCGACCATCGGCGCGCTCATCGCCGAGGCCATCGACAAGGTCGGCAAGGAAGGTGTCGTCACCGTCGAGGAGTCGAACACCTTCGGCACCGAGCTCGAGCTGACCGAGGGCATGCGCTTCGACAAGGGCTACCTGTCGCAGTACTTCGTCACCGACCCCGAGCGTCAGGAAGCCGTCTTCGAGGACGCTTACATCCTGATCGTCAACTCGAAGATCTCGAACATCAAGGACCTCCTGCCGGTCGTCGACAAGGTGATCCAGGCGGGCAAGCAGCTCCTGATCATCGCCGAGGACGTCGACGGCGAAGCCCTCGCGACCCTCGTCGTGAACAAGATCCGCGGCATCTTCAAGTCCGTCGCCGTCAAGGCGCCGGGCTTCGGCGACCGCCGCAAGGCAATGCTGCAGGACATCGCGATCCTCACCGGCGGCCAGGTCATCTCGGAAGAGGTCGGCCTCAAGCTCGAGAACGCGACGCTCGACCTCCTCGGTCGTGCCCGCAAGGTCGTCATCACCAAGGACGAGACCACGATCGTCGAGGGTGCCGGCGACGCCGAGCAGATCGCCGGCCGCGTCCGTCAGATCCGCTCCGAGATCGAGGCGACCGACTCCGACTACGACCGCGAGAAGCTCCAGGAGCGTCTCGCGAAGCTCGCCGGTGGCGTCGCAGTCATCAAGGCGGGTGCCGCGACCGAGGTCGAGCTCAAGGAGCGCAAGCACCGCATCGAGGACGCCGTTCGCAACGCGAAGGCAGCCGTCGAAGAGGGCATCGTCGCCGGTGGTGGCGTCGCCCTCATCCAGGCCGGCAAGGTCGCGCTCGACTCGCTCACCCTCGAGGGTGACGAGGCGACCGGTGCGAACATCGTCCGCGTCGCCATCGACGCCCCGCTCAAGCAGATCGCGCTCAACGCCGGTCTCGAGCCGGGTGTCGTGGCCGCCAAGGTCCGCGAGCTCGAGTCCGGTTGGGGCCTCAACGCCGCGACCGGCGAGTACGTCGACCTGATCGCCACGGGCATCATCGACCCCGCCAAGGTGACGCGTTCGGCGCTGCAGAACGCTGCGTCGATCGCCGGTCTGTTCCTCACGACCGAGGCCGTCGTCGCCGACAAGCCGGAGAAGAACCCGGCCATGCCGGCCGGCGACCCCACGGGTGGCATGGACTTCTAGTCCGGACCTGCTCGGCAAGGGCCCTCGTACGCTTCGCGTGCGGGGGCCCTTCCGCGTGCGCGGGTGCGGGCGCGGCGGGGCCGACGGGGGCCACGAGCGGGCGGCGGCGGGACGTCGTCTTCGTCTTCGTCGTCGTCCTCG
>NZ_QKLI01000052.1:0-565 GCF_003224255.1 Curtobacterium sp. MCBD17_030 | reverse complement strand
GGGTCAGACCCTGCTGGTGCACGGCGGGACCGGTGGGATGGGGTCACACGCGGTGCTCTGGGCGAAGGCCCTCGGCGCCCGGGTGGTCGCGACCTCCGGTGGCGAGCGGAAGGTCCGGGCCTCCCGCGAGCTCGGCGCGGACCTCGTCGTCGACCACCGGGAGGAGGACTTCGTCGAGCGGGCGCTGGCCTTCACGGACGGTGTCGGCGTGGACGTCGTCCTCGATGTCGTCGGCCCGTCCTACCTGCACCGGAACCTCGAGGTCCTCGCGCCGAACGGCCACCTGGCGATCATCGCCGCGGGTGCCGGACCGGACGCGACGCTGCCGATCGGGCAGCTGATGCGGAAGCGCGCGACCGTCAGCGGCACGACGCTCCGGGCACGTCCCGCTGCCGAGAAGGCGGAGATCGTCGCCGCCGTCCGTCGGGACGTGTGGCCGTTCGTGGCGGACGGTCGGGTGCGACCGGTCGTCGACGCGGTGCTGCCGATCGCCGACGCGGCCGAGGCGCACCGCCGACTGACGTCCGGCGACGTCATCGGCAAGCTGCTGCTCGCGCTGTAGCGG
>NZ_QKLI01000051.1:0-586 GCF_003224255.1 Curtobacterium sp. MCBD17_030 | reverse complement strand
CCGCGCTCCCCCGCGGCGGCCGTCATCGGCCGGTTCCCCGTCAGCCGACGACCTCCCACGTGACGAGTCGCGCGTCCTGTGTGGTGACCTCGTGCACGGGTCCCTCGACCGCGAGGACCGCGCGCGGCGTCGCGGTACCCGGCAGGACCCGGACCGCGGTGGCGCGCTCGTTGACGATCACGCCACCGGTCGCGGTGTCCGCGTCCGCGACCGAGGCCGAAGCCGCCGCGTGCGAGCCGACCCAGATTTCCACGTCGCCGGGTTCCACGATCCGGACCATCCGCCGGTCGCTGAAGGCCAGGCGGGTGGTGGGGACGGTGAAGGCGAGCCGCACGGACTCCCCTGCGTCGAGTTCGACGCGGGCGTACCCGAGCAACTGCACGACGGGCCGGGTGACCGATCCGGCGACGTCGTGCCCGAACAGCTGCACCACGTGGGCGCCGGCGACCGTCCCGGTGTTCGTGACGGTGACGCTCGCGGTGAAGGCCGAACCGGCCTGCACGGAGTCGTCGACGACCAGGTCCGAGTACCCGAACGACGCGTACGACAGACCGAACCCGAACGGCCGGACCGGGGTGGAGTCGGT
>NZ_QKLI01000050.1:0-774 GCF_003224255.1 Curtobacterium sp. MCBD17_030 | reverse complement strand
TGACGGCGTCGGTCTTGAAGGTGTCGTTGAGCAGCTTCGCGGCGTCGTCGGAGACGTGGACGGTGGTGCCGGTCAGGATCGCGTTGTCGCCCTCGAGCTGCAGCGGCTTGAGCGAGCCGCCGTGGAGGGAGAACAGGTACGCGTTCGGGGCGGCGACCTTGCCGTTGACGAGGACGTCACCGTAGAGCTTCGAGGAGCCGGGGTTCACGACGAAGTTCTCGAGCGTGACGGTGGTGTCGCCGGCCGTGAGGGTCAGGCCGGAGTCGTCGTGGTTCAGCAGGCCCTGCACGTAGGGGCGGTACTTGCCGTCCGGGCTCCAGTAGGTGACCGAGCCGGAGGTGATCGGGAAGGACACGGCGCCGTCGGCGAGCTTGGCGTTGCCGGAGACGCCCGGGGTCAGCTTCAGGGAGGTGAGGGCGTCGGTGAAGCCCTTGTCGAGGGCGACGGAGGTGTCGCCGCCGAGGACCTCGGGGACCGAGGCGACCGGTGCGGGGATCTTCGCGGCGGAGCTGGAGGAGACGGTGTGCACGGTCGGGGTCGACGCGTTCGCGGCGGACACACCGAACGCGGCGCCGCCGAGGACGAGGGCTCCGGTCGTGGCGAGGGTGATCGAGGTCTTCAGGGACTTGCGCATGTCTTCATTCCTTTGCTTGTCGCGCTCGGCGCGGTGGGTGACAGCGCGCCGAACACACCCCGCGAAGGGGTGGAGAACCAGCGGTGAGCTGCTGGTGAGCGCTGCGGGTGTTTCCCGGCTTGTGACAGTGGTTCGGGGCC
>NZ_QKLI01000049.1:0-699 GCF_003224255.1 Curtobacterium sp. MCBD17_030 | reverse complement strand
GGGTGCCTCGCCGTCGCACCACCCGTTCCCGCCCGCTCGCCGTCTGACGGACGGGAGGTGTGCGGCGGGCTGGTCCCGTGCCTCCCGTCCGCCTTCGGGCGTGAGCGGGCGGGATGCCAGGGTGCGTGACGGACGCACCACGGTTTCGTGCCCGCTCGCCGTCTACCGGACGGACGGTGCGCGGCGGCCTGACCCGTGCCTCCCGTTCGGCTCACGCGAGCGGGCGGAATGCCACGGCGCGTGACAGACGCACCACGGGTTCGTGCCCGCTCGCCGTCTGCCGGAGGGGAGGTGCAAGGCGGGCTGGTCCAGTGCCTCCCGTCCGGCTCACGCGAGCGGGATGAGTACCAGGGTGCGTCGCGAGTGCACCCTCCGTTTACGCCCGCTCACCAGAGGGACTCCGCCTCGGGTGTGAGCGGGCGGAAAAACGGCGCACGCGTCGTGCGTGCGCCGCTTTGCGCCCGTTCGCCTGCCGCCCACTGGGCAGCTGGCGGTTCGGAGGCGCCTGGTGGCCTGGCCCCGCGCCTCCCGTCCCCGCGCACGCGGGCGGGCGGAAACGCACCGCTGCGGCGGATGGCATCGCCCGCTTCCACCCGCTCACCCCAAGGCGGACGGGAGGCGCGTGGCGGCCGGATGGTGCGCCTCCCGTCCCCAGGACGGCGAGCGGGCGGAACCCCGTGGCGGGCGGGGAGAGGACCG